>JBDRVN010000040.1:0-16222 GCA_039801885.1 Caldifarciminota bacterium
ATTTAAGATGCGAACCTAATATATCTTTACGATATAATAATTATCCTTCAGAAAGAAGAGAGATAAAAAATTTGAATTCTCTAAGGAATGTCTATCAGGCATTGGAATACGAAATTGGGTATCAGAAAAGTTTATTAGAAAAAGGAGAAAAAGTAGTAAGGGCAACATTATTGTGGAATGAAAAAGAGAGAAGAACTGAGATAATGAGGGCAAAAGAAGAAGAGGAAGATTATCGTTATTTTCCTGAGCCAGATTTACCACCATTAATTATTAATGAAGAAGATATTTTAAGAATAAAAGAAGAGATAAAAGAACTTCCCAAGGAAAGAAAAGAAAGATTAATAAGAGAATATAATATAAAAGAAGATTTCGCCGAGATAATTATTAGGGATAAAAATTTATGTGATTACTATGAAAACTTAATGAAATTGGTAAAAGATAAAAATTTGGCAACCAATTGGTTAATAAATGAAGTTTTAAGAATATTAAATGAGAAGAATATTAAAATTAATGAATTTCCCTTGAAAATAGAGGAGCTTAGTTGTTTTTTAAATTTATTAAGGGATAACCGACTGCCAATGGGTAATATAAAAAAAATTTTTTATGAACTGGTTGAAAAAAAGATTAGTATCAAAGATTTGGAAAACTTATCCTTAGAAAAAGAAAAAGATTTAGATAAGGTTATTAGCGAAGTTTTAGAAAAAGAGAAAGAGGTTGTTGAGAAATATAAGAAAGGGAAAAAGGGAGTGATTGGTTATTTAATTGGTGAAGTAGTAAAAAGAATGGAAGGCAAAGTTGACCCAAGAGAAATAAGAGAGAGGGTAATTAAGATTTTAGAAAAAGATTGACATACTATTGATTTTTTGTTAATTTTATATATAATATTTTAATTGGGGGTGTAGCTCAGTTGGGAGAGCATCTGCTTTGCAAGCAGAAGGTCGGCGGTTCGAATCCGCTCACCTCCATTTTTACTTTATTATTAAATTGATAATCCGATTCAAATCTTCCTCAGAATAATATTCAATAATAATTGTTCCGCCTTTTGTCTTTTGTAAAATATTTACCTTTGTGCCTAAGAAATTTTTTAACCTTTCTTCTAAATCACTAACGAAGGGGTCTTTCTCTTCTTTTTTTATCTTCTTCTTTTTCTTTATTCCTAAGGAGGAGATTTTTGCTTCTAATTGTCTTACTGATAATCCTTCTTCTATTATCTTTTCTGCCCAATTTTCTTGGCTTTGCCTATCCGGTAAAGAAAGTAAAATTTTCGCATGACCGACACTAATTAGATTACTTGCTAAATAATCTCTTACCTTTGGTGGCAGAGTCAGAAGCCTTAGGGCATTAGTAATTGTTGCCCGTTCTTTGCCTACCTTTTCTGCAACTTTATCATGGGTATAGTTAAACTCATCAATGAGACTTTTATAACCTAAGGCTTCTTCTATCGGATTTAAATCATCTCGGTGAAGGTTCTCAATTAGTGCCATTTCAATCATTTCCGGTTCACTCACATTTTTTACAATTACCGGCACCTCATTAAGTCCTACCATTTTAGCAGCCCTTAATCTTCTTTCTCCCATAATCAATTGATAACCTTCTCTTGTCCGACGGACAACCAAGGGCTGTAAGATTCCTTTTTCTCTTATAGAATTGGCTAATTCCTCTAAACTTTTCTCATCAATCAATTTTCTTGGCTGATAGGGATTTGGTTTTATTTCATCAATTTTTAAATAAACTACTTCATTTTCTAATGCCTTTTTTGTATCTTCAGAAATCAGGGCACTAAGCCCTTTACCTAATGCTTTATGTTTCATTTTTTCTCTCCTGGTGGTTTAAAATTTCACTTGCTAATTGGAGATAAGCCTGAGCACCTAAGGAAGTAATATCATATTGAAAGATTGTCTTACCAAAACTTGGGGCTTCTGCTAAACGGACACTACGGGGAATTACTGTTTGAAAAACTAAATCTTGAAAGAAATTTCTAAGTTCCTCTTCAACTTGCTTTGTTAAATTTAATCTTGGTTGATGCATCGTTATTAAAATGCCTTCAATTCTTAAATAGGAATTTAAATTTTTTTTAACTAAATTAATCGTATCTAAAAGTCGGGAAATTCCTTCTAAGGCATAATATTCCGGTTGAACAGGAATTAAAACGCTATCAGCCGCTGTTAAACCATTGATGGTTAAAATTCCTAAGGAAGGTGGACAATCAACAATGATAAAAGAATACTCCTCTCTAATTAAAGATAAATTAGTTTTTAGTAGAAATTCTTTCTCTTCAATAAAAGGAAGCTCTACTTCGCAACCAGCAAGGTCAATATTAGCCGGTAATAAGTCAAGATTTTCAAAGATATTATTGATAATAACTTCTTTAATATTGGCTTTTTTTAATAAAATATCATAAACAGAAAGTTTTAGATTTTTTTTATCAATCCCTAACCCTAAGGTAGCGTGGGCTTGGGGGTCTAAATCACAAAGTAATATTTTTTCTTTTCTCATTGATAAAGCGGCTGATAGATTAATAGCAGTTGTGGTTTTACCAACGCCACCTTTTTGATTGGCAATCGCAATTATTTTCCCCATCGTTAATTTTAATATAACGGAAATTTTAAATAAGTCAATAAGAAAAAGAGAGTATAAAGCCAGAAGAAAACTTAATAATAAATATCTTATAAACCTTTATTTACTTTAAAAAACTTATATTTAAAATTTATTATGCCCTCAATTCTTATCATAATTTATTATATTTTTCTTTGCTATCTTCTTATCAATAATAAAAATTAGTTACTATACTATCTCCTATACTGCTCCCTTTATAATAGAAACTAAAGCCCTCCTGTCTTATTAAAGTAATGCTAAAAAGATATTTAAAAGGATTACTTATTTACCTTTTAAGAGAAGAAAATACAACTCCTTTAATGCCCCCTTTTTTAATTTCTTTTTTACTATTTCTTTCTTAATCAGTGATTCCATATCCTTTAGTTTTCTCATAAGATAATACCAAAAAGGTCAATCCTTAATTTTTCCATTATCTCTTTATTTAAGCCTTTTGCTTCCCATTTACTTTCAGTAGTCGCAACAAGTTTATAAAGCATAATGCCCGAATATTTATTAGTAAGCCGCCAGATTTCCTTAACATAAGAGAAATAATATAGATATTGGGTAGGTATTGTTTCCGGATGGGTATCTAAGATTGTCTTTATTTTATTATCTAAGGCAGCGAGTTCTTGGTATTTTTTGATAGCATTCTCAATCATCTGCTCCTTTAATTTCTCATATCTTTCTTTAATAATTTCTGGTTCTAATTTAGCGATATACTTATTAATTCTTTGATAGGCGTTTCTTACCATAAACTCCTCCTTTTTGTTTATTTTTCTTCTATATATATAACGAAAAAGAGGGGCAAAAGGTTACTACTTTTTTTAATTCAAATTGCGACAAATTAGGATTCCTTAAAAATATTTTTATTTAAATTGACTTTAAAATAATTTTTAATATAATTTATACTATGCCAATTGGTAAACGACCAATAACGATACCGGCAAATGCGAAAGTAGAGTTGAAAGATAGCGAGATTTTTGTTTCCGGTCCTTTGGGGCAGTTGAATATGAAAATTCATCCGCAGGTTGATGTTATTTTGGATAACAATCAGATTATCGTGAAAGAGAAATCTCCTAAAGCAAAAAATTTTCGGGGTTTAATGTGGGCTTTGATAAATAATATGATAATTGGTGTTACTAAAGGGTTTGAGAAAATATTGGAAGTAAGAGGACAGGGTTATCGAGTACAAAAAACTAAAGAAGGTATTCAACTTTTTGTAGGCTTTTCCCATCCAGTAAACTTTTCGATACCACAAGGGATTGATGTTGATATAAGGCAGGCGCCCAATCCGGACGATCCAAAAACACCGTTAATTGAAATTGTTGTTAAAGGAATTGATAAGTATCTGGTGGGTCAAGTAGCGGCCAATATTAGAAGGATTAAACTACCGGATAGTTATAAAGGAAAAGGGATAAGATATAAAGGTGAAATAATAAAACTAAAACCTGGGAAAAAAGCAGTTTCTACTACTACTTAATTTATTAAAAATTTATCCCATTAAAAGTCCGCCATCAATTCTAATTATTTGGCCGGTAATATAACTTGCCATTTCACTACATAAAAATAAGCAAAGATAAGCAACTTCTTCTGGTTTGCCAAATCTTTTTAAAGGAATTATTGATAAATACTTCTCTTTAATTTCTGATTTTAAACTTTCCGTCATCGGTGTTTCAATAAAACCAGGAGCAATAGCATTTACTGTAATATTTTTACCGGCAACTTCTTTGGCAACACTTTTAGTAAAGCCAATAATCCCGGCTTTAGCTGCTGCGTAATTGGTTTGACCAACATTCCCCATTTCACCAATTACGGAAGCAATATTTACTATCCTTCCCCAACGTTTCTCTAAAAGATAGGGTAAAACTGCTTTTGTGAAATTAAAAGTGCCTTTCAAATTGACATCAATTACTTTTTGGAAATCCTCTTCTTCCATCTTTATTAAGAGCTTATCCCGGACAATTCCCGCATTGTTGATAAGAATGTCGATACCGGAAAAGTCTTGGGCAATCTTTTTGACGACTTCTTTCACTTCCTGGTAATTACTTACATCCACTTTGTAGGGAAGGCTTTTTCCACCAATGATTTCTAACTCTTTGGCAGTTAACTGGATAGTTTCTTCATTAATATCGCAAACCGCAATAAAGGCTTCCAATTCCGCAAATTTTTTGGCAATGGCTTTACCAATTCCTTGTCCTGCTCCAGTAATAATTATTCTTTTCTCTTTGAAGTTGAACATACTAACTCCTTTTTTGTTTGATATTTATTTGATAATTGTAATAAATCCTTTTTTTCTTTCAACAATTCCTTCGCTTTCTAATTCAATTAAATAAAGATAAATCCCTGTTACTACTTCTTTTCCTTTCTTATTTTTCATATCCCAAAATCCACTCCTTCTTTCTGGTTTTATCTCTTGGGGAATTTCTTTTAATTCTCTAACTAAACGACCATCTAAGGTAAAAATTTTTATTTTAAAGGAAGGATATTTATCTTTTAATTTTGTTGTATCACTTGGTTCATAAGTAATTATTAGATAAGAATAGGAATTCTCTTTAGAAATAAAAGGATTGGGATAGGCATAGACCTTACCTAAAAATAAAGGCTTTATTTCAATATCACAATAGATTAGGTTATTTAGATATTTAATATTATAAATTTTTACTCCACTGGGAGTTTTGTCATAAAAATTGGTTGTTGGGGTAGTTAAGTCGCTTACTCCCAATGTATCATTTTGCCAAAAATCATTCGCACTACCTAAATCTTTTAACAAATATCCTTCTTCTCGATCTCCTTGTAAAATTCCCACCAGAGGTTCTTTTTCATTATCATTATTACTTTTTTCTTCATTTATATGATAAATTAATAAACCTTCATTAGGTAGTGAGCTATCAAAGCCGACTTTTCTTCGGTTTTCTAAAAGAAAATATTCGCCTTTTCCCGTTTTATTAAAAAACCAGTCTTTTATAGAATTGGGATTTTCTAAAATTCTTATTCCGTAAGAAGAAATAGTAGAAGAGGAGATGGGAAGTTCTTTTACTTCTTTTAGATAATTCTTTTGAATAGAATCCGGTTCTAACCAGCCTAAAAGATATTTACACCAAAGAGAGAGATGGGTGGGTGAAGAGCCATACGGTTCGTATTCATTTTTCCTTGCCCAACCACCACTCGCCATTAAACAAAAAATTCCTAAACCATAAGTGGAATAATCGGTGTCATATAAATCCGGTAATCCTAAAAGATGACCAAATTCGTGAGCAAAAACACCGATTGTGATAAAAGAACCGTTTTTAAACCTTTCCGGTTGAATAGTATAAAGATTAATATAAACACCATCATCAGTTAAATAGGGACCTGGTGAGCCAGCATTTTGATCGCTAAGTTCCCATTTGTGGGACCAGATATCATTTTTATCTTGGGTTTCTTCAGCACCTGGTCCGCTATGGACAATTATTAAATTGTCAACATAACCGTCGTTATCTTCGTCGTATTCTCGAAAATTAATATAAGAATCGCAGATTTTTATTAAATCGATTACTAAGCCTTGGGAGTTATGGGGATAATTTCCGTAAATTCCGTAATTAGAATCAACATAATAATGATAATTGTTGTTTAAATGAAACCACCCAAAAACCTCACCGGTGATAATTAAATTTCCATAAGAAACTTCATAATAATAATCTTTTAAAGAATTATTATTTTCCTTAAAAAAAAGACGATAAAAATTTTCTTTTTCGTAACGATAAGATTGATCAGGGAAATCGACCAAAAGGATGATTAATTTTTTTATTCCGGTTGTTTTTTTAACAATTGTTGGTTTTTCAATCTGATAGGGAAATTTTATTTTTACTTTTGGCTCAATCCTTTTTTCATATAAGAATAGGGGAGGCATTGAAAATAGAAAATTAAATAGAAAGAAAAAAAGAGGAAAACGGGACAAAAGATTTATGCTTCTTTGGGAATTTCTTTTGGTTTTAAAAGCTCCTTAATTTTATTCAAAAGTTCTTGGCTATTTAATGGTTTTGTTAGATAAAAATCGGCTCCCATTTCTAAACCTCTTTCTTTATCTTCCGGATTTGTTCGCGCGGTTGCCATAATTAAGGGAATTTTTCTGTACTGTTCACTAAATTTTAAAAGACGACAGACAGTATAGCCATCAAGTTTGGGTAGCATCAGATCTAAGATAATTAAATCTACTTTATGTTGTCTCGCCAGGTTTAATGCCTCTAAGCCATCACTGGCCGTGATTACTTGATAGCCGGCATTTTCTAACTGATATTTTAAAAGTTCTCTTAAATTTTCTTCATCTTCCACTAATAAAATTTTGTATTTCTTTTCACTCATAATTTTATTTTTGAGTTAATGGTATTAAAACATAAAAAGTTGTTCCCTTTTCCTCATTACTTTCTACCCAAATATTTCCTTTATGTAATTTAATAATATTTTTAACAATTGTTAAACCCAAACCAATTCCTTTAACTCCGGGTTTTAACTCAACCTTTTCAAATTTTTCAAAAATCTTTTCTTGATACTCTTTCGGAATTGCCGGTCCTTGGTTGTTAACTCCGATGAGCAAATAAGGTAAATTGAATTTCACTTTTCTCTCTTTTAAAACTGCTGAATTGGGTTCAATTTTCTGCAATGAAACTATTATTTTATTGTTTTCCGGTGAATATTTAATAGCATTATCCAGAAGATTACTAATTACTGAGGAAAAACGATCCGGATCAACTTCTACTTTTATTTGGTAAGCAGGATATTTTTTTTCAATCTTAATACCCTTCTTTTGAAGAAAGATGTTAAAACGTTCTATTGTTTTGTTAATTAATTGTTGAATATCAATTGGCTGAAAATTTAATCTTATTTTCCCAGTTTCTAAACGGGAAACCTCGATTAAATTGTCAATCAAATGAAAGAGGCGCATTATTTCTTCCAAGATAATGTTAAAAAACCTTTCTCCCTCTTTGGGTAATTTATCTTTAACCATTTCTTTAATAATTGTCGCTGCTTCTTTAATAGTTGTTAAAGGACTTCTCAAATCATGGGAAACCATGGCAAAATAATCGGTCTTTAATTTTTCTAATTCCTTTAAATGAGTAATGTCGCGGAAAAACAAAATTAAAGAATCAACACCATTTTTTGTTACCGGAACGATTCTCAATTCGGTATCAATTTCAAAATTATTTTTGTGAATAATTTTTACTCCAAAATGGAGCGGTGAAAAAATATTTTCTGGTTTCTCAATTATGGAAGTTATTTTCTCTTTGTCTTGGGAACTAATCAATTCAAAGAAATTTATTTTTTTAAGTTCTTCTTCGGAATAACCGGTTAGTTCTTCTAATCGGCGGTTAGCGAGAGTAATTTTTTTCTCTTTTAATATACAGATTCCGTCAATAGCATTTTCCATAATTTCGTGATAAATATTTGTCGAAATGGCGATTTCCCTTTCTAATTCTTTCTCTTTTTCTAAAGTAAAAAAGGCAAGAAGATAGCCCAACATTTCTTTTTCTTTTGCCACTGGTGAAAAGAAACAGCGAATGGGTAAATAATTTATTTTAATACGAAAATCGAGAGAGAAATTGCGATTATTATTTTCCCGAAAATATTCTTCTACCCATCTTTTATCTTCTTCGACGATTATTTCCGACCAATTTTTATTGATTAAATTAGCTTCTGGTAATTGAGAAAGAGAAAAAAAACTTTTATTAGCAAATTTTATAATCCCTTCTTTATTAAGATAAATAAAACCAAATTGTAAAGAATTACCAAAAATATTTAAAAAATCTTCCAGCATTTTAATTTAATTTTAAAAATAAATTGCCTAAAAATCAATATTTATTTAATAATTACCAATTTTTTAATTTTTTTATTTTCTTTAATAAAATATATTCCTTTTTTTAGATTTCCTTTTTTTACTTCTTGACCACTGGTATTAAAAATTTTGTTTCCGTAAATTTTTTTTACTTTTATTTTATATTTATAGTTTTCAGAATCTTTAATACTGCTGGCGATGCCAATGGCAAAGGGACGGTTAGTTAATGCCGAAACAGTATCGGTGGAAGTAATTAAAGTAAATTTTAAATAGCAGTTATTACTTATAAGATTAGGGATTCGCCATTGATAAAAGCCGGTATTAGGAAAAGAGTCGACAACAGTGGTAAATGGTCCGTTAGGTCCGTTTTGGGAAAATTCAATCTTCACAAAAGAAGGGTTTTGGGGATGATTGGGTACAGATGAGAGCCATTTGATAAAATTGACTGAGTTAGGTTGAAATCTTTCATAACCTTTAGGAAAAACTGGAAAGATATTTAAATTTTCTGGTATTGATGTCTCTTTAAAAAATCTTGCCCGATTTCGGTCATTGGGCCAAGTTCCCTCTCTTGCTACTAAAATTATATCCGGATAGCCATTATGGTCACAATCACCACCAACTTTTAATTCTTGTCCGGTTCCCGGAGAGGGAGTATTAATCGTTACTGTTTCCTGCCAATTGCCTCTACCATTACCTAAATATATTTTCAAAACTCCATTACCTTGGGCAACAACATCAATAAATCCATCGAGATTCATATCAAAAAGTTGGATTCTCTGATAAGAACCAGTAGAGGGTAAATTACCAGAGAAATTCTCCCAACTATCTCCTTCTTCATTAAAAATCCAAACTTCAATACCACCTTGCGGATTAATGAATCCTAAATCCATACCACCATCATTATCCAAATCGTTTAAAGCAACGCTATAATAATAGTAATTACCAGGAGAGGGTAAATTTCGGTGGGCTAAAATAAAATTACCTGTTCCATCACCAAAATAAACACTACCAAATTGATGAGCAACCGCAAAATCTATATTACCATCTTTATTAATATCACCAAAGACAAAATCCATATTGGAATTGCCACCGATAAAACCAAAACTCCTTCGCCAAGTTCCATTACCCAAATTTAAATAAATATGAATTCCGTCATCGGCACCAAAAGAATTAGCACCGATATCTAAAAGCCCATCATTATTAATATCGGCAAAATCGGTAGAGAACATTCCCCAATCTTGACCATTGGTTGCTAAACTATCATCCCAAGGAAGCCAGTTTCTGCCGGTTCCGTCACCTAAGGCAACTTCCATTAATTGGTCACCAAAATCATTTCCTGAATAATTGTGATGCATTCCGTAACCAACGTCTAAAAAACCGTCATTATTGACATCGCCATAGGCAATTCCTCCGTAACCAAAATCACCATTCATATAAACCTGCCAATTCCCTCGACCATCACCAAACCAAACCATAATGCCATGTTGGTCAGTGTTGATATAAGGAGAGCCGTGATCACCTATTGAGATTAAATCTAAATTGCCATCACAATTAATGTCAACCATTTCTATTTCCAATCTACCACCTTCCAAATTTGGAGGAATTAAACCATTGGAAGATTCTTGGTATTCTAAATTAAAAAGCAAATTAAAAATTATTAAGAATATCTTCATAAATTAATTATAAATTAATTATAAAAGAATATTTGCAAAAATTCAATAAATTATTATAATAAAAACTATGAATATTTGGTATTATTTTGCACCAATTAGTTCAATTGTCGCAATTTTATTTGTAATTTTTTTAATTCTCAAAATCCTTAAAGAAGATGAGGGCGAACCAGAAATGCGCAGAATTGCCGAAGCGGTTAGGGAAGGTGCTACCGCCTATTTAAAAAGACAGTATCAAGTGGTGAGTATTTATTTCGTAGTTCTTTTCATTATCTTGCTTTATTTAGCCTTAAATAAAATGTTACCAATTTTTGTTCCTTTTGCCTTTATTACTGGTGGTTTTTTCTCTGGATTAGCGGGATTTATTGGAATGTCAATAGGAGTTCGTTCTTCAGCAAGAACAACCAATGCTTGTAAAAGGTCATTAAATGCTGGATTAAGAATTGCTTTTTCTTCTGGGATGGTAATGGGTTTAGTGGTCGTAGGGCTTGCCTTGTTAGATTTAGCGATTTGGTATTTTATTCTTTCTAAGGTTTATCAATCATTAGAAGTGGCTATCCGGATGGAAAAGATTACTTCTACAATGCTTGGATTTGGCATCGGAGCTTCTTCTCAAGCATTATTTGCTAGGGTTGGTGGTGGAATTTATACAAAGGCTGCCGATGTCGGTGCCGATTTAGTTGGTAAAGTAGAAGTAGGAATTCCGGAAGATGACCCAAGAAATCCAGCAGTGATTGCCGATAATGTTGGTGATAATGTTGGTGATATTGCCGGAATGGGAGCTGATTTATACGAATCTTATGTTGGTTCAATCGTAGCAACAATGGCTTTATCGGTCGCTGCCGGATTAAAAGAGAATGGTGTTTTATTACCTTTAGTAATCGCGGGTATTGGAACAATCTCTTCAATTATTGGTTATTTTTTTGTTCAAGCAGAAGAAAAGGCAAGTCAAAAAGTTTTGCTTGCTGCTTTGCGAAGAGGAATTTATTTAACAACTTTTTTTGTTGCTTTCTTCTCTTATTTTGCAGTTAAATCAGTTCTGGGTAATAACTATGTGAATATCTATTGGGCAATTCTTACTGGTTTATTAGCAGGAGTTGGTATTGGTTTCTTTACCGAATTTTTCACCTCGGATGCTTATTTTCCCACAAGGGGTTTAGCTTCGGCATCCACTGCTTCGCCAGCAACAGTAATTATTGAAGGCATTTCTGTCGGAATGTTATCCACTTTAGCAATTGTAATTATTATTGCTTGTGGAGTGATCAGTAGTTTTTATTTGAGCGGCGGTTTTTATAATTTTTCTTTAGGACTCTATGGAATTGGTATTTCAGCGGTTAGTATGCTTTCTACTTTAGGTATAACTTTAGCGAGCGATGCCTATGGTCCGGTAGCGGATAATGCCGGAGGAAATGCCGAGATGTCCCATCAGCCATCTTATGTGAGAGAAAGAACCGATGCCTTAGATGCTTTGGGAAATACCACAGCGGCAACCGGTAAAGGATTTGCTATTGGCTCTGCTGCATTAACTGCTTTAGCTTTGATTGCTTCTTATCGTGATGAGGTGAGAATTGTTAGTGAAGGCAAAAAAGTATTAGACTTATTTCTTTTAAATCCCCGATTGATAACTGGAATATTTATTGGAGCAATGCTTCCTTATGCTTTTGCCTCAATGATTATGAAAGCGGTAGGTAGAGCAGCCCAAAAAATTGTTGAAGAAGTAAGAAGACAGTTTCGGGAGATTATCGGTCTATTAGAAGGAAAAGCAAAACCTGATTATGGCAAGGCGGTTTCTATTTGTACGAAAGCAGCCCAAAAAGAGATGATTTTGCCAGCTTTAATGGCAATTATTGCACCAATTCTTGTTGGTATTTTTTTGGGAGTAGAAGGAGTTTGTGGTCTTTTAGTTGGTGCCTTAACTGCTGGTTTTGTTTGTGCGGTAATGATGGCAAATGCCGGTGCCTCATGGGATAATGCCAAAAAATATATTGAAAAGGGAAATTTGGGTGGTAAGGGTTCGCAAGCTCATAAGGCAGCCGTGGTTGGCGATACTGTTGGCGATCCTTTTAAAGATGCTGCTGGTCCTTCGCTTAATATTTTAATTAAATTGATGTCAATGATTTCAATTGTCTTTTTGGGATTTATCTTGCGCTACTCGCTATTTAAATAATTTCCATTCCCTTATAGCGGTCTTTTAATTCCTGCTTTTTCCCTTTATTCCAAGCAGAAACCCGAGAAAAATAACCAGTTACTCTTGTTATATGGTCAACATTTTTTGATTGGCAATAAGGACAAGCTTGTCTTAACCCACGCATAGTCTTTAGACAGGTATTACAGGTAGTAAATTCTGGCGAGAATGCAATTTGAGCATTTCTTGTGTGGTAAAAAGTTTTAATCACAAAATTGTTAATACTTTCTTTTGGTGGTTTGGTATCTGCTAACCAGATATGGGTTAAAGCACCGGCTTCAATCAAATCGTGAAATTTGCCTTCTTTATAAACCCTTTCCATTGGAGGAATTGGTAAGCCAATGTTCAAATAAGTAGAATTAGTATAATAAATGCTATCTTTAGAGATACTACCTTTAACAACCCTTTTTGTTTGGTTGGGATAATATTCCATATCTAATTTAGCAAGACGATAGGCACAACTTTCTGCCGGTGTTTGTTCCAAAACAAAACGCATATTAAAAATTTTGGAATATTTATCGCAAAGAGACTTAAGGTAGGCAATTATCTTTAAACCAAATTTGAAAGCTTCTTCATCATCGGATAATTCTTTTCCCAAATGATATTGAACCATCTCATTCAGTCCCAAAATTCCAATAAGATAAGTAACCCGGTGCATTCGTAAATAAGGTTCGCCATCTCTTTCCATTGCTAATAGGGCTAAAGGACCTTCCTCCTTTAATCTTAATAGACTTTCTAAGAATTTCTTTTTTTGGATATGGGCATTGATTGCTAATTCAAAGAATTCTTTTATTTTATTAAAAAGTATTTCCTCATTATGATTAGCAAGATAGGCAATTCTTGGTAAATTTAAGGTAACATTTTGCAGGGCGCAGTAACGCATCTTCCAGGGCTCACTAGCATCTTTTAAATCTTTTTCATCTAATTTAAAAGCCAGCCGACAACATTCGGAAATTTTTGCGGTTTCTCCCCGGTCAAAGACAAAATAGGTATTTCCTTTTTCACTTGCCACTTCGGAAATCAAGGATAGAAATTCTTCATAGCCTTCTGTTTGGAAAAATCTTTCGGTGATGTGAACCAAAGGTTTTGGGAAAAAGAAAGGTCGACCACTTCCGTCGCCATCTAAATAAACATAAAAAATTGCCTTTAAGAATCTTTGGGCTTCTTTTAAATAATCTTTATAAGTCTTACCAGTGTATTCACCACCCGGACCGATTGCCGGTGTATTTTCAAAATGTTTAGGAATTTCCCAATATAGATTTAAATCAGAAAAGATTGCTTGACCACCACGAGCAACATTTTGTTGGGAATATTCAAAAATAAGCATTTGAGCAAGTTGATATAAGTCTTTATCGGACATCCCTACTAAAAAAGGAGCAAAAAAGATATTTACCGCGTCCCAACCAATCGCACCGGCAAAATGACCTTGCAGAGCAGCAGAAAATTTTACCATATGGGCTAAAAGAGTTTCCGGATGTTTAGCAGGTTTGGCAATAGATAAGGCACCGGGTAGGGAAAGCCCAAATTTTTTTACATATTCTACTGATTGTCCGGAACAATAAGGTCGATTGATGAAGCCCAAATCGTGAATATGAATATCACCACGAATATGGGCTTCCGCCACATCGGGGCTATAAACCATTTCTAAAGCATATTGTTTATTAATTGCTTCCGCTAAAGTTAGATTAGTTCCTTCCGGACAGTGAGGAGTATTGGCATTTTCTTTGTTCCGATAAAATAAAATTCTTTCGACATCATATAAAGGAATTCCTAATCTTTGGTGTCTCTTTCTTATTTCAAACAACCCTTTTTCAATCAATTTGGCATTTACTAATTCTCTAATTAAATTACTGGTTATTATTTTGGGCTGGGCTTTTTTAATAAATTCTTCTATTTCCAAAGCAACTCCTTGGGCACTCTCTTCATCTAAAGAAGTCTCCCGAACCAAGGCTTTCACGATCTTATTTCTATCCCATTTTTCAATCAATTCTTGGGAAGTTTGGACAAATAAGGCAAAGTCCGTAGATTCCTTTACTTCTTTAATAAAAGAAAATTGGGTTTGGGTAGTCTCTTTTAAAAATAGTTTTCGTTTATAAAATTCATCATAAGTTTTTAATATATCAAAATAACCATAATAACTCAAAACTCTTTTTACTGTCTCCCTGATTATTTCCGTAGCAACGATGCCATCGTTTCCATTTTCTTCTTCTAATAGATTGACAATTTCTTTAGTTAATTTTTTGAAAGATTCTTTTTCGAATTGACCTACTTCGCAGCCAGCATTATAAATACTTTGTAAAATTTTATTGAAGGAAAAAAATTCTTTTCTTTTATCATTCTTTTCTACATAAATAATACCATTTTTAACCTTTGCCATTTTCTTCCTCCTTTTTAATCTTTTTTATTTCCCTAATAAATTCATCAATATTTTGAAAATTTTTATATACCGAAGCAAATCTTACATAAGCAACTTCGTCAATCTTTTTTAAATAATCTAAAATCCTTTCTCCCAAATATTTGGATTCGACTTCTAATTGATTATTGTCAATCATTTCTTTTTCAATTAAATTAACAATCTCCTGAATCTTTTCTTGGGAAATTGGCCTTTTCCGACAGGCAAGGACAATTCCTTTGATTAATTTTTCCCGATTATAAGGTTCTCGCCGACCATCAGATTTTATTACCATTAAAGGAATCTGCTCAATATACTCAAAAGTAGTAAACCGCTGCCCACAATTCAAACACTCTCGCCTTCTTCTAATTGCTTCCCCATTCAAAACCGGTCTCGAATCAATCACCCGGTCATTATCAATATTACAATTAGGACATCTCATAATCAATATATTGTATTTTTATAAAATATAATACAAAATATTGAAAAGTCAATAAGAAAGATATTGGATTTTTTTTAGAGATAATATAACTATTGGCAGAGAGATTGCCAAATTAGATAATGCAATTATATCATATCCTATAATTTTAACAATTCTTTATTTCAAAATTAAGATTTTTTTAATACCTTTTTCGGTTTCTTTAAAGTAGATGCCTTTTTTTAGTTTCTTTTCCTTTACAAGTTTGCCAGAAATATCATAGATTTTCTTTTTTGTTAGTTTCTTTTCGCTCTTATTTTCTTTCTCTTCACTAATGCTTGGTGTTTCTTGAATATACTTGATTGTCGCATAGTCATAATCAGTGCCAGAACCCCAACTATGACCAGTAACATAGACATTGCTCTGATTATCAACAAAAAGGGAGGTAGCCCCATCATAATCATTTCCTGGACCATTATATCTTCTCTCCCATAACAGGTTACCATTCGCATTATACTTCAAAGTAGTATAATCAAAATTTGTGAGGGAGTCATAACTACCACCAGTAACATAGACATTGCCATTCATATCAACAAAAAGAGAGGTAGCCCAATCATCACTATTTCCTGGACCATTATATCTTCTCTCCCATAACAGGTTACCATTCGCATCATACTTCAAAGTCGCATAGTCATAATCAGTGCCAGAACCTTCACTTCTACCAGTAACATAGACATTGCCCTGATTATCAACAAAAAGGGAAGTAGCCCCATCATTATAATTTCCCTGTCCATTATATCTTCTCTCCCATAATAAGTTGCCACTCGCATCATACTTCAAAGTAGTATAATCAAAATTTGTGAGGGAGTCATAACTACCACCAGTAACATAGACATTGCCCTGATTATCAACAAAAAGAGATTTAGCCCCATCATAATCATTTCCTGGACCATTATACCTTCTTTCCCATAATAAGTTGCCCTGCCTATCATACTTCAAGGTCGCATAATCATAATCAGTAACAGAGTCATAACTATAACCAGTAACATAGACATTGCTCTGATTATCAACAAAAAGGGAGGTAGCCCCATCATAATCATTTCCTGGACCATTATATCTTCTCTCCCATAACAGGTTACCATTTCCATCATAT
>JBDRVN010000041.1:0-16173 GCA_039801885.1 Caldifarciminota bacterium
GTCAACAATTAAAGAAGAGAATAAGAAAATCACCTATTTTGAAAAATATTATAATGAAATCTTTGATATAACCGGCAAAAAAATCAAACACCAAAAAATTTCTTCCAAGGGTATCTATTTCTTAAAAGAAGAAAAGAGGATTAAAAAAATTGTAATTTATTAATTTCCCTTTGTTATTCTTTTTACCAAAAGAATTCTCAAAATAGTAGTGAAGTTAGTAAGAAAGGCTAAAAGGATTATCGAAAGAAAAGACTGATTAAAGATGGAGAAAAGGAAGATTAAAAATAGTCTTATATCCCGACTTAAAGGAATTAAAGGATGAGAAATATCTTGAGAAAATAATAATCTTTCTTTATCCTTTAATATCATCGACATATTAGAACCGATAATTGCTAAAAAGGCAAAGAAAAAAATCCAAATTTGATTAGTCTTTAAATAATGAGAAAAGGTAATTGCGGAAATAATTATTGTGTCGCTGTATCGGTCAAAAAGGGCATCTAAGTAGGCACCAAATTTAGTTGTTGCCAATTTTATCCTTGCTATTTCGCCATCAACACCATCCAAAATAGAAACAAACTGAACTAATAAACCACCAAGGATATTAGAAAAGAAAAAGATAAAAGAAGCAACAATTGTTAAGAGAAAATTGATAATAGTGATGGTTAAGGGCTTAATATTACACCAACAGAAAAATTTGGTAAATAACTTAGAAATCCTGCGGTTAATTATCCTACTAATTATTCCATCTTCTTTTTTACCACAATTATTTAAAAGATAATTACTTACCCATTTTTTACTTTCTTTATCATTCACATTAAAGACATATTCCTTTTTCTTAATAAAGAAAGTCTTTAACTTCTCTTTCTTTAAAAATTCTTTTATTAAATAACTAAGCTCTATTTCTTCTTCTAACAATTCTTTTTGGAAACTAAAGCCATTCTTTTCTAAAAAGAAAATTCCGCAATCTATCCCATCGAAATCTTCCAAATCCTTACCAATATCAACAATAAAATTATCAACAATCTTTACTTTTGTCTCTTTTTCTAAATTATTTAATAGATTTAAGTTGTTATGAACTACCATTAATGGTGCTTCTTCTTTTAAAACCCTTTCAATAATTTCTGGTGAATAGATATGGTCAGCCATTAATAAAAGGAACTTCTCTTTTTCTTTAAGCAAATTAATTCCACAAAGGAAAGAAGCGCCATTACCTTTGTGATATTTCTCATTATAGACAAATTGGAAATTTATATCTTTAAATTTCTTTCTTAAATATTTTTCTATTAGCTCTCCTTTATAACCAAGGACAACAATTATCTCTTTAATTCCAACTTTTATTAAAGGAATAATCACCCTCTCAATTAAAGAAAGTCCGAGCACCTTATGAAGAGGTTTTGGTAAAGAAGAGTTCATTCTTTCACCCTTCCCGGCTGCCAAAATAATCGCCTTCATCTTAATTTTTCTCTTTCATTAATTTTTATTTAAGAGGTCTAAAAAGACCTCTTTCTTTCGCCTACGGAGTTAGTTGTCGGGTTAGGCCGAAAGAGTAGCCCGGCTTATCGCCTTCACCCCAAGTCTTCCAAAAAGAAGGCAAAATATCCTCCGCTCCGCATTATCTGAAAAAATGCGGATTCGGCATCGAAAGTCCATGTATAATAATATAGGTTTTTTAAATAAAAAAATCAAGGAAAAAGAATATTACCATTTGTCGCTAAGTGAATGAAAAAAAGTGGTAACCTTTTGGGGTCTTTTTTCGTATTATATATAGAAGGAGAATAATATGATGGCAAATATGGTAAGATTGATTAAAAAAATGATAAAAAACAAACTAAAAAAGGAGGTATTAAAGGAGTTATATCTTTCTCTTAAAAGTTAAATAATAAATTCCTTTCAATATCTTCTTATCTTTCCTTTAATTTAACAGGAGGATTTTACTTTCTATTAAGAAGGGAGCAGTATAGGAGATAGTATAGTTTATAATCTCTAAAGTATTAAATAATTAAGAAGTAAACAAGTTTTCAATATAAATAATGACTTATAATTCTCTTTTAATATCCCTTTCTTTTCTAAAGAAATTAGAGAAAAAATAAAAGAATTTAAAATGGGGTTATTAAAAAGATGTTTACTGGTATATTGCCATTTGTTGACTTATCTCTTTTTTCTTTTATAATTTTTTATGTTTTTTACCTTGATTTTTTATTTATTCTCCTCAACCGAGATTGGCTTATTATTAGGTGACCAGACCCCTTTTGGTAGATTAAAAAGATATTTCTATCCCACCCCTTCCTTTTCTTTAGAATTATCAAAAGAAAGTAAATTTTCTGATTTTGGTTTATCTTTCACCTATTCCTGTTTTAAAAATCAATATTCTTCTCTCTATTTTCTGAAACCCCAGATTTTTTTTGAACCCTCTTTTTTAACAATTAAAAATAAAAAAGGGAAATTATTTTTCGCTCTTTCTTATCTTTATTTAATAAGAGAAGTCTATTGGGAAAAGAAAACAAAAGAAAGCGGTAATTATTTTAATTACAATTTTGGTCTTGGTTATAAAGAGAAATTAAAGAAAATCAATTTTAAAATAAGAATTTTCCTTTCGCTTATTCCGGAAAGACTGGAATTTGAAAAAGAAAGTAATTTTTATTATCTTTTAAATTCCCAAATTGGTGTTGGCTATGAATTTTAAAAAATCCCTTTTATTTTTATTTCTATTTATCTTTTGCCAAAAAGATAGTTTGTTAAACAGAACAACCGGTGATTATTTCCCCTTGGAAAAGGGAAAAACTTATTACTATTATTCAACTTTAGAAGATACCATCCAATTTAAGTTTGTTGGCGATACCTTTCTCTTTGGCACTAATCTTTTTTATTGTGAAAGAAATATTGAACCGATATTTTTTATAAAAGAAAAGTTTTCTATTAAAAAATTTGTCTGTAAAGAGACATTAATTTTTGGCGAGATTGAGACCTTATACAAAGGTTTTATTAATTTTCTCTCTTTTCCTTTGATTGAAAATAAAGAATTTAAAGATTCAATTATTAATGACACAATAAAATTCTATTTTCTTGGTAAAGTCTTAAAAAGGGATAATTTAGAAGTTCCCTATGGCAAATTTTCTGATGTCTATTCAATAATTATCAAAGAAAAGGAGATTATTGGTGAAAATAAAGATTCTTTAATTTACCTTTATTATTTAGCACCGGAAATAGGAATTATTAAGAAAGAGTATAATAATCATTACGAAATCCTCTGTCGCATAGAGTAAATGATTATCTTTATATTATTTTTCTTATGCTATTTTTTAATGGCAATCTTTTTTAGATTTAGATTATATATCCTTTTTGTTTTTATTCTCTTTTTCTTTCTCTTCGGTTTCTCTTTCAAAGATTATATCAATTTTATTGACTTTAATATTATTATGCTCTTTTTAGGAACTTATATTATTGCTGAAGGGTTTTTTTTATCAGAAATTCCCAAAAAGATTGCCTTTCATTTAGTTAATAAGGCAAAGACCTTATTTTATTCAATTATTATCTTTTCTATTTTAAGCGGTCTTTTATCAAGTTTTTTAGAAAATGCGGCGGTGATTCTAATCCTGGCACCAATTGCCTATTCTTGTGCCTTATATTTTAATACCTCACCATTAAATTTTATTATTCCAATTTGTTTGGCAAGCAATTTACAAGGCTCAGCAACCTTGATTGGTGACCCACCAAGTATGATTTTAGCAGAGAAAGCAAATCTAAAATTTTTAGACTTCTTTATTTTTCAAGGAAAACCTTCTTTATTTTTTGCTGTCCAAATCGGCTTTTTCTTTTCTCTATTAACAATCTATTTTATTTTAAAAAGAGAAAAGAAAGAACTTATGAAAACCCATCCGGAAATTGAAGAAGTTAATATTCCCAAAAGAAATTATCTTTTTTTAATAATTTTTTTATTATTTATTTTAAGTTTAATAATTTTCCCCCGAATAATGAAAGATAACAATTATCTTTTTTATGCCGGTCTTATCTCATTATTTTATGCTTTTTTAACAATTATCTTTCTTTTTATCTTCAAATTAATAAAGCCAAAAAATTTCTTTAAAATCCTTGACTACGAAACTATCCTTTTTTTAATTGGCATTTTTATCTTAATTGGAATATTTAAAAATGGTGGCGGATTAACCATTTTATCCCATTTCTTTAATAACATCTTTGCTATCTTTAAACACCAAATTTTTATTTATATTTTTATTCTTTTTCTTTCTCTCCTTTTTTCTTCTTTTATGGATAATGTGCCTTTCTTTTTATTAATTTCCGAATTAATAAAAATTTTTTATCCGGAAGGTAAGATGTTTTATCTATTAATATTCGGTTCATTAATTGCCTCTACGGTTGGTGGTAATATCACTCCTTTTGGTGCCCAAGCAAATATTATCGGTATTGGTTATCTTAAAAAGAAAGGGATTAAGACAAAATTTTTTGACTTTTTTAAATTAGGTCTACCTTTCTCTCTGGCGGGAACAATTGCCAGTGGAATTTTTATCTATTTTTTATGGAGATAGGATGTTATTAATTAAAAATATCTCTCAACTCCTTTTAATGGATAAACCCGATTTTACAATTATTGAAAATAGTTATCTTCTAATTAAAGAAGATAAAATTTATGATTTTGGTAAAATGGAAGATTTAAAATTGGAAAAGAAAGAAAATTACCAGATTGTTGATGCGAAAAATTCTTGTGTTTTACCCGGTCTTATTGATTCCCATACCCATCTCTTCTTTTCCGGTGAAAGAGAAGATGAGTTGGAGATGAGATTAAATAAAGAAAGTTATTACGAAATTTTAAAAAAGGGTGGTGGAATTTATTATACTTTTAAAAAAACAAAAGAGAAAAAAGATAAGGAACTGTTTCAAGAGAATTACGAAAAATTGTTAAATGTATTAAAATGGGGAACAACAACGATTGAAATAAAAAGTGGTTATGGAATTTATCCCGAAGAAGAATTGAGGCATTTAAGAATTATTAATCAATTAAAAGAAAAATTAAAAGATAAGATTACCATTCTACCTACTTTTCTTATCCACGTAATCCCTAAGGATATTGAAAGAAAAGAATATATTCAATTGATGAAAAAAACAATGGAGATTGTTGCTAAAGAAAAATTGGCAATCTTTTGTGATGTCTTCTGTGAAAAGGGAGAGAATACCTTTAATAAAAAAGAAAGTATAGAACTACTTTCTTACGGAAAAGAACTGGGTCTTATTCCTAAAATCCATGCCAATGAACTTTTTTATTCCAAAGGAGATTATGTTGCCTATCAAGTTGGCTGTATCTCTGCCGACCATTTAATCTATCCGGAAATTAAAAATCTTAAATTAATGAAGAAAAAAGATGTTTGTGCCACTCTTTTACCCGGTACTTCTTTATTTTTACAGATGAAAAAGAAACCACCAATAAATATATTTAAAAAATTAAATATGAAAATTGCTCTGGCAAGCGATTATAATCCGGGAACCTGCCCAATTTATCAAATGCCAATAATTATTTCTTTGGGTGCTTTCTTATATGATTTTAACGAAAAAGAGAGCCTCTATTATGGAACTATGGGAAATGCCTATGCTTTAAATCTTCAAAATAAAATTGGTTCAATTGAAATAGGAAAAGAAGCAGATTTAATATTTTTAAAATATAATAAATACCAAAAAATCTTTTATAATCCCTTTTCTAACCCAATAAAAACTGTACTCAAAAAAGGCAAAATAATTATTGAACAATAAAAACTTTCTTATTTACTTCATAGTCTTCAAACTTTATCTTAATAATATAAATTCCCTTTCTTAATTTGGGTATCTCTTTTGTGCCTTTTTTCTGATAAACAAGATTTCCTAAGAGATTATATATTTTAATTTCTCTTATTTTTTTACCAATCAGAATAGATTTTTCCGAATTAATTGTCAGAGGATCTTCTTTGGTTAAATTCTCTTTGCCTAAGAGAACATTTTTTCTCGGAAGATATCGCCAGAACTCATAGGTATTGCTTCCCTTCAAAGCGTAAACTCTCTTGTTTATCTCGTCATAAACTAAGGCACCGCCACTTTTTACTTTCTTATTACTGGGCGCCAAAGGAATTGGCTCAGCCTCTATCCATTCATTATTTTGAATATCATAATACCAAAATTCATTACAATTACCACCTTTAAAAGCATAAACCTTTTCGCCATCGCAACAAAGGCTAGCACCATCTTTTGCTTTTTTCTTCTTCAAACTTCTACCAACCAAAGGTAGGCTTTTTCTTATTTCAAAAGAGTCTTTTCTTATATCGTAGGCAAAAAACTCATTGGTATTTCCTTTTAAGATATAGATGTAATTACTATCGCTCGTAATCGCACTTCCCTTCTTAAATTTCTTTTCACCCGGTAGTTCTTTTAAAGTAAGCCAACTATCCTGTTCAATCCAATAGGCATAAAATCCCTTTGTTCCACCTTTTAATAAGATAATATAATTAGTATCTTCTGATAGAGGAAAATAGGCTAATCCGGTTCCGCCACTAGGTCCTTTCTTTCCCGGAATATCTTTCTTTCTTTCCCAACTATCAAATTCCGGATAATAACAATAAAATTCTTTTGTCTTATTTCCCTTGGTAGCGAAAAGTAAATTATGTTTTTTGTCATAAACTAAGGCACCGCCATCTTTTATATTTTTCCCTTTATCACCGCTTGGCAAAGGCTTGCCTTCTTTCCAGGTTCCTGTTGAGCAACAATAAATATAAAATTCTCTTGTATTATTTCCTTTAAAAAGAAAGACAAAATTATTACCGAAAGCCAAAGCACCGCCACCTTTCACTCCTTTATAACCTCCCCTTGGAATATCCCTCAATAATACCCAAGCTTCGTAACTTTCGACAACAAAATTTTGGCAAAGAGTATCGTTTTCTGGTTCCATATCTCCGTTCAAGATTAGCTGGGCAAGAATTGTAAAACTTCCTTCATATGCCTGCCAAGGCGAAAAACTAACAATCTTAATTTCATAAGGTAGCATCTCAACAGAAACGGAATCAAGATATATGGGCAAGTTGTCTTGATAAATCACAATTTTCAACACAATCCAAGTAGAAACATTACCAAAATTTTTTATTTCAATTTGCGGAATAATTTCTCCTGCGGATACGGAATCACTGGGTGAAACAATCCTTAATATCCCAACATCCATAACTTTTACAAAATGGGTGCTTCTCATTGTATCATTAAAAGGATTAATATCATTATAACAGGAATCAATTAAACATTGCGAACATACATAATCTCTTCTTCCTGGTTGCCAACTATCAAATTCAACTGATAATGTTTCACCAGCATTAAGGGTAAGTGTTTTCGTTGAGAGATAATCATCACCAATCTTAAAAGATAATTTCAAGTTTTTATTAACAGTGCCATAATTTTTTATCAAAGCAATAACTGGATAAGTTTTATTAGAATCGCATTCTTCCGGTGGTGAATAAATAGTTATTATCCCACAATCATGAACTTGAACCGTAAAGTTTTCTTCCTTCTTATTATTTATTGGTATTTGGTCATTAACTAATCTTGTTGAACAAGTAACAACATATTCTCCCCTTTTCGCAATCTGCCAATTGGGAAAATCAATTATTCTTACTTCGTTAGGTAAAAGATTCTCCACATAAGTTTCATTTATCCAATAATACTCATCACCGGTAATTTTTATTGTCGTAAAGAAATTAACCGAAGTATTACCATAATTTTTTACTTTTGCCTGCGGTGTTAAAATGCCTGTGGAGTCAACCTCACCTTTTGGAGTAATAATTTCTGTTATCCCAACATCCAATACCCGAACAAACACCGAATCGCGTTTATGATTATTTTCAGGAAAATTATCAGTTACCAGCAATGTGCATTTTACTAAATGCTTGCCTCTTTCCTTTGCCTGCCATTCGTTAAAAGAAATTGTTGTTTCTCTTTCGGCTGCTAAATACAGATAAACAGAATCATTATAAAAATCACCAATTTTAAATAAAACGCTAAATTCTTGGTCAATATTTCCATAATTTCTTATCTTTGCTTCTGGTATAACAGAAGTACCGGAATCAATAATACCGGTTGGCGCTAAGATTTCCTTTACTCCGCAATCCCACACACGAACGAAGACGGAATCAATCTGATAATTATTTTCCAAAAATCGGTCATTTACTAACAAACTACACTTCACTAAATGTTTTCCCCTTATTGCCGCATACCATTGATTAAAAGATAAAACTGTTTCTCTTTCTGCTGGCAGATTACAAACTAAGGAATCCCAATAGAAATTGCCAATTTTAAAATAACTCTTAAAATTAACATTAACATTACCGTAATTTTTTAATTTTGCCTTTGGTATAATATTTGTTCCTGAATCAACTGTTCCTACTGGCTGTAGAATTTCTTTTATCCCGACATCAAAAACTCTCACAAAAACTGAATCAATCCGATAATTATTACTGGGGACAAAATCATTAAAGAGTAAAGAACATTTTACATTATGCTTTCCTCTTTGAATTGCTAACCATTGATTGAAGGAAAGGGTTGTTTCTTTTCCCGCTGGTAAAATTAAGAAAAGAGAATCCCGATAATTACTGCCGATTTTAAAGAGAACTCCAATATCTTCATTAGTATTACCATAATTTTTTACCTTTGCCTGCGGAAGATGAGAGGTTCCGGAATCAACGGTACCAGTGGGAGCCAATATAGATACTACGCCCACATCTCTAACTCTGACAAATATCGTTTCTACTTTCCAATCATTATTCGGATTATAATCATTCCGTAATTGAGTAGAACATTTGACAATCCAGGTCCCTCTTTGTCTCACCTGCCAACTGCTAAAACTTACTTCTCTAACCTGTCCAGGAGAAAGATTGTTTACCACTTGGATATTATTATAAAAAGTACCGATCCGCATCCGCACCGTGCAGGTGGTCATAAAGTCACCAAAATTTTTCACTTTTGCTTTTGGTGTTATTGTCGTTCCGGAATCAAGAATACCTTTCGGAGCAACAATTTCAGTAACACCGACATCGTAACGATAACCATAAACTGTTACATCATCAATATAAACACCTTCGCTCACATTTACCGAATCAGAAGAAAATCTAAATCTTATTTTGGTTGCGGTATTAGGAATTGGCGACATTACCCTTTGAATAAAACCGCCAACAAAACCATTTGACTGCCAAAAAGTTATCCATTCGCTACCAGAATAATATTCAAAATATATGTAATCGGAAGAATCCAAATCTTGATAGATATAAAAAACTACTGCACCACTGTAAAATCCACTAAGATTTATACTCCTTTCCATCCAGATATTAACATTACTTCGATAAAGACTGTCTTTACTACATTTTGCACTATAAGAAGAAGAATGATAACGGGTAGAAACCCTTGTCCAAGTATCTCCCACTCCTCCTAATGTCCAATTTTGGGGGAAATTTGTCATATCATCATACCAAATTAAAACCTGAGAAAAAGATAAGGAAAGAAAAAGGGTAATTAAAATTATTACTCGCATTTTTCACCTCCTAATTTTTTCTAATTTAGTTGGCACACCCCCTGCCAACTAAATTTACACACACCCTTTATTTATAAATATTATATATAATATTTTAAAAAAGTCAAGAAAAAATTACTTGATTATCTCTTTATTTTTCAATAACTTAGAATCTTTTATTAAAGATTATCCTTTAGGGTATAGATATTTTTGAATAAATTCTTCCCTTATTCTTTTTAATTCTTCTTTCGGAATTAATCTTAAAAGTCCCCAACCAATATTTAATGTTTCTTCAATACTTCTATTTTCGTATTCACCTTGGCTAACAAATTTTTTTTCAAATTCTTCGGCAAAATGAAGATAAATTTTATCTAATTCAGTTAATGCTGCCTCTCCTAAAATCACTTCTAATTCTTCGGCTTCTTTACCTTTGGCATAGCAGGCAAACAACTGATTTGCTAAATCAGCGTGGTCTTCCCTTGTCTTTCCTTTACCAATACCTTTATCCCTTAATCGTGATAAGGAAGGAAGCACATCAATTGGTGGAAAAACTTTTTTCCTTTGTAAACTTCTTGATAAAATTATTTGTCCTTCGGTAATATAACCGGTTAAATCAGGAATCGGATGGGTTTTATCATCTTCCGGCATCGTTAATATTGGCATCAAAGTTATTGAACCTTTCTTTCCTTTTATCCTTCCGCATCTTTCATAAATTGATGCTAAATCAGTATAAAGATAACCAGGATAACCTCTTCTTCCGGGAACCTCTTTCCTGGCAGCAGAAATTTCTCTCAAGGCTTCGCAGTAATTGGTCATATCAGTTAAGATAACTAATACATGGATATCTAAATCAAAAGCCAAATATTCCGCAGCAGTTAAGGTTGCTCTTGGTGTTGCGATTCTTTCAATTGCTGGTTCATCAGCCAGATTTAAGAAAAGGACGCTCCTTTCTAAAGCGCCGCTCTTTTCAAAACTGTCAATAAAGAAATTTGCTTCTTCAAAGGTTATCCCCATCGCACCAAAAACAACCGCAAATTCTTCTTCTTTTCCTAAAACCCTTGCTTGTCGGGCAATTTGAGCAGCCAAAAGGTTGTGAGGAAGTCCTGAGCCAGAAAAGATAGGTAATTTTTGACCTCTTACTAAGGTATTTAAACCATCAATAGCGGAGATACCCGTTTGAATAAACTCATTAGGATATTCTCGGGCATAAGGATTAATTGGTGCACCATTAATATCTCTTTCTATTTCCGGTATAATTTCTGGACCGCCATCCCTTACCCTTCCTAAACCATCAAAAATTCTTCCTAAGATATCTTTGGATAATCCAATTTTTATTGTTTCACCAAGAAATCTAATTTTAGTTTCTTCTAAATCAATACCTCTTGTTCCTTCAAACACTTGCACCAATGCCTTATCTTCATAAACTTCTAAAACCTGACCAAATCTCCTTTCCTTTTCACCAACAATAATCTCTACCAATTCCAAATATTTAGCGCCTTCTACCCCTTTAATTAAAATCAAGGGTCCGGAAATTTCGCTAATCTTTTTGTGATATTTTATTTCAAACATTCTTCAATCTCCTTTTTAATTTCCGAAAATTCTTTTTCCATTTCTTCTTCTTTTATAAACTTCATTTTGGCAACTCTTTCTCTCACTTTTAATTTTTCAATATCTTCAATAGTCACTCTGTTTTCATTTAAGGCTTTTTTTGCTCTCTCATAAAAATAGAGACATATTTTTAACATTTCGTATTGTTTTTTTAAAGAGGTATAGGTATCTATTTCTAAAAAAGCATTTTGGTGTAAAAAATCTTCTCTGATAATTCTTGCTGCTTCTAATATCAACCGGTCGGTAGGTGAAAGAGTATCTTTTCCCACAAGTCGCACAATCTCTAAAAGTTCAGCCTCTTTTTCTAAGATTGCCATTGCCTCCTTTGCAAGCTCAACAAATTCCGGAGAAACTTTCTTACTTAAATCTTCTATCAGATCTTGCTGATATAATGAATAAGAATTTAACCAAGAAATTGCTGGAAAATGTCTTTGATAAGCAAGTTTATCTTCTAAAGACCAGAAAACCTTCACCACCCGCAAAGTTGCCTGAACAACCGGATCACCAAGGTCGCCGCCCGGTGGTGAAACTGAGCCAATTACTGATAAAGCACCTTCTCTTTCTGGTTTTCCTAATGCCAAAACCCTACCAGCCCTTTCATAAAACTCCGCAATCCTTCTTTGTAAATAAGCCGGATAACCTTCTTCACCAGGCATCTCTTCTAATCTTCCCGAAATCTCTCTCATTGCCTCTGCCCAGCGAGAAGTAGAGTCGGCTTGTAAAGTTACTGAATAACCCATATCCCGAAAATATTCACCAATCGTAATTCCGGTATAAACACTTGCTTCTCTTGCCGCTACCGGCATATTAGAGGTATTAGCAATTAATACTGTTCTTTTCATCAAAGGTTCACCGGATTTTGGATCCTTTAACTGAGGAAATTCTATCAAAACATCAGTCATCTCGTTACCTCGTTCGCCACAACCAATAAAAATAACAATTTCGGCGTCTGCCCATTTAGAAAATTGATGTTGAATTACTGTCTTACCGCTACCAAAAGGACCGGGAACACAGGCAGTGCCGCCTTTGGCGATTGGGAAAAAAGTATCAACGACTCTTTGTCCAGTGGCTAAAATTTCTTTGGGAGGCAATTTGTTTTGATAAGGTCTTTCTTTTCTTACGGGCCATTTATGATATAATTTTAAATCAATTATTTTATCTTTTGTTTTTATCTTACCGATCGGATCTTCAATTGTAAATTCTCCTTCTTTTAATTCAGTAAGTTCACCCTTAATATCCGGTGGTATCATTATTTTATGAATAACTAAATCAGTTTCTCTTACTTCACCAACAATATCACCACCAGAAACATCTAAAGGTGGTTTTACCAAAGGTTTAAAATACCATTTCTTTTCTCTATCTAAAGCAGGAATTAAAATACCCCGAGTAATAAAATCACCAGCGAGCATTCTTATCTCATCAAGAGGTCTTTGGATACCGTCATAAATTGAAGAAATAAGTCCAGGACCAAGCTCAACCATTAAAGGTTGATAAGTCGGAAAAACTGGATCGTTTACACCAAGACCAGCAGTATCTTCATAAACTTGAATATAGGTTAAATCACCAGAAAGGGCAATAATTTCGCCAATCAATTTCTCTTCGCCCACATAACAAACATCATACATCCTGGCACCTTCTAATCCCTTACAAACAACCAAGGGACCAGATACTTTATATATTCTTCCTACTTTCATAATCTTCTTTAAAAATATCGGTTCCTAACGCCCTTTTTAATAATTCTCTTATTCTCAAATCTTCAATACTCTCTTCTTTTGTTGCTAAACTAATAAATAATGGATAAGAAGCTTGTTCATACTGCTTAATAATTCCCAAAATTGCCGAATAGATTTCCGGTGTAAAAAAGATTATTTTATAACCCTCTTTTATTTTCTCTTCCAATAATTCTTTTACCAATTCCTTTTTTGTTTGTAAAACATCAATACCATAAAGATTAAAAATTTTCAAAAAGTCTTCTTCACCAATTACTAAAACTTTTAAATTACCAAAAGTTTCGCTACCCATTCTTTTGGCAACTTTTCTTTTATTTTTAAATAATAAATTTTAGAAAGATTATCAATCTCATTATCTCTTTGCCAGTAATAAGCACATAACAATTCGCAACTGAAAATTAAATATTTAGTAAAATTGGTTAGAGATAATAACCTTTTTCTAAAAAGATTTTCTAACAAAAGAAAGTTTCCTTCTTTTTCATAATCAATTATGCCTTCTTTTATTATTAGAGAATAATCTCCTTTAAATAAAAGAGAAATCTTTTCCCAATCAGTTTTCAAAATCTCATAATAAAAGGGAAAATCATAAAAAGAATAAGGTAGTAAATGGAAATAAAAATCTTTTTCTAAAATATCTACTCCTTTTCTTTTTATCCGGAAACTGGTTAAAAGATTTTTCTGGGTAGCCTTCTCTCGAAAGTAAAGTTTTAAAAACTCACTATTTTGGGTATATTCATAAGCTAAAGAGAACATCTTTTTGTCTAAAAAGATATCTAAAAGATTTAGATTTTTTACTTCTTCAAAATAAGAAAATGTTTCTTTTATTAATTCTTTTATTTTTAATAAATATTCGTTTTCAATTTTTATTTGAAAGATATTTTTCAAAATATTTATGGGAATTGCTGAAAAACGTGAGAAATATAAAGAAAAATCCTTTTTCAAAATCTCTCCTTTTAAATAAAGTTTAAGATTGTGTAAATCATACTCAAAAAGAATTGTGTAATAGAGCCAATCGTCTAAAGAATAATTTTTAAAAAATTGATAATTTTCCAGTTGGGCATTCCATAAAACTATTGAAATTTCTTCGGCTAAAAATTTTTGATAACTTGTCTCTTTTAAATAATCTAAAAAAGATTTTTCATCTTCTCTATTTAGTAAATTTTCAAAATCCTCTTTTTTCAAAAGTTCTTTCTCCCGAAAACGAATCCGACCAGAAACAAAAGCATATTTGGAATCTTCTCTGAATTTAACTGGTTCCATTAGATTGATATTATAACAATTTACTTCTAAAAATCAATTTTTTTATTATAATTTAGTATGCTTTGGAGCGAACTTAAAGCAATTGAATTCTTAAAAAATTTAAGCAATAAAATTGGTGATGATTGTGCTGTTTTAGAAAAAGGAATAATTGTTACCACTGATGCCTTTATTGAAGGTACCCATTTTGAATTAAAATATTTCTCCTTTTCTGATATCGCCAAAAAAAGTTTTTCTGCTACCCTTTCGGATATTGCGGCAATGGCTGGAATACCAAAATATCTTTTTATTGCCTTTTTATATCCTTCCTATTTAAAAGAGAAAGATTTTAAAGAAATTTATAATACCTATAAAAATTTGGCGAAAAAATATAAAGTAGAAATTGCCGGTGGTGATATTGTAAAGAGCGAGAAATTGGGAATAGTTTTAACCTGCCTTGGTTATGCTAAAAAACCGATTTTAAGAAGCACTGCTAAAATTGGTGATAAGGTTTATCTTACTGGTTTTCTTGCCCTTTCGGAAACCGGTCGATTGGCATTGAAATATAATTTAGATAGAAAGAAATTTAAATGGGCAATAAAAAAACATTTAAACCCTGAACCAAGAATTAAATTGGCACAAGAATTAAAAAATAAAATAAATTCCTTAATTGATACTTCTGATGGCCTTGCTTGCGACACCTACAATTTGGCAAATGTTAGTAAAGTAAAAATTGAAATTGATTTTAATAAATTACCAATCGCCGAAGAGACATATTTATTATGTAAAAAATTGAATTTAGATTTAAAAGAATTTATCCTAAAAAGTGGCGAAGATTTTGAATTGCTTTTTACTGCCAATAGAAAGATTCCCAAAGAAATAGATAAAATAAAAATAAGTGAAATTGGTGTTGTAAAAAAAGGGAGAGGCGTTTATTTAATAAAAGAAAATAAGAAAGAAAAAATTTTTCCAATTGGTTATCAGCATATTGGAGAATAAACGGCATTTATACCCAAAAATTTAAACTATCCGCAATTTTAGGCAAGATATAAAGAATACGCTCTTCTAATCAATTTCTTTATTTATAATTCTTTTACGCATCTTACTTATTATATTTTTAACTACCTTCACTTTTGAGAAAATAAAAAGGGCGAGAAAAACCTCGCCCTTCCTTTTATTAATTATTATTAATTATTAATTTTCAACTTTTTGTTTTATTCTGTCTTCACCATTTTCTTGATAGCAACAAACTCTCCTGCTTTGAGACGATAAAAATAAACACCGTTGGGAAATTGGGTTTTAGGGACATTCTTAACACTCCACGTCACATTATAATAACCTGGTTTCTGTGTACCTCTCACCAAAGTCGTCACTACTCTTCCTGCAGTGTTAAGGACTTCCAGGCTGACTTCGGTTTCTTTTGGTAAAGAATAGCAAATTATAGTTTTGTTATTAAAAGGATTAGGATAGCATTGAGAAAGGCTAAAAACCAAAGGGAAGGAGAGAGATTTATAAAAATCTTCTTCTTTAATTATGACGCCCCCTTCATAAGGCGGATGCCAAAAACCAAAAATTCCACGATAATTAGAACTTGTGAGAATATTGGAAGCAATCGGTTGAGCAAAACTTAGTCGGCAGGTATAGTTACCTGCTGTCATCTTTTTTCCGCCTTCGTCAAGGACAATTCTCTTTAGAACATACTGGGCGGAGCACAAATTCAGAGATAATATAAAAAATACAATAAGGATTATAACCACTTTTTGTTTTCGCATAATTATTCCCCCTCTTCTTTTTCCCTAAGTTTTCGTCTTTCTATTCTTTCTAATCGTTTCTTTTCTCGTCTTTCTTGTATCTTTTGCCTTTTTATCTCAATTTCTCTATCTAATGCTTCGTCATCAGGAATTATAATATTTGGCCTAATTTCATATCCTTTTGCTCTTCCAATGGCAATCCAGTCAAAAGTTGCGTTTAAATCGCCGATATCTGCTTTAGCAGTAAAACCTTTATTTGACCTTTCTGAAATATAAATTAAACTTGAAGTATAAGGAGTAATAATAATTCTTACAGGTATTTGTT
>JBDRVN010000042.1:0-15376 GCA_039801885.1 Caldifarciminota bacterium
AATTGGAAAGTTATTTATTTTATATTTTAAAGGAATTGATAAAGCCGGCAGACCGGCTAAAGATATTGGTACAGTTAATACATCCGAGAGATACATCATTATTGGGTCTACCAATCGCTCGCCTAATTTAAATGGCAGAGTTGGTGAGGTAGGTGCCAAAATTATATCAACTTTTTCAAAAGCCCGAGCAAAATCTTCGGCTATTATTTTCCTCATCTTAACACCTATTCCATAATATTCTTCGTAATATCCCTTTGAAAGTCCGTAGGTTCCTAAAACAATCCTTCTTTTCACCTCTTTGCCAAAACCTTCGCTTCTTACTTTTATATAAAATTCATCAATATCCTTTGCTATTAGATTTAATCCGTAGCGCACTCCATCGTATCTTGCTAAATTAGAAGAGGCTTCGCAAGTAGCAACCAAATAATAAGCATAAATTCCGTATCTCATTGTTGGCAAAGAAAGTTCGCATATCTTTGCTCCATTTTTTTCTAATAATTTTAAAAAATCCTCGTAAATTTTTGTTAAAGATATATCCATTTCCTTAAAAAAGAAATCCTTAGAAATACCAATCTTTACTTCTTTTAGATTACTTTTCAAAGGTAAACAATCAGGAACCGGATATTTTGCTGATGTAGAGTCTAACTCATCATAACCGCTAATGGCTTCTAAAACAATCGCACAGTCTTCAACATATTTAGAAATTACTCCAATCACATCTAAAGAAGAAGCAAAGGCAACTAAACCAAATCTCGATACTCGTCCATAAGTTGGCTTTAAACCACAAACACCACAAAAGCCTGCTGGTTGTCTTACTGAACCGCCGGTATCCGAACCCAAGGCAACAGGGATGATATTTGCTCCAACTGCCGAAGCACTTCCGCCCGAAGAACCACCAGGAACATATTCTCTATTTATTGGATTTAGACAAGGACCAAAATAAGAGAATTCATTGGAAGAACCCATCGCAAATTCATCCAAATTTGTCTTACCAATAATTATTGCTTTCTTTTCTTCTAATCTTTTAACTGCGGTTGCCGAATAAGGAGAGATAAAATCTTTAAGAATTTTTGAACCACAAGTAAGTCTCTCTCCAGCATAAGCAATATTATCCTTTATCGCGATGGGTATACCAAATAATGGATTAGGAATCTCTTTTAACTCATTAAATTTTCTATCACATTCTTCTGCCTTTTTTATTGCCTTTTCGGAAAAGAGAGAAATAAAGGCATTTAATTCTTTATTCTCTTCAATCCTTTTAAATACCTCTTTTATAAGTTCTGAATAATTTAATTCTCTCCTTTTTATCAAATTTTGCATCTCCCTAATTTTTAATTTGAGAATATCCATTACAAAATCTTCTTTATTCGGAAATAATTTCCTTTAAAATTTGGTAATTCTTTTAAAAAATTTTTATTACCTAATTTTATAATATCCTCTCTTAAGGGACATTTCCATTCTAAATCTTCCTTTTTAGATATTTCTTTTCTTTCATTCTTATATATTTTTTTTAACTCTTGGAAATAGTTAACAATTTTTTCGCACTCCTTAACAAAATTTTCTAACTCTTCTTTTGGAAAACTTAATTTTGCTAAATGGATAACTTTTTTTATTATCTCTTCCATTAAATTAATTTTGTCTTATTAATATAAAGTTCAAATTCGCAACCTAAAAATAAAGAAGCTCTCCTTGCCATTATCATTCTATTTAAAAAGATTTCAAAATATTCCATTACCGGCGCAATCTTGATATCAATCTCTAAATCAAATATAATCTTTCTCTTTTTATTATCAACAGTTAACATTGATTTAGTAACCGCATAATTTACTCGGTCGTGAATATCAAACTTTACTAATTCCGGATTTCTTACCCTTGACCGATGGACATCAGATTTATCGGCAATAATTAACGAGGCTGAGATTTCGGAAATCGGTGTTCCGTCTTCTTCGTGATGATTGCCCAATGCCGAAACCACTTCTAAAATCTCATAGTAAGGCATCTTCATTCTTTTTAATATCTGATAGGCAAGGATTGCGGACATATGTTCATGTTTATCCCGATTAACCACATTGCCAATATCATGTAAGAAACCGGTAATTGCTGCCAGTTCGGCTTTTCTTTCATTATATTCTAACTTTTTTAAAATATAATAACATCTTTCTGCAACCAGCCGCGAATGTCTCAATCCGTGCTCGGTATAACCAATCATTTCTAATTGTTTATCAGCCGCTTTAATTAAAGCGATAACTTCTTTATCTTTAGATAAAACCTCTAAATTAACTTTTCTATTCTTCATTAGGGTGCCAAACGATACCGGTCGCGAGGAAACAAACTTGCTTCTCTAATATTTTTCAAATTTAATATTTGACAGGTAAGTCTTTCCGCACCGATTGCCAAACCACCGTGCGGTGGCATTCCGTATTTAAAAATCTCTAAATAAAATTGAAAGCTTTCTGGATTGTAACCAAAATGTTTAATACTCTCAAAAAGCATATCATAATCGTGAATTCTTTGGCTACCGGTGGTGACTTCCATCCCTTTATAAAGTAAATCAAAACCCCGAGAATAAGTAGGATTCTTATCCGGCATAGTATAAAAAGGTCGAATGCTTCTGGGAAATTTAGTAACGAAAATAAAACTTGTTCCATATTTATTTAAAGAATACTCACACAAAATTCTTTCCTCTTCCGGTGTTAAATCGTCGCCTAAAAATTCTTTATTATACTCTTTTTTCAATATCTCCTTTGCTTCATAAAAGGGAATCCTTGGTATTTCTTTTATTTCTTCTAATTCACTATTATATTCCTTTAAAATTTCTTTATACTCTTTTTTTAAATATTTAAAAAGATATTTCAAAAATTTAACTTCCAAATCCATCACATCATCTTCATCTTCAATAAATCCCATTTCCCAATCCAAAGAAAGATATTCATTTAAATGGCGCGAGGTCTCGTGGTCTTCTGCCCGATAGACAAAACCAACTTCGTAGACCCTTTCAAAGCCAGCACCAACAAGCATCTGTTTATAAAACTGGGGACTTTGGGCAAGATAAGCAACTTGATCAAAATATTCGACCTTAAAAAGTTGACTACCCCCTTCGGTTCCGGAAGAAACTATCTTCGGAGTGTGGACTTCTAAAAAATCATTTTTCTCCAAAAATTCCCGATAAACTTTAACAATCCCTGCCTGAATTCTAAAAATATTACCAATCTTAATATTTCTTAAACTCAATGGTCGGTAATCTAAAATCATATCTAACTTTAAATTTAAAAGGGATAAATCCCGATAATATTCAAAAGGTAAATTTGATTTTGGCAGATTTAAAATCTCAACCTTTTCAATCAAAATCTCCATTCCTTTTGGTGCCTGTGCCTCTTCTTTTACCTTACCAAAAATCTTAACAACCGAAGCCTTTTCTAATTTATCTAAATTCTCAATCTCCTTATCACAAACTCCTTGAATCTGACCACTTCTATCCCTAATAATAAAAAACTTCAACTTACCAAGTTTTCTTATTCCTTCAATCCAGCCATAAATCAAAACCTCTTTATTTAAATATCTACCTAAATCCCTTATTAAAACCCGCTTCATACTCTTTATTTTAATTAAAAAAATAATATTGTCAAAATAGAAGAAGATTTATCTTCTTGAATTATTCTAAAGATTTATTATAATTTATTCAATGTATTTTTTTCTTTTTATCTTTCTTTTCCAATATAATTATTTTGAATATATAAAAGTCTATGATACACCTTCGGATGAGGGTGGCAGTATTAGTTTAGAATGGCAGATAAAAGAAGAATTTATTTCCGAAGAAAACCCAATAAAATTTTTTGAGATTTATCGGAATGAGAAGAAAGATACTCTTTTAGAAAATGTTGGTTTTGTTTTATCTCAATATAATTATTATGAAGATAAAGGCTTAAAAGATAATAAAGATTATTATTATCAAATTTGGGCAATAAGAGAGAAAGATACATTAAAATCAGAAGTTATTGGTCCGGTTATCTCTCGTCCCCAATGGTTTAACAAAAATCGTTTTAATGTCTTAATTATTACTATTATTTTATTCATTGTCTTTTTATATTATATTGAAAAGGCAAGAAAAGGTGAGAGGTTATTTGTTAGAAAGATAAGTGGTCTTGATGCGATTGATGATGCGGTGGGTCGGGCAACGGAAATGGGCAGGCCAATTCTATTTTCTTTTGGTCTTGGTTTTATTACTGATGTGGTAACAATTGCCGCCTTATCTATTTTATCAAAGATTGCCCGAAAGGCTGCCGAATATGGCACAAGATTACTTATTCCTAATTATGACCCAATTGTGATGACTGCTGCCCAAGAGACAGTGAAAGAAGCCTATTTAGAAAGTGGCAGACCGGATTTATATAAAGAAGGTGATATTACCTATTTGACTTCTGACCAGTTTGGTTATGCGGCGGGGTGTGATGGAATAATTATGCGAGAAAAGCCTGGTGCGATATTCTGGCAAGGATATTTCTTTGCCGAATCTTTAATCTTGGCGGAAACCGGCCACGCAGTTGGTGCTATCCAAATTGCCGGCACAACGGCGATAACCCAATTGCCCTTCTTCATTGCTGCCTGTGATTATACTCTAATTGGCGAAGAGATGTTTGCTGCCTCTTGCTATTTAAAACCCGAACCGCAAATGCTTGGCTCTTTAAAAGGTGAAGATTTTTTAAAGGCAGTTATCCTAATTATCTTTATCATTTCTGTTATCATTGCCACATTCTCAATCATCTTCAAAAATTTCTCTTTCTTAAATAATTTATACGAATTTATAAAAAATATTTTTACGATAAAATGATTAGAAGTCAATTACCATTAATTATAACTTTCTTTACCGGAATGTTATTAATTATCACTTTTTTTATTCCCCATAAGCCTTTTGGTGATTTAGAACAGAGGTTTTTAATCTGGTATTCAATTATTTCTGGTTTTACGGTCTTACTGGGCTTAGATAGTCTTGTGCGATACCATTTGACAAAATTGAAAAGAGAATTTAATATCCATAGTCTTATTTTACTTTTTTCATTATTTTTAACTTTAATCTTAGGGTTCTATTCCTGGTTTAAATTTAAAACACCTTTTGCCTTAAATTCACCTTTTATGTATCTTTATACCTATGTGATTATACCATTACAAGCAACAATGTTTGCTTTGCTTGCCTTTTTTATTGCTTCGGCTGCCTATCGGGCATTTCGGGCAAGAACCTTTGAGGCAACTTTATTATTAATTGCGGCAACCATTGTTATGCTTGGTCGGGTACCGATCGGTTCTTATATCTGGAAAGGGATTGCCTATCTTATCTCATCTATCTTCCCAAAAATCCCTTACGAAGAACTTGCTAAAAAAGAAATCTTTGCGTTGATAAGTGATTGGATAATGAATGTTCCTCAGAATGCCGCAAAAAGAGGAATCTTTATTGGCACCGCTCTCGGTGGTATTGCGATGTCAATAAGAATTATTTTAGGTATTGAAAGAACTTATATAACCAAATGAAAGATATTTGGACAAAATTAGCAACTATTGACCGAAGAATAATTTACCTTTTAGTATTTTTGGTTGTCTCTTTGCCAATGATATTCAGAATGATTATGCCCATTCGGGTTTCTTCTGAAGTGAAAATGGCTTTTTCGGAGATTGATAATTTAAAACCTGGTTCAATTGTAATGATTTCTATTGATTATGACGCTGCCTCCGAGCCGGAATTACAACCAATGCTGATTGGGATTTTAAGACATTGCTTTTCCAAAGATATCAAAGTAATCTTATTAGGTCAATGGGCACTTGGACTTCCTTTAGGTGAGATTGCTTTAAATCAAGTTGCCAAGGAATATAATAAAAGATATGGTGAAGATTATGTGAACTTGGGTTATCGACCCGGTTATACTGCCTTAATGGTTGGTATTGGAAAAGAGATAAGGGATTTCTTTCCTACGGATTATAAAGGAATTCCAATTGATTCTTTTCCTTTTATGAGAAAAGTGAGAAATTATCAGCAGATTGATATCTTAGTTGGTTTAGAAGCCGGCGCAACTGGTGATGCTTGGGTTCAATTTGCTGGTGCCCGTTTTAATCAAAAAATAATTTTAGGAACTACCGGTGTTGTCGCTCCGGATATGTTTCCTTATTTACAGGCAAAACAGATTGTTGGTTTAATTGGTGGTCTCCAAGGAGCAGCGGAATATGAGACATTAGTAAGGAAAGCGGGTAGTGCTATTTTGGGAATGCCTGCCCAATCTTTTGTCCATTTATTAATAATTATCTTTATTATTATTGGTAATATTGGCTATTTTATTTTAAGAAAAAGGAAATGATATTAAATATTATTGGCACTTGGCTGGCAGCTACTTTAACCTTAGCAATTTTCTCTTTCTTATATAAAGATAATCCCTTTTATAAACTTGCCGAACATATTTATGTTGGTGTCTCGGCTGGCTTTTGGGTTATTTATGTCTGGTCTTTTGATATCAAACCAATGCTTATTGACCGATTTATAACAACAACAGGAGTTGAAAAATGGATATTATTAATTCCGGCAATCTTAGGTATCTTAATGCTTACCAGGTGGTTTCCCAAAACTGCTTGGATATCAAGAATTCCTTTATCTTTTACGATTGGTATTGGTGCCGGTTTAGGAGTTACTGCCAGTATCCAAGGTTTTCTAATTCCCCAAATCGGTGCTACTTTGTTACCTTTAACAACAATTAATAATATCTTATTGGTTATTGGTGTTATCTCAACAATTATCTATTTTTATTTCTCAAAGGAATTTAAAGGAACTTGGAAATTTTTCTCCCGTTTAGGCATTATTTTTATTATGGTAGCCTTTGGTGCCTCTTTTGGTTATACTGTTATGGCAAGAATTTCATTATTAATTGGTAGGATTTATTTTCTTTTACATAACTTCTTACATATTATCCCTTAATCCTTTCTTTCCAATCTTTATATACTCGGGAAATACGATAGATAATATAAGCAAAAATTAAAATTAAAAGGAGAAAATAAAAATAACCAGAAAAATAAAGGAAAATATTTCCCTTCTTGCCAATTTTCACAATTTCTAAACCCCGGTCACTATCTAAATAGGCATAAGGATAAATTACAAAAACATCTTTTATATTATTTTCACTTTGATAATAATTAATCTCTTGTGGTGAATAAGGGTCTTTCACATCAATTATGCTTAAACCAATATCCGTAGCCAGATAGATATAAGGCTTCTTATAAAATAAAGCAAGGGAATAACCAGCTACTGAATAGTCAATTATCTTTTCGGGATAACTTTTTATTTTTACATCAACAATTCCCAAACCCCTTTTACCACAAGCGAGATATATCAAATTATTTTCTCCATCAACATCTAAAATCGGTTTAATATCTTTTAGATAGCCAACTTCTCGCGGATTATAAATATCTTTTATGTCAATAATCTTTAAACCTTCTTCCTTATCAACAATATAACAGTAATTTTTATAAATAAAAAAATTGCGACAAGAAGCAAAACCAGAAAGACGACCAATTTGATAAGGATTATTTAAATTCTCAATATTATAGATTTCAAAACCTCTTTTTGTTGCCAAATAGATATAAGAATTGATAACTTTAATATCATTACAACATTCTTTTAGGTCAAAAGAATTTATCAAAAAAGGAGAGTAATGGAAAGGATTTTTCACATCCCAAATTTCTATTCCCTTTTTTGTAGCCAGATAGAGTTTATCTTTTAAATAGTAAAGGCTATTTACTTTATCTTTGGCAATTATCTCTTCAGAAAGGATTTTTAAACTTTCTTTATCTTGGGCATTGTAGATAAAAACTTTTTCTCCCAAAGCATAAAAAAGGATTTCTCTTTTCTTATCATAGGTAATTGTCTTATTGATTAAAAGGTTAAAAAGAAAAAGTAAAAGAAATATTTTACTCTTCACTGATTATTAAACCTTCAAAGATGTAAATTTCGATATCTTTATCTTTGTAACTATCCGGCTCTAAACCGGCTTTTAGGCAGGTATGCTTTAAAAAGGTTTCTCTGTCCCAACCGTATTCGGTGGCAACCTGGGGCAGAAGAAGACCTTGATAAAAACCTTTTTTGATAAATATCCCATGCTTACCAACAACAATCTTATTAATATCATCTATCTTTCTTAATGGTGAAAGGACAGTAATCTCAATTTTAATATCTTTTAACTCTCGCAAGCTGACCGGTGGAAATCTTGGGTCTCTTAATGCCGCATTTATTGCGTTATCAATAACTCCTTCGTATAATGGTTTTATCCCTTCAACATAACCAATACAACCCCTTAACTCACCAAACTTATTTAAGGTAACAAAGACACCGTATCTCTTTTTTAAATTCTCAGAAGTTATTTTAAAATCTGGTATATTTTTATTATTAAGATAATTTTCTAAGGTTTTTCGGGCAATATTTAATAATTCCTTTTTATCATCTTCACTCAGTTTTAATTCAAACTCTTCTTTGCTTAAATTTTTCTCTTGTTTATTTTCCTTCGGAATAACAAATGCGACTGAGCCATAGCCAACACAATATCCGGTCTTTACACCCATCACATCATTAGAATTGGTATAATTTAAGATAATTGCCTTTGCCTTTTTAGAAAGATTTTTCGCCGTTAAAATTCCAATAAGAATAGGAAAACCGCCACAGGCAGCAATACTTTCTCTTAATAATTTTTCATAGAAATCTTTTGGTTCTAATTTTTCAATATGACTTAATGTCCGCTTATCAGTCTCAACACATTCTTGATAAGAATAGCCATGATATAAATCGGAAGAGATAAGAAAGATAATTTTTTTCTGGGAAGTTTTTATCACTTCGCTAATTGCCTTTGCCAGGTTTTCACATTCTTCATATTTGGGAAATAGAACCATTATCGGCACAATTTTAAAATCTTTATAAATTACTTGTAAAAAGGGAATTTGGACTTCTAAAGAATGTTCGTAATTATGTACTTCTTTTAAATCTTTTAAATAGGGACATTTATTTTTCAACTCTTTTGCTATCTCTTCATCAATCATAACTTCACCTAATGGTGTCTGCCAAGAACCATCTCCGTATAAAGCAAAACCAGTAAAACTTGCCTGGTGTGAAGGACCAAGAAGAATAATTGTTTTGACATCTAAATCTTTAATAAATTTATAAGAATGGGCAGCCACTTTACCAGAAAAAGGATAACCAGCATGGGGAGAAAGCACGCCAATAATCTTATCTTTTATTTCGGAAACTTTTGCCCAATTGAGATAGCTTCTAATATCTTTCTCTAATTGAATCTTATCAGCCGGATAAAACTCGCCACTCACATAAGGTTTTCTAATCATTTTTGCCTCCAATTTCTTTTGTGGCTTTGAGCCACACATTAAAATTGATATTAAAATTAATATTAAAAAAATAATAATATTTTTAAACTTCACTCTTTTACTAATTCATCAAGCCTTTTATTGGCTTCATCAAAATCGGGTTTTAATTCCAAACTTTTCCGATACATCTCCTTTGCCTTATCAATTTCATTTAAACCTTCATAGGCAATTCCTAATTGATAATAGATAAGATAATCTTCTTTTATTTTTAATGCCTCTTTAAAAACTTCAATTGCCTCCTTATAATTTTTATTTAAAAGATAAAACTGCGCAGTTTCCAATAACTGGTCATAATCTTCTTTCTTTATCTTTTTCATTCTTTAACAATCCTTTCTAAATCCTTTTCTTTTCCTAAAACCACTAAGATATCATTTTCTAATATCATATCTTCACCTTTGGGCGAAACAATTATCTCTTCTTTCATTTCCGGAATGCCATTTTCATTAAGATAGGGATTTTTCCTTTTAATCAAAATTACCGTAAGACCAAATTTCTCCCTTAAATTTAATTCTTTTAATGTTTTATTATAGAAACTTTTGGGCGCGGAAATTTCGGCAATGGAATATTCCGGATTTACCTCTAACACTTCAAAGAATCTCTTGGAATGGTATGCCTTTGCCAACCTTATTGCCGTCTCTTTTTCCGGTAGAATTACTTTATCCGCACCAACCCTTTTTAAAATCTCGGCATGCAATTCATCCACCGCCTTTGCTACTACCTCTTTAACTCCCATCTCCTTTAAAAGCATTGTAATCAAAATACTGGCATCAATCCGTTGACCAACACTAACAATTACACAATCCACTTCATTAATACCACTCTCTTTTAACGCCTTATCATCGGTCGCATCCATAATTAAAGCACTGGTTGCCTTATCACTAAACTCATTTACTTTACTATCATCCTTATCAATCACAATCACATCAAAACCTTCATCAATTAGTGCCTTTGCCATTTGGCTACCAAATCTTCCCAAACCAATCACACAAAAGGTCATAATATATAATAAGTAAAAACTTCCTAATAGTCAATTATTAACTTATTAATGATTTCTTTCTTCTCTTTTCTTTCTAAGGAAGATAAACTTAATTTGTAAAGATAAATACCCTTTGCGAAATTGTTTATTTCGATCGGCAGGGAGTTAAAGCCAAAATTAAAGAGCAAATTGTTCTTTTCTAATATCTTTCTGCCATTAATGGTATAAATTTTAATACTTCCCAAGCAGCCTTCGTTTAAAAAGAAAGTAAAATATAGATGATTTTTCAGCCGGACAACCGCCAAATCTTTTAGCTCAATTTTTGGTTCTATCTTGGTCTTTAAGATAATTACTTTCTCTTTTTTATTTAAAAGGTTATCATAGATAATAATCCGGCAGTTATTAAAATCTCTTTTTAAACTTATTGGTATTTTAGAATAATAAAAGGTATCAATAAAATAAAAATAGCCGCCCAAATCAATAGCCTCATCTTCAACTATTATCTTTGGTGAATAAATTTCTCCCTTTTTTAAAAATATCCCGCTCTCATCAAATGCCCTTATCGCCAATTCAAAATTCTTTTCTACTTCACTGGTATCTTTCAGGTTTTTATTATTGGCATATAAGTAAATATTTGGTGGCAAACTATCAAAATTCTCATAAGGTAATGTATCCCTAAAAAAGGTATCAATGTTAAAGGTAAAAGAAGAATCTTTTGTCTTATAAAATATTGATAGTTTTAAACTTTTAGGTATTTCCCAATAATAATTTTCCGGTGAACCTAAAAAGATAGTATCTAATCTTAAACCTTTCGGAAAGACAAAGGAGAAAGAATAAAAAGTATCTTTTAATATCTTCTTAGAAAGAAAAATATCTTCACCCGGAAGGTTATAAAAGATATCAATAACCGGTGATTTATATCTTCTTTTTCTTTTACCCAAAGAAAACCTTATCTCACTAAATTCTACCCCTTTTTTAAGAAAAATCTTTCCGTTAATCTTTTTACCCGGTAAAAAAGGCTGTTCGGTTATCTCTAAATCTAATTCTCTTCTTTTTGGCAGGTTTATTTTTGTTAAGGGCTCACCAAATAAATGGTAAAAGGTATTTACCAACCAGGCATTATAAAAACAATCTCCTAAAATATCTTTATTATTATAAATAAGTGCCAAAACAAATCTCCTTAAAAGCTCTTCATTACCTGGTGGTGAAGTTCCCTTTATCGCACCAATTGTCGCAATAAAACCTTCTCTATTTCTGATAAGTTCTTCGGATAATGCCTCATATTTTGTATCATCAAACCGACCAACACCACAACTACCAAAATAACCAATCGGATAATTTGGTCTTGCCTTTATTCGCTTCACATCAAGTAAGGTTAATAATTTCTCGTGGGCAATCTGAAAACCAGCACCATGACCAAAATAGAAACAAAAAGAAATCCCTTTATCATTTAATAGTCTTATAAACTCATCACGAGCATTGGTCTTATCCTCATTACCAAGAAAGGGAAATTCCGTAAGATATAATTTATCAACATCATAATCCTTGGGAATAATTGAAGCAACATTCTCACAATTTATAATATGGTCTGCCCGAAACTCATCCGGCTCACTTGGACTTCCTTTATACTCATCATCCGCCAAGAAAAGAATTCTCTTTTTATAACCCGTTAAATTCTTCTCATATTCTTTTAATTTATCCAAATATTCCTTTATCTCACTTTCCCTTCTTAATGGTAATCTTGTTAAAACGAAATCCGGACTTCTGCCATTGCCTTCAAAATCAGCAAAATAGGAATCTAAGGCATAAATAGCCGTATTATAAACATTGTAATCAAAACCATAACCAACCTCATAAGTAAATATTTGTGGTTTATTATACAAAAGATTCCGATAATCATAAGTGGCATCACCAACCAAACAACCATACAAAGGTCTCTTTAAAGAGAAAAATTTCTTTAATGAATAAGGTTCCTCACACCCAAATAGATAATGGTCAATTATCTCTTCTATCTTAAAAATCTCAGTGCTTATCTCTTTATCCCGATATCTTTTAAGTTGCTGACAGGCATAATATAAATCACTTGGACAAATAATGAGATAGAAAGCCGACCTTAAATGGATATCACTATTTTGATAATAACTCTTATTCTCTATTCTTTTTACTCTCTTTATTCTATCTAAATCACTAATATATAAAATTGTTGTATCAAAGGCATTATAAGAAAAATATAAAGTATCTTTCTCAATTTGATAATCTTTTAATATCTTTGGTGAAAACTCATTTGTGATATCTAAAATAATTGGTTTTTTAACTTTACTTATTTTTATATTATGCCTCTTTATGCTATCTAAGATAATAAAAAATGGTGCATCTTGGAAATTTAATTGCCTTAAATAGCCAAACTCAAAATAATCGGTATAAAAATTCATTGCCTTATTCTCTCTATAAAAAACAAGTTTCAGATTTATTTTATCTTTTATTGGATACTCTATTTTCTTGGTATAAACTGAACCAGCAGGCGGCAAAGCAGAAAATATTTTTAAAGTATCGATTAAATTATTATCCAAAAAAATTTCCATTTTAAAATCAAAATAACTATCCGCAAATATCCTAAATTTTAGGCTATCTAACAAAAAGGAATTATTGATATTAAAACTATAACTTATCTCTTTACTTACCTCGTAACTTGCCTTTTCTATCTTATCCCAAATCCATAATAGGCCACCACGCGCAGGACAATCCTTATCCAATTCAATATGCTTCTTCTCATAGCCAAAATTCTTAAATATTTCACTTCTATCCGCAAATCCCGATACCTCTTTCATTCTCTTTCCCTCTTTCTCACCAATACATAGCCAATAGATATTATATAAGGTATATAAATTATGAGAATAATCTTTAAATTTATTTCTAAAATAAGAGGCACCACGCGCATAAAATAAAATATAATCATCTTCATTAAATCTATTACTATCTTTAATAAAAAAGAGATAAGGTATTTCGGTTAAGGTATCAGGATAATAGGTATTTGGAGTATAATCACCAATATTAAAAATCCTTATCTTCTTTGGCGAAATTAAAGAGAGATTAAGTCCCGCCTCTTTTAAATCCTTACCGGTTATTTTATATAAGCCCGAACTATCAATATAGATCTTAAAAATATAATAAAAATCCGAAAAAAAATTCCTTAAAGTATCAAGAGAATTTAATGGGGTCAAAGAAATGGTATCTTCTTCGTATTCTAAACTTATTGGATTATAAATAATTCTCTTATTATCAATTTGAAAGGGATAATAGGTTATTTTCAATATCTCTTTATTGCGAAAATTTAATGTCTCAATTATAAGAAAATTCTCAGGATATTTTACCAATTCTAAATTAATATCACCGTCTCCTTCCAAAATACCAAATCTTGATGCCTTAGGAATGGTAAAAGGAAAATCGCTCTCTTTACTTCTTAAATAATTTATCTTAACCGAATTCTTTTTCGCAAAGAGCACTTTACTTGGCAAATAAGGATAAGGATATGCCTCCTGAAATAAAAAACCCTTCTTAATTAAAGTCTCTTTAAAAGAAGAGAAGTTATCAAAGTTTAAAGATAGATTACTAAAATCAAGATATAAATTAAAGAGAAAAAGAACTAACATAAAAAACCTTTCCCTTTATTATCTTCATTATCTCTTTTGGTCTTCTATTAATAGATATAACCCTTATGCCCCATTTCTTTTTCTGCCAGATTTCCAAGGAGTTATACTTCCTACTTAAAGGTATTTTCTTTATCTTTTCCGTTCTTCTTTTTAGCGAAGAGTCGCAGGTTGCCTGAATCCACCTTATCTTCTTATTCTTTTTAATAGCAATCAAATCAAAGAGACCAAAAATATCCTGATTGGTATTCACATAAAAACTTCTGCTTTTATTTCTCACCAACCTGCCACCCGCCTTTTGATTATGAACCAAATAACCTCTATCTTCCAAGAATTTCTTAATCCAGTTTTGGAAAATCAGCCCTTTTTTACGTTTCATTAAAAATCTACTCCTCTTTTTGTTTTAACAATCCTCTTAGCAGTTTGATTAGCCTATTTAATATCACACTCAATATTCCCATTCTCAAAAATACCTGATAGCGAGAAAGTCTTATAAGTCGATAAGCCCAATCAAAATGGGGTTCAAAAATAAGTTTGTCTTCCTTGTCAATTAAATCCCATTTATCATCCAGCCCTTTAAAAGGAACCGATTTGCCATCATTATCCTGATCACCATAAGCAAAAAAGAAAAACAGAAGACCAAATAATAAACCCAGTTTTCTAACCCCTTTCTTTTTCATAAACCATCCTCTTATTAAAAATAATTTTAACCATTTTCACAATTATCTCAAAATTATTCATACCCATATACAATCTGACCTTCGTTGTTAATGTAAAAGTATTTATCACCAATCTTTACCTTCGCCCGTGCCAAACCTTCGGAAAAAGGAAAAGCCTCATCAAATTGGAGTTCGATAACATATTTACCTTCTATATTGACATAACCCCATTTGCCCGTTTTCCCATCATAAAGGGGAGATAATTCTTCAGTCATTTTGCCTTTCTTTTTAAATTCATCCATAATTCTAATTCTAATGATTAATTAAGTATATGTTCATTTAATTTCTTTAATTTCCTTAACAATTTTGCCTTCTTTGTTGATATAAAATAATTTGTCGCTACTCATTACCCGTGCCAAGCCTCCAGAAAAATCTTCCGCATAATCAAATTGGGGCTCTATCACATACTTGCCTTCCTTGTTTATATATCCCCATTTGCCAATTTTCTCGCCACCAACATTTACCACTGCCAATCCTTCAGAAAAATCAGAAGCCCAATCAAATTGGGGATCGATCACAACTCTGCCCTCCTTGTCAATATATCTCCATTTGCTACCAGTAATAAAACCATATTCATCTAGTTTACCACCAATCCTTACCACTGCCAATCCTTCAGAAAAATCAGAAGCCCAATC
>JBDRVN010000043.1:0-14161 GCA_039801885.1 Caldifarciminota bacterium
GAGGTTCAGGGGGTTCTCCACCTCCACTACCGCCGCCTCCTCCGCCGGGGTTAATCTCAAAAGAGATGGTTTTAATATCTTCTATCGGTGACTCATTTTTTACACTTACAAATCTTGATTTGGCAGTAATTGTAGCTTGGTAGTTACCCATATTACTTTCGAAAAAGAGTTCATAAGAGCCGGGTTCTTTATATTCGTTATTAATTAATGTAGTTTCAGCGCGGTTGCTTGTATTTGTGACTTTTAAAGTTACATAAGCAAAATCGGTAAGTTTAAATTCAATTTTGACACTATAAGGATTAGAAGCACGAGAAGCCTTAAAATCTTTAACTTCTACTCCTAAACGATAAATTTGAATTCCACAATCCCATGTCCATCTTTCTTCACCAATAATCATTCTGTCAAAATAAACCAACTTATTATTTTTTATTCCAATTGGAATAGTAATATGATTTATACCTTTGAATTGATTCCTGCCTGTTCCATAACTACCAAAAGTATAAATACTTTCACTTAAATCCTCTTTCAACCTCAAAAGTCTTGAATTAGAATTATCGGCAATCCATAAGGTTCCATCAAATTCAATGTCACTAATTTCAAAATCAAAAGTTCTTTCGTTAACAAAAGTTGTCGTGTTATTATCCTTACGATGTTTTAATCTAACAATTCTTCGGCTATTACTATCTACGACATAAAGATAATATTCCTGATTATTTAAACTTCTTCCGCGGGCAATAATTCTTGGACTTTGTAGGCCCAAAAATTGTGCCTGAAAATTTCCATCATAATCAAATTTGATAATCCGATTATTAATTGAATCGCATACCCAAAAACTTCTTTCCGGACAAAGAGAATCGTTTGCCATTACTGTAATACCACAGGCACAAATTGAATAATCATACTCTCGCACATAATCCAATTTGTCTCTATCCCAATTATATTGAAGCATAGTAATTTTTGTTTTAAAATCACCATAAGGAAGAGTGGGACTTCCCGAAGTAACAAAAAGAATCCCACCAGTATCAACAGATAAAGAATGAATTCTGAAATAATAACACCAATTAAGATTACCTGGGTAATAAAAAGCATCTATCTTCCAATTTTTAGGGTTATTAAAATCTGTGCCAAATATTATAGGCATTCTTTTCCAATTTGGATCACCAATAATAGTCACAACTTTATTTAAATCTTTTCGACAGACACTTGCTGAAGCCTTTGGCATACCCATAAAGAATGCTCGCCAATATTTAAGAGTAGTATCTCTTGTTGCTTTATAGGTTAAAGAAATTGTTTGAGAAAAAATAAAATTAAACAACAATAGAAATAAAGAGAAAAATCTCATTTTCCTTCTAATTTCTTAATCTTCGCTTCAAACTGTTTAGTAATCATTTTTACTTCGTAATTGTAAGGATATTTTTTCTTCAATTTCTTATATAACTTGTACCCTTTTTTGGGGTCGCACATAAAATAATTTCCACAAATGTTAAATTCGTGATATTCTGTGAGAATATGATTTGGAAATTTTTTTCTCATCTTATTTAACATTTTCTCCCGTTCATAAACCCATCTCCACGGATTTTTTTTATCTTCCACATCAGTCTTTATAACTGATACCCAATTGATATAAGGAAGAAGGATAGTATCTTTATATTTTTCAATAAGTTTTTCAAGTTTTCTCCAATCGCCTCCAGACTCATAATATTTTATAAAATCAAAAAATTCTTTCTTTTTCTCATCTGTTGGCTCTTTAAAATAGAGAATAATACTATCCATATATCTAATAATACTGTCTCTGAATCCTTGCTTTTCTTTGATTACCAAAGGAGTCCAAATTTTAATAGGTGTATAAATAGTAAATTTTCCATATTTAAATGGTAAATATTCAAAATATGAAAATCCGGTTTTTTCCAGTAAACGAAAATCGCGATAAAAGAACGGTGGATTGATTATATAAAAAGAATCGCCCGGAAAAATAGTTATAGTTTCCCTCTTAACCCATCCTTCGATTACCAATCGGGGTATTTTATACTTCTTTCCTTCACAAATTATATAAAAATCAAAATAATCTGAGGGCCAATCCAAAATTTGCTGAAGAAAAGGTGTGTCATTTTTATAGCAGAAAATTGTAATAATGGGTTCACCAATAAAAAGGGTCTCCTTATACGCTACCCATTTGGCTTTTGAAAAGATTATATTAATCAAAAATAAAAACAAAATAATTTTTTTCATCTCTGTGCTTTTTAATTTTAAGGGTGATTACTTCCATATCTTTTAGGTAAATAATAATCACGAAACCTTTGTTTACAATTATCACAAAAGAATTGATATGTGTGGGGTTGTAAGTATGGATACATTATACATAACCACCAATCACAATGAGTAGTATCTTGTGGGTCAAATACATGACCTATCTCATGAGCAAGAGCCACTGCTTTTAAGTAGTCTACCTTCATGTTGTTTTGATAGAGAGCATAAATATAACCACCTGCTACTATTGAAAGAGGTGCCCAATATTCTTCTTTAACACAGAAAGTTATTCCTGCAGCATAACGACGAGTAGCAACATTATAAAGAGAATCCGCTATTAAAACATACAGACACCAACTATCACCTTTCAAAAGCCAAGTGTCTCGATAGGTGTAATTTTGTATTAATAATCTTATTGTCTTCCTATTAATAGTATCATAATTTTCTTCAGTAGTATAGCGAAGTACAGACGGAATCACATTTTCTAAATTATTATTTTCCCCATACTCCTTTATTTCTTTTTTACCATAAATATTATTACTTTCTTTAATCGCATCAGAAATTATTCCCATAGAAACCCACTTTTCTATAGTATACTTTCTATAATCCACTTCTATACCAATTGTGGTATCCGGAATGTCTGGGATACTTCTACTTCCACCGCCTCCGCCACCACCGCCACAATCTACCTTATAAAATAGCATAAATAATACACTTATTATTAGTAATATATATTTCACATAAAAATTATAATCATGAAAAAAAAAGTCAATAAGAAAAATTAATTTTTTAATTTCAATTTCGTCCTTATTTTTCAAGGATTTTTTGAAATTATAAAAATTTATTTAACAAAATACAATAAAAGGTATGTGAAATTATGGCAGGGAGAAATTATATTTTTATTTAATCTCTAAATAAGGAAAGATTTTTTTAATTTCTTCTTCCGGCAGAATTTCATAATGGGAGAAATGCATTGAATAGGTTGCCCGACCAGAAGATAAGGAACGGATAGCAGTAGCATAGCCAAAAGTTTCTTTTAAAGGGACTATACCTGATAAGACACGATATTCTTTTATTACTTCTATATTTAACACTTTTCCCCTTCTTGCTATTAAATCATTGATAATTACACCAACATATTCTTCCGGTGTTAGAATTTCTATATTCATTATTGGTTCTAATATAGTGGGATTGGCATTTTTATAGGCTTCATTAAAGGCATTGTTAGCCGCCATTTGAAAAGCAAAATCAGAGGGGTTTTCTTTGTTATAATTACCATCAAGAATTTCAATTAAGATATTAGTTATTGGATAACCAATTAATAGACCACTATTAGCAACACCTATTAAAGTTTCTTCTATTTTCGGATAAAAAATTTCTGGAATTTTATCTTTATCAAGATTGAAAATAATATTAATTCCTCTATCTTTGGGTGATAATTTAATAGTTATTTCTGCTTGGTGTAATTTATTGTCAATTATCCGGGAGAATTTGCCAATACCGATACTCTCTTTTGTAATTGTTTCCCGATAAGATACCTGTGGTTTACCAATATGGCAAGGAACTTTATAGTCTCTTTGTAATCTATCGGTAATAATTTCTAAATGTAACTCACCCATTCCCATAATTATTCTTTGACCAGTTTCTTCATCGTATTTTATTTTGAATGTTGGGTCTTCAATAGAAAGAAGTTCTAAACTCTCTTGTAACTTTTTCTCATCTTTCCTTGTCTTTGGTTCAATAGTAGCAAATATTACCGGCTCAGGAAAAGTTAAAGGTTCAAAAGCAATTGGTGCGTGTAAATCACAAAGAGTATAACCAGTTTTCACATTTTTCAATCCAACAATTGCTCCAATCTCACCGGCTTTTAACTCTTCTACTTCTTCTTGTTTATTAGCATGCATTAATAATATTTTATTTACTCTTATCTTTTCCATTGTTGGCACAACTAAGATTTGTTTACCAATCCTAATCTTTCCGGAATATATTCGGAAATAAGAAAGCAAACCACGATTAAAATCGTTCTGGATTTTAAAAATCAGAGCAGATAAAGGCTGAGAAATATCGGCTTTTCTTTCTTCTACATTATTATTTTTTGGATGAAAACCAACTACCGGTGGTAGGTCAATTGGTGATGGCAAATAATCAACGATTGCATCTAAAAGTGGTTGGATTCCTTTGTTTTTTAAGGCACTACCACATAATACCGGATAGAATTTCAAACTTAAAGTTCCTTTTCTTATTGCCTTTTTTATTAAATCAATTTCTATTTCTTCTCCTTTAAGATATTTTTCTAATATCTCTTCATCTTCTTCTGATAAAATTTCTATCATTTTTTCTCTCATTAATTTTGTTTTCTCTTTATAATCATCCGGTATTGGTAATTTATCATATTTTGCTCCCAAGGTTTCTTCATACCAAATATATAAAACCTGTTCAACCAAATCGATCACTCCTTGAAAGTATTCTTCTGCTCCATAAGGAATTTGAATAGGCAAAGGTTTTAAAGATAATCTCTCTTCCATCATTTTTATTACCCTTTCAAAGTCAGAGCCAATTCTATCAAGTTTATTAACAAAAGCAATCCTGGGAACTTTATATTTATCAGCCTGATGCCATACGGTCTCTGTTTGTGATTCTACTCCACCAACTCCACAAAAAACAATTACTGCTCCATCTAAAACTTTTAAACATCTTTCTACCTCAATTGTGAAGTCTACATGACCTGGTGTATCAATAATATTAATCTGATGGTCTTTCCAAAAACAAGTGGTGGCTGCAGAAGTAATGGTTATTCCCCTTTCCTTTTCCTGAATCATCCAGTCCATTGTAGCAGTTCCTTCATCTACTTCACCCATTCGATAAATCTTTCCGGTATAATATAAAATCCTCTCGGTCGTTGTTGTCTTACCTGCATCAATATGAGCAGCAATCCCAATATTTCTTATTCTTTTTATATATTCCATATATTTTATCAATTTTAATAAAACCAAGTAATTAGTCAATTTAATTAACTATAAAATATTGTATCAGGAAGTTATCTTTATGTCTATACAAGTATTTGATTTATAAAAACTTATAAATATATTACCATTTTTGCTATTTTGTGAGGGGTTATATTTAGATAGCAATATTCCTACGGATTATTTAAGCCCTACAAAATTATGAAAAATAAGCTTAATATTAAAGTCATTAATAAGGCGAATATTATTAGCATTAATAAAGATATTATTATTCACATTAATAAAATTATTATTATTCATATAAGGAAGACCTACCCTGTATCATTCTCTCCACGGGAATTTTTCTTCCCTATTAACAACACTTGAATAAAAGGCTCTACAGGTAAAATATCGAATTTTATTCTAATTTGCAAATTTTCTATTAAATTAATAACCATTTTAATAATTATAGCAAAAATAAAAGATTTGTAAAGATAAAATTTGTTTCCAATTGTAAATTTGTTAATAAAAGAAATCATACCATAATAAGAATGAAGTCTTTTTATTATTAATTTATAACCCTTATCTTAACACATTTACTTTTTTTCGTTGACTTTATAAAAAATATTATTAAAATATTAATGATGTATTCAAAATCGGAGGTTATTATGAAAAAATACCTTCCTTTATTATTTACTTTAATTTTTATTTCTTCTCTCTATTCAGCAGAAAGGGTTGTTGTTGCTGAAGAAGCCTACCAAGAAGGTTGAGGTTCCTGTGCGACAGCCAGCAGTGTGCTGGATCAAGTAGTCTCAATATATCCAACAAGAATTGCTGCAATTGAAATGCATATCTCTTCGACTTATCCACTTTATTGTGCAGAGGCAAGAAGTAAAATGTATATGTATCCACCTCCTTATTATTATAATGGTCAATGGTATTATGTAACTCCTTATATGTGGTACGATGGTAAAAAAGGTGGCACAAGTTATTATAATTGGCAATATCTTTTGGAACAAAGAATGGGAGTTACTTCTGATTTAAACTTTGAATTTTCCGGTTGGTATAATCCAAATACGAGAAATGGTCATATTGAATTGACAATTACTAACGAATCTGCTAATCCAATTACTGGTCGGCTTCAATTTGTTATTACTGAAGATAGTATTTATTACTCAGCACCAAATGGCGATGTTTGGCATAATCATGTCGCAAGAGATTATCTACCCGACCATAATGGTGAAATAATTACCGTGCCAGCAAATGGTTCTATTTCCCGAAGTAGAGATTTTACTATTTCTACTAATTGGAATCCTGATAAATGTAAAATAATTGCCTTTTTACAAGATGATAACCTTCAACCCGATTCAACAAAAGAGGTTTATCAAGGTGGAATGATTAATATTAGGGAATTGACTGCTATTAGCGAAGTGACTAATATTTCTCCAAAACTTACTTTTATTTTCAATACCGGTAAATCAAAAATTAAATTAACCTGTGAAAACAAAGGTGAGTTTGTGCTTCAAATATTTTCTACTGACGGAAAAATTCTTCAGACAATCAAAGATTACTTTTCTGGCAAAGAGAAAGAACTTTCTCTTAATCTGAAAACCAAAGGAATTTATTTCTACAAACTAAACTTTTCCGGTAAGGAATACCAAGGAAAACTTATTAATCTACAGTAATTAATTTTATTTTATTTATTTTATTTTTGGGCGGAGTTCTAAATTCTCCGCCCTTTTATTTTTATTAAATTATTGACAGATATTTATATTTAGTTATTATTTAATTATGGGAGCAATTGAAACATTAAAAGAAAAAAAGATTAAAGCACCGCAGGGAAAAAGTTTATCTTGTAAAGGTTGGCATCAAGAGGCGGCATTAAGAATGCTTTGTAATAACTTAGACCCGGAAGTTGCCGAAAAGCCAGAAGAATTGATTGTTTATGGTGGTTGTGGAAAGGCAGCAAGAAATTGGGAATGTTTCTATGCGATTGTTGAAGCATTAAAAAATTTAGAAAATGATGAAACCCTTTTAATCCAATCAGGAAAACCAGTAGGAATATTTAAAACCTTTCCTTATGCACCAAGAGTTTTGATTGCCAATTCTTTATTAGTTCCGGCTTGGGCAACTTGGGATTATTTTAGAAAATTAGAAGCAATGGGACTAATAATGTATGGCCAAATGACCGCAGGTAGTTGGATTTATATTGGAACACAGGGAATTATTCAAGGAACTTATGAGACCTTTGCTAGTTGTGCCAAAAAACATTTTGGCACTTCTTTAAAAGGAAAATGGGTATTGACTGCGGGAATGGGCGGAATGTCTGGTGCCCAACCATTAGCAGTAACAATGAACGAAGGAGTAATTTTGGATGTGGAAGTTGACCCAAAAAAGATTGAAAGAAGAGTAAAACAAGGTTTCTGCGATATGATGGTTTTTGATTTGGATGAAGCATTAAGATTGGTCGATGAAGCAGTAAAAAAGAAAATTCCCCGTTCTATCGGTTTAGTTGGTAATGCGAGTGATATCCATCCAGAATTAGTAAAAAGGGGAATTATTCCTGATGTTTTAACTGACCAGACATCGGCTCACGATGAGTTAAACGGCTATGTTCCGGGAAGGATGAGTTTAGAAGAAGCATTAGAATTAAGAAGAAAAAATCCCGAAGAATATATTAAAAGAAGTTATGAATCAATGGCAAGGCAAATGGAAGCAATGCTTGAAATGCAAAAGAAAGGTGCGATTGCTTTTGATTACGGAAATAATATCCGTGGTCAAGCCTATAAAGGCGGAGTAAAAGAGGCTTTTAACATTCCTGGTTTTGTTTTAGAATATATTAGACCGCTCTTCTGCGAAGGAAGAGGTCCTTTTAGATGGGTCGCTTTATCAGGAAATAAACAAGATATCTATCTTACTGATAAGCTTGTTTTGGAATTATTCAAAGATAATGAAATCTTAATTCGCTGGATTAAACTTGCCGAAGAAAAAATACCTTTCCAAGGTTTGCCAGCAAGAATCTGTTGGCTTGGCTATGGAGAGAGAGCAAGATTTGGATTAGAGATTAATAAATTAGTAAGAGATGGAAAGATTGAAGCACCAATTGTTATTGGCAGAGACCATTTAGATACTGGTTCAGTGGCTTCACCAAATAGAGAGACAGAAAAAATGAAAGATGGTTCAGATGCAATTGCTGACTGGCCTATTCTTAATGCTTTATTAAATGCGGTATCAGGTGCTTCTTGGGTATCGGTTCATCATGGTGGCGGAGTTGGCATTGGTTATTCAATTCACGCGGGACAAGTTATTGTTGCTGACGGAACAAAAGAAATGGACGAAAGATTAGAAAGGGTATTAACCAATGACCCAGGAATTGGTATTGTTCGTCACGCTGATGCTGGATATGAAAAAGCCATTGAAGTTGCCCAAAAATATAATATCAAAATTCCAATGTTAAATTTTCAAAAAGAAGAGAAGAAGAGAAAATAAGATAAGAAAGAAAGTTCTTAATTCCTTTAGACAATTCTTAAAAGAAGGTTTTCTTTCAATAATTTTAATATTTTTGCTTTTATTAAAAGCAATTTTCTCTTCATAATAAATAAATAGAGAATATTCAACTAAAAAGAAAATAATAATTCCCAAATAGAGAAGAATTGGCATTTTTAAAAGCTGGAGAAAACCTACTAAGATAAAAAAATTTCCTAAATAAATGGGATGTCTAAAATAACGATAGATTCCATTTACAACCAAAAATTCATTTCTAAATTTTAAAGAATAGCCAATATCTCCTAAATATAGATAGCCAAGGATGCGGAAAAGAAAACCTAAAGATATTAAAAATAAGGCTAAATAGATTTTATTAAAACTTACTTCTGAAAAGAAATAGATAATTAAAAAAGCGATTACGCCGATTATATCGCGATAAAAATATAATGTTTCTGTTATTCTATTAAGATTTTTTAATCTTATCCCAAATTTCATCCATCTCTTTTAGACTTGCTTCTTTTAAATCTTTTCCCATTTTCTCAAACTCTTTTTCTAACTTCTTGAATCTCTTAATAAATTTCTGACAGGCTTTCTTTAAACTCTCTTCGGCAGAAAGATTTAGATGGCGAGAAAAATTAACTAAAGCAAATAAAATATCTCCTATTTCATTTTCTATTTCCTTTTTTTGTTTTTTTCTTATTGCCTCTTTCAACTCTTTTATCTCTTCTTCCACTTTATTTAAAACATCTTCTTTATTTTTCCAATCAAAACCAACTCTTTTAACTCTATCTTGAATTAATTCGGCATAATGTAAGGCGGGTAAAATCTTTGGAATACCATCAACAATAGAAGTTTTTTTCTCTTTCTTTTTTAGACTCTCCCAATTTTTTAACACCTCTTTTACATCCTTTACTTTTTCATTTTTGAAAACATGGGGATGGCGATAGATAATCTTTTTCTTTAACCGGGTTAAAACCTTTAAAAAATTACTTTTCTTCTTCTCTTTTAAAAGTTGAGAAGCAAAAACAATCAAAAGTAAAAGGTCACCAAGTTCCTCTTCAATTCCTTGAAAATTTTTCTTATTAATTTTATCAACCAATTCATAAACTTCATTGATAAATAATGGTTTAATTTTATTCAAAGTCTGTTTTCTATCCCAAGGACATCTCTTTCTTAATGTGGCAACAATTTTTAACAATTCCTTCATAAATTAAAATTTTAATAAACATAATAGAAAATTCAATTGAAAAATAAACAAAATTCTGTTCTTTTAAATTGTTAGTTTAACTTATTGTTTGGCAATATAAATTTTTAATTATTTAACAACAATAAACTTTCTTTTTTCCTTATCAATTTTAACTACATAAATTCCTTTCTTTATTTTTCTTAAAGAAATCTTATCTCTTCTCTTTCTTAATACTAATTTTCCTGAAACATCATAAATTTCAATTTCCTCAAAATTTTTTAAAAGAGCCATATCCAAAAATGATTTTCTTATTCCCTGGGAAGTATCTATTTTATTCTTTTTGTATCCCTTTTCTTCTATAGCACTCATTGTGTCTCTTATTACGAAAAGAGAAGAATCTCGGGAATCTATTATATAAATTTGACGGGTATAAGGATTGCCAGTTATTCCGGGAGCTCCTTTTCCAAATCTTAACTGTGATATTATTGAATCATTCCGACAGTCTAAAACATAGAGAATATTATAACTATTTTTATTTTCATACCAGGAAAGAATATATAATCGGTTGCTCCATTCAGCAAAATATGTAGCAATAAAATCGGCATCGATAATTTCTATATTTTTTATTATTGAATCGGTCTCACAATCTATTATTTCTATGCAATAATTAGATGGTGAAAAACTAGGCCAATAGATTTTATTTTCATTTTTATTATAAATAATCGGTACCTCATCATTCCAGTATAAAGTGTCAAATATTTTAATTAATGTATCTCCACGGGTGCATATTACTGCTGATTTTGGTCCACCTCCTAACCACTCAGGCCCAACATATAATTTTCTGTAAAAAGAATTGTAACAAGCATTACCTGCGATTAATGGAAGGGATATTGTTTTAATCAGCGAATCACTTTCACAATCTATAACTCCCATAACATTAGCATACGCACACCCACAATAAACTTTATTACCAATTGAATCCCAACAAGTAAAATGAGAAAACCAATATTGGGGGTGGTTTATTATTTTAATTAATGAGTCAGTCTCACAATCTATTACACCAACATTTAATCCATCAACAGCATAAATTTTATCATTCATTGAATTATAACACTGTGTGGTTGGCCCACAGCTAACAAAATTAATCCATTTTATTATTGTATCTTTTTTGGTATCAATAACTAATATACTCTCAGGATTAGGATTAAAACCAAAATATATTTTATCTCTTTTTGGATTATAGGTTCCATATGCAAAACTTGTTGGATAGTGGTGTGGAAGAGGAATAACCTTTTTTATTTCATAAGTTGAACAATCTACAACAAAAAATTGAGAACTGAATAAAACCTTTATATAAAGTTTATTTTCTTTGGAAATATAAAATAAACTTAATGGCCAATCATTAAGACGAACAACTGTATCAATTATTTGAGGAAAAATAAAAAATGGAAAAAGGAAAATAAAATATCTCATAAAATTTAAAGGGCGGGTTTTTACCCGCCCATCCTTTTATGTGTTAGTTAATTATTACTTTGATCTTTTCTTGCTTTTCTTTCAAATTAATCATAATAAAATAAACACCGGAAGAAACGTTTCTTCCTTTTTCATTCTTTTTATTCCATATTAATTGGTGTTCTCCTTTTTCCATCTTCCCTTTAAAAATTGATTTCACTTTTTCACCATAAAAATTATAAACTGAGATTTCTACGTAAGATGGGATAGAAAGAAGATAAGAAATTTTAACACCTTTTTTATCTAAGAAGAATTTTTTCTTAATAGCTAAAATTGTATTTTGTAATTGCGAACTTTCGCTACCGCTTTCAATAGAGTCATCTTCTTCAAACCCCGGAGAAGGATTTACATAAAAACTGTTTCTATCTCTACCAATAATTAAATAAGCATCCTTATTAATTGGGTCAAAAGTAATAGAGGCTCCTGTATCTAATATAGCTGGTAATTGGTCGCTATGCATAATCCATCTGCCAGCAGGTGCTCCCGGATAACGTGTCTTATATATATAATGATGGTTCCGCGAATTACTGTGTCCAAATACTGCAAGAAGTTTTCGATAATATCCTGGTCCATCCTGATAACAAGATGTAAGTGAAGAACCAGCATTTTGTCTTAAAGGAGAAGTTGCGAGCGGTAAGAGCCTCCAATAATTGGAATGTATTGAGTAGCAATAAAAATTTTCTCTACCACCTCCTATAAGACAGTAAACACTTTCTGCTTTTGCCTCTTCTCCTTCTTTATGATAAGCAATTGAAGCACCTACTTTAACAGACTCAGGAATATCTGTTTTTCTAAGCCAATTATAATCAATAGTAAATTTTCTTATTTCGCTCCATAAAGAGTTGGATGAGCGGGTTCGCCAATAATAAATTCCTGGCGTAAAAATTATATTGGATGAAAAAATATTTTTATCACTTATAATATCTATTATTGGAGAAGAAAAATCCAAATTATCATCTACTTGAAGTTGATAATAAGAAGCCATTGTGTCTCTTTTCCAACTGAATAATATTTCTATTGCATCTAATATTGTATCGTTTGGTGGGAAAATGTCATCGCAAACCTGTTGAGCAAGTAATTTTTTAAAAGGAAGACAGTAAAACTCATTTTCTATTGCAAGATATAACTCTCCAACAAGAACACTAATTATTATATTAGGAGGCGGTGGAGAAGAAGGTTCTACTGGTCTAAAGGTAATTCCTACAGCAGGATTACCTATCGGTATTTCTCTAGGAAGTAAGATCCCTCGCGACCATCTTCCGTTACAACCTGTATCATAAGTAAACGAATAAAGAAAAAGTGAATCTGGAAAATTTAAAAGTTGTAAAACAACGAATATTTTTTCAAAATCCAATCCACCTTTTCCATAAGTTATTGCATCTCCACAATAAATTTCATAACGGGATACTGGAAGAAAAGATAATTCCTGCCAATGTTCCCTTTTAATATTGTAAGCATAAAAATAGTCCCAATATCTTCCGCATATTAAAAAAATATATCCTCTACCATAAGTAACACCTGCGCCAGCCCTCGCAGTAGTAGGATAGGGAATAGGTGGCAAAGGTATCCAGTCTCCCAATAAAGTGGAAAAAAGAATTAATGAAATACATATTATTAAAAATATATTTTTCATCTCTTCCTCCTTTTTATTTTAAAGATTTCTTTTTTTATTTTCAATAATTATCATCACCAAAAATTATAACCATGAAAAAAAAGTCAATAGTTGAATTTTAATTTATAAATTTGTTAAATATTTGAAAAATAAGAACTTATAAAATTAAGCAGAATTTTATTTTTGTGAGAATTAAAAGGTTTTGTTTTTTAAATTATTATGTTTCATTTATGTTGACAAAAATATAAAATTTCAGTATATTAAAAGAAATAAAAGAAAAAGGAGGAAATTATGTATTGCCGAAGTTGCGGAAAGGAAATAAGTGATGTTGCGGAGTTTTGTATTCATTGTGGTGCAAGACCTTTAAAAGGAAGAAAATATTGTCAAAATTGTGGAAGCGAAGTAAATCCAGAAGCAGAGATTTGTGTTAAATGTGGCGTGAGATTGTTAACAGAAAAGAAAAAAGAAAAAGAGGAAGGGCAAAAAGATTGGCTTGTTGCTTTGTTACTTTCCATCTTCCTTGGTGGATTAGGGGTTGACCGATTTTATCTTGGTTATATTGGTTTAGGAATTTTGAAATTGTTAACTTGCGGTGGCTTTGGAATCTGGTGGTTGATTGATTTAATTCTGATTGCCACAAATCGATTAAAGGATGCTGAAGGAAGAGAACTTTATAAAAGTGTCTAAAAAGGAGTGAAATGTTTCCCGAAAAATTATTAAAAACCGATTTAGAAATATTTAAAGCAATCAAGGGAGAAACTGAAAGAGAACATTCTACCTTGGAACTTATTGCCTCAGAAAATTTCTGTTCAGAAGCAGTATTAGCAGCATTAGGTTCGGTCCTTACTAATAAATATGCCGAAGGATTACCAAAGAAAAGATATTATGGTGGTTGTGAATTTGTTGATATTGTTGAAAGTTTGGCAATTGAGAGATTAAAGAAATTGTTTAATGCTGAACATGCAAATGTCCAACCCCATTCCGGAACCCAAGCAAATATGATTGCCTATTTTGCCTTGGCTGAACCTGGTTCAGTAATCTTTGGATTGAATTTAACCCATGGCGGACATCTTTCCCATGGTCATCCGGTTAATTTTTCTGGTAAATATTTCCAAATTGTTCATTATGGAGTTGACCCAAATACTGAGGTTATTGATTATGATAACTTATGGAAAA
>JBDRVN010000044.1:0-14076 GCA_039801885.1 Caldifarciminota bacterium
TTTCCTTTGTTATTTCTTTCTCTTCATTTATACCTGTGCCATAAAATTGATAAATTTGGAAGCCAAAATAGCCATCAGCAGTATAAATATAAGGTTCAACTACAAAAATATCATTACTAAAACCCGGTGTATTATAGTAACCAATTTCATAAGGATTAATGGGGTCGCTCACATTAATAACTTTTATTCCCATTTCACCGCAAGCAATATAGGCATAAAAATTGGAAACAGAAATTCCCAACATTCGTTGGGTATGAAATACTCACCCACAAGTAGGGGCATTTGAGGATTAGAAATATTAATAATCCTTAATCCACTATCACCATCGGCAACATAAGCATAATTATTGACAATAAAAAGAGAATCGGCAAAACCCGGAGTGTTATAATAACCAATAAGTCTCACATTTAAAGATTTAGCAAAAAGAGAAAAGATTAAAAATATTAATAACAAAATTATTTTCCGCACATTCCCCTCCTTTTTAAATTAAATTATCTCTTCAAATAAATAAAATCCTGATTTTTGTTTAACTAAAAATCTTATTCCATAAATAACACCGTTAGCAAAGGCAAAACGAGAAAGGGCATTATGGGTGATTTCAATAACTTCACCATTGGTAGCAAAAATTAAAGTATGCTTACCAATAATATCACCAAATCTTAAAGAGATTGTCTTTATCTCTTTATCTTTTCTTTCTTTGATAATTTCAACCATTCTTTTTGCTGTTCCCGAAGGCGCATCTTTTTTCTCTTTATGATGGGTTTCAATTAAAGTAATATCATAATTATCAGGAAGGATTTTTATTATCTCTTTTAAAATTTTAAAAATGAAATTAATGCCAAAAGAATAATTGGAAGAATAGAGGAGAGGAATTTCTTTGCCTGCAGATTTTAAAATTTCCATTTCTTCTTTTGTAAAGCCGGTGGTTCCTATCAAAAATGGTTTTTTTGCTTTTTTTATAATTTCTAAATGTTCTAAAGTTGCCTGAGGATTTGTAAACTCTACACAGATGTCGCATTCATTTATAACTCTTTCTAAATTACTTAGAAGATAGCCATCATAAAAATGTTTATTCAAATCTGGATGGTCTTCTCTTTCAATTCCATAAATAATTTTCATATCCCTTTCTTTACTTATTGCTTCTCCCAAAACCTTTCCCATTTTTCCTAAAGCACCAATGAGGATAACTTTTATCATATTAGATTTAACTCTTTCATTACTGATTTTAAATATTCTAAATTCTCTTTTGTCATTGGTGTTAAAGGTAATCTCAATTCACCAGCAGGCAAACTCATTAAATTCATTGCGGTCTTAATTGGAATTGGGTTTGTTTCAATAAATAATGCCTTCATCAGTTTAAAATATCTTAAATGAATTTTTTGGGCTTCTCTAATATTGCCTTCCAAGAAATTTTTAACCAATAAATGAGTTTCTTTTGGTAAAATATTAGCCAAAACAGAAATTACACCTTTACCGCCAAGAGAAAGAATTGGCAGAGTTAATGAATCATCACCAGAAAAAACAATAAAATTATTTCCTAATCCTGAAATAATTTCTGAAACCTGGTCTAAATTTCCCGATGCTTCTTTTATACCAATAATATTTTTACAATCAGAAACAAGCCTTTCTAATGTTTTTGGTAAGATATTTACACCCGTTCGGGAAGGAATATTATAAAGAATAATTGGTATTTTTACACTTTGGCTAACTTCTTTAAAATGTTGATATAAACCTTCTTGGGTTGGTTTGTTATAATAAGGTGCAACAACTAAACAGGCATCAGCACCGAGTTTTTCAGCTAACACCGTATATTTTATTGTTTTTTTAGTATTATTCGTTCCGGTTCCAACAATTACCGGTTTTCTTTTATTCACAAATTCAATTGTTGTTTTTACTATTTCTATCCACTCGTCCTCTTCTAAAGAAGGTGTTTCACCAGTTGTCCCACAAGGGAGAAAACCATCGGTATCATTTTCTAATTGAAATTGAAGAATTTTCTTTAAACCTTCAATATCTAATTTACCATTTTTAAATGGCGTAATTAAGGCAACTACCGAACCACTAAACATTTTAACCCTCCTTTTGTAAATTAAAAGTAATTTATACTGTTACTGAGAACTTTTTATAATTTCATCTATTTCTTCACCGGTAAGAATTTCTTTTTCTAATAGTTTATTAGCAATTTTATGAAGTAATTGCTCATTATTTTTAACAATTTCTAATGCCTTTTTATGAGCATTTTCCACAAAACTTTTAATCTCTTCATCTATAATTTGAGCAGTTTCTTCAGAAATATTTCTGTGGAGACCAAATTCTCTTCCTAAAAATATTTCTTCGTCTCTTTTCCCTAATGTTAAAGGTCCTAATCTTTCGCTCATTCCCCATTCACAAACCATCATTCTTGCCAATTGAGTTGCTTTATCAATATCATCACGAGAACCGGTTGAAATATCACCAAAAACTATTTCTTCCGCTGCTCGGCCACCAAGCATAACTGATAATTGGTTTACACAATAAGTTTTTGAATAAATTCTTCGGTCATCTATCGGCAATTGTTGGGTTACTCCCAATGCTCTTCCACGAGGAATAATTGTGACTTTATGAATCGGATCAGTTCCAGGAATTAATTTAGAGACTAAAGCATGACCAGCTTCGTGATAAGCAATCCATTTCTTTTCCTGTTCAGAAATTAAGAGACTTCTTCTCTCTACTCCCATTAGCACTTTATCTTTTGCATCTTCAAAATCCTGCATTGTCACTTTTTCTCTTCCTTTTCGGGCAGCAAGCAAAGCCGCCTCATTTACCATATTTGCCAAATCAGCGCCGGAAAAACCTGGAGTGCTTCTTGCTAAGACTTTTAAATCTACATCCTTATCTAACGGAACTTTTTTTGTGTGGACTTTTAAAATTTCTTCTCTTCCTTTTACATCCGGCCGGTCAACAACAATCTGTCTATCAAATCTACCTGGTCTCAAAAGGGCTGGGTCCAAAATATCTGGCCGATTAGTAGCAGCCATTATAATTATTCCTTCGGTGGTATCAAAACCATCCATTTCGGCAAGTAGTTGGTTTAAAGTTTGTTCTCTTTCGTCATGACCACCACCAATTCCCGCGCCTCTTTGTCTACCCACAGCATCAATTTCGTCAATAAAAATAATACACGGAGCATTCTTTTTTGCTTGTTCAAATAAATCTCTCACTCGGGCAGCGCCTACACCAACAAACATTTCTACAAACTCTGAACCAGAAATAGAAAGGAATGGAACCCCTGCTTCACCAGCAACTGCTTTTGCTAATAAAGTTTTTCCGGTTCCGGGTGGTCCCACCAATAATACTCCTTTAGGAATCCTTCCACCCAATTTTTGAAATTTAGCCGGTGCTTTGAGAAACTCAATAACTTCTTTTAACTCTTCTTTTGCTTCCTCTACGCCGGCAACATCTTCAAAGGTTACTCTTGGCTTGCTTTCATTTAAGATCTTTGCTCGGCTTTTACCAAAAGTAAATGCGCGGTCCTGACCCGAAGTAACTCTTCGGAAAAAAAGCATCATTAAAAAGATAAAGAAAAGCCAAGGTAAAATTCCTAAAATAATATTAGAAATATTAGAAGGAGGTTTGGCAATTACTTCTGCTTTATTCTTTACTAATTTTTCAATTATTTGGGGATCAGGAAAGGGTAAATAGGTTTTGAACTCTTTGTATTTTCTTTTTTCGCCTTCTAAGGAAATCGGTTCACGAAAAGTTCCGCTAATTTCTTTATCAACCAAAATCACACTTTCAATGTTTCCCCTTTCCACTTCTATTAAAAAACGAGAGTAATCAATGTTTGCTTTAGGTGATTTAATATTAAAAAGACTAAAAGCCAACCAGACAATAATAATGATGAATAGCCAAACAATAATTTGTCCAGTTATTAATTTTGGTAAATTGGATTTCGCCATTTTAAAATCTTTACTTTTAAAACTTTTTTAGTATTTTTTTTAATTAAAGCCCGGTAGGCACGGTAAACACCCAAAATCCACAGAATACCTTTTTGGTCACATAATATAGGAAGATTATCTCTTACTATTTTCGGAATTTTCATATCAATAAAAAGTTTTTTAATCTTTTTCTTTCCATTTTTAATTTTAATAATATCACCCTTTTTTCTAAATCTAATGAATAATGGTAACTTAATATCATCCTTATCAAAATATTCACAATTATTATAATCAAATTCCTTGATTTTTTCAATATTTATAACCTTACAAGTCAATTTTAAATTAATTTTTTTAAAGTTGTTTAACTTTTTTAATTTTATTTTAAATATCTCTTTTTTCTTTTTTTCTTCTCTTTTACTAATTCTTAAATATTCATAATCATTATAAATAATATCGTTTTCCCTTTCTATTTTTTTACCAATCTGCCTTTTAAGTAGATTAATTATATTTTCAATTTGCCAAAAGGAAGCATCAGGAAATAGTTTCTTTAATACTCTTCTTTTTAGGACTAAAGTCAGAGGAATAAAATCTTTTTTTGGAATAAGAATATCTTCATTTTGTTTTTTTATTAAAGAATTAAAAATCCTATTGGTTTCTTTTTCTAAATATTCATTTTCCGCAAGAAGAATTTCGCTTATCTGTCTAAAAGTTTTTTCCAAGTTAGGATTTAATTTTTTCAAATTGGGGATAATGATATTTCTTAAATAATTTCTGGGGATTTTTAAATCTTGATTAGTGGAGTCTTCTACATAAACAAGATTATTTCCTTTTAAAAACAACAAAACTTCTTCGGTTGTTAAATCAATCAGTGGGCGGATGATTTTATCTCTTTTTGGTAGAATACCGGCAATTCTTCCTAAGGATTGACCATAAATTAAAGAAAGCAAAATTGTTTCTACATTATCCGAAGCGGTATGCGCCAAAGCTACTTTTTGACATTTTTCTTTTTCGGCAATTTTTTCATAGTAATAATATCTTAATCTGTGACCGACTTCTTCAATACTTAAATTATGTTTTTGACTGTATTTTTTAATGTCCCTTCTTTTAACAATTATCGGAATATTTAATTTCTTACAAAATTTCTTACAAAATTCTTCGTCCCTTTTTGCTTCGTTGCCTCTTAATAAGTGATTAAGATGAAAAGCAATTAAATTTAAGTGATATTTTTCTTTTAATAAATAAAAAATATAAAGAAGACAAACCGAATCTTTTCCACCGGAAAAACCAACCAAAACATTATCGCCTTTCTCTAACAGTTGATATTTTTTAATTGTTTTTTCTACTTTCTCTAAAATCTTATTTTTTTTCATACGAAATATTTTATGAAGAAAAAATTAACTTTTCAAATATTTTGTTGACAATAAAAAAAATGATTAAACTCAGATTTTTTTATCTAACAATAGTAATTTTGGTAATAAGACTTCTTTTATTGGTTACTAATTTTAAGAAATATATTCCCGAATTAATATTTTGAATAGGAAGTTTTATCTGATGACCACCAGCTTCATATTTACTAATTACCGATTTTATCATCTTTCCGGAGATATCTAAAAGTTCAAGTTTAATATCATCTTCTTTTTCTAAAAAGAATTTTATTAAAACATAGTGTTTTATTAAATTTGGATAGACTTTCAAATCAAATTTTTGGGTATTTTCCCTTTCTTTAACTTCTGGACTTGGCCCGGGATAAAAGGCACCAAATACTTTTTTAACACCAAATAAAGAAACATAACCAGAAAAAGTGAGCAAAAGCTGGTTATCCAAACCTTTAACTAAATGAGGGGAAGAACGGGTTTCTTCTTGATTGATAAGTTCAATACCTTGGGGATCAAGAACAATACCTTGAGATGTTACTCTTGCGCCATAAATATCACCATTTATGTTACGCCAATCGGTCCAGATTACGAAATAATTTATTCCGTCATAAGTTAATGATGGCTCTATTTGATCAAAATCAGCTGTAGAGATTGGGATTCCTTGTGGTTCAAGAACATTGCCATTAGGATTTATTCTTGTTCCATAAATATCAAAATACCAATCACCGTCTCGATCATCTACCCAAACAACAAGATAGTTATTTCCATCAAAAGTGATTTTTGGATACCATTGTTCATATTCGGCTGTTGAAATAGGAATTCCTTCCGGCTCGAGAACAATTCCGCTAGGTGTTACTCGCGAACCATAGATATCAAAATTTTCGCCGTTTCGATTATCATCCCAAACTACTAAATAGTTATTTCCATCAAATGCTACACTTGGCTCCCATTGCTCATTAATAGCAGTAGAAATTGGAATGCCTTCAGGATCAAGAACAATACCTTGTTGAGTAACCCGAGCACCATAAATATCAGACCAACCACTACGAAAATCTTGCCAAACAACTAAATAATTATTTCCATCAAATGCTAAAGAAGGCGAAATTTGGTCAATTTCCGCAGTAGAAATTGGAATGCTATTGGTATCTAACACAACTCCTTGTGGCGTTATTCTTGTTCCGTAAATATCAGCTTCGCCATTACGGTAGTCTGTCCAAACTATCAGATAGTTTGTTCCATCAAAAGCAATAGCTGGTGATATTTGATAATTTTCTGTGTTACAAATAACAATGCCTTCTGGGTCAAGGATTCTACCATCAGAAGTAACTCTGGCACCGTAGATATCGGCTTCACCATTACGATAATCTTCCCACACAACAAAATAATTTCGACCATCAAAAGCAACTTTCGGAAAAAGTTGTTCGGGACTACTATAACCGTAATCTAAAAGAATTCCGTTTGTATCAAGAACTATTCCAGAAGTTGTCATTCTTGCACCGTAAATGTCCGAGTGAATGTATCGGTAATCAGACCAGGTAATAAAATAATTATTACTATCAAAAGAAATCGATGGTAACCCTTGCTCAGATTCATAAGTAGAAATTGGAATACCTTCGGGATCTAAGACAATACCATTAGGAGTTACTCGACTACCATAAATATCATATTCCCAACCTGAACGGTAATCACTCCAAACTACTAAATAATTTGTACCATCAAATTTTATAGTTGGTATAGCACTTAGATATTGGGAAATCTGGATACCATCTGGATCAAGAACAACTCCATTAGTACTCACTCTTGCCCCATAAATTCGGAAATCTTCAGTTATTTCTCGATCGTCATACCAAACGACAAAAAAGTTGTTACCATCAAAACTGACTTGAGGTAAATATTGGTTATTTCCAGCTGAAGAAATTTGAATTCCATTTGTATCAATAATTATACCATTGGTTGTTAACCTCGCACCATAAATATCAAAATACCAATCGCCATCTCGATCATCCATCCAGACTAAAAAATAATTTTGACCATCAAAAGCAATGCCACGGAAGATTATTTGGTAAAAAGGAGCGGTAGAAATAGGGATACCGTTTGGGTCAAGGACAATTCCGTTAGTGGTAACTCGGGCAGCATAAATATCAGTTTCTTCAATATTATTTCGACAGTCATTCCAAGCTACTAAATAATTTATTCCATCAAAACATATCGCCGGTAGAGTTTGGTCAAAAAGAGCCGTGGAAATTGGAAAACCTTCTGGATCAAGAACAATTCCTTCTGGACTAACTCTTGCTCCGTAGATATCGGCTTCTATATTACGCCAATCTTCCCAGACAACCAAATAATTTGTGCCGTCAAAAGCAACCGCCGGATACATTTGAACCTCATAAGTAGTGCAAATAGGAATTCCAAAGGTATCTAATAAAATTCCGTCTAAGGTAATTCTTGCGCCATAAATATCACCGCCCCTTCGCCAGTCATGCCAGACAACAAAATAATTTGTGCCATCAAAAGCAATTGAAGAAAATTCTTGGTCAGAAGGAGCAGGTCCAAAAATTCGAGTGGTATCTAATAAAAATTCTTCTAATAAACAATTCTTCTGAGATTGATAATATTTTTTTAGCTCTTTTCTTGCCAATAATGAAAAAGGAGAAAAGAATTTTTTATTTAAAGAATGGGTGAATTCTTTTCTTTTAAGAAAATCTCTTTTTATTAGATAAGAATTTTTAGAAGATCTTTCGAATTTAAAAGGAATAGTTAAAGTAAAAACTATTAAATAAATTAATAAATTTCCCATTTCCTCCTCCTTTTAAATTTTCTATTTTAAAAATACCTCTTTTAGACTATTTTCTAAAATTTCCAAACCAACACTTGCTTCTTCTTTAGTAATAATTAGTGGTGGAGCAATACGGATCGTTGAGATTCCACAAGGAAGAATAAGTAATCCTTTTTCAAAGGCTTTCAGAATAACTGTTTGAATTTTCTCCGGCACAGGCTTTTTGGAGATTTTATCTTCAACTAATTCAATACCAATCATTAATCCCTTGCCACGAACCTCGCCAATAAAGTCATATTCTTCTTGCCATTTTTCTAAGTTTTTTATAATAAATTTACCGACTTTTTCAGCATTTTCTATAAGACCATTTTCTAAAAGTTCAATTGTTGCCATCGCGGCAGCGCAGGCAATCGGATTGCCGCCAAAAGTAGAAGCATGACTCCCTGGTTTCCAATTCATTATTGAAGAACGGGCAATAATCGCACCCAAAGGAAGTCCAGAAGCAATACCTTTTGCCAAGTAATAGATATCGGCAAAAACTCCCCAATGCTCTAAGGCAAACATTTTTCCAGTTCTTCCCATTCCTGATTGGACTTCGTCGGCAACAAAGAGTATTTCGTATTTCTCACATAATTTCTTTAATTCCTGAAAATAACTATCGGGCGGCACAATATAACCACCTTCGCCTTGAATTGGTTCAACAAAAATTGCTGCTACTTCTTCTGGTGGCAATACTTTTTTAAAAATTTCTTCTTCAATATATTTTACACAATAAAAATTACAACTGGGATGCTCTAAATTAAAAACACAACGATAGCAATAGGGATAGGGAATATGAAAAACACCGGGCAAAAGAGGAGCAAAACCTTTCTTTTGGATAAATTTGCTTCCAGTAAGTGATAAAGCACCTAATGTTCTGCCGTGAAAAGAGCCCAAAAAAGAGATAAGATATGGTCTTTTAGTATAATATCTCACAAGTTTGATACTTCCTTCGGTTGCTTCAGCACCGGAATTACAGAAAAATACTTTTTTGTTCATCCCACCAGGAGTTATTTCAACAAGTTTTTCGGCTAAGATTGTTTGATAAGGATAATAAAAATCAGTTCCGGAATAATGAAATAATTTTTCTATCTGTTTTTTCACTGCTTCCACTACTTTTGGATGACAATGTCCACTAGCACAGACGGCAATTCCGGCATTAAAATCAAGGAATTTGTTTCCATCAACATCCCAGACCCAAACACCTTCTCCTCTTTCAATTACTGCTGGATAAACACGGGTATAAGAAGGTGAAATATATTTTTTATCTTTTCTTAAATATTTTAATGCCTTGGGACCGGGTAATTTTGTAATGATTTTTGGACGCATATCACTCCTTTTTAAATTTTTAATTTCAGAAGTATATTTTAAAAATTTAGTTTTACTCTATTTTGTTATAATTATCTTGTAAATCTCCTTCTTATTTTCAAGATTTTTTATTATGTAAATTCCTGTTGGTAGATTTTCAATTCTTATCTCTTTTTCTTTCTTTCGTTCAATATCTTTAATTTTCTTTCCGGCAATATCATAGATCGCCACTTTATTTGCTTTTATTGGCAGAATAATTGAACTTCCTTTAAGAATTGTCGGCAATCTTTTGAGTTCTCCATATTTATTAATTTCACCTTCTTTTTTAGTAAACTCAAAGATATTCACTCTTGGTAATGGCTGACCAGTAATTAATTTTATTGCTCTTCCTGCTTGAATTTGTGCCGATGCCCGATGATAACTATTATTATAAACCGCACAGATTCCAATCGTATTCGTCTGGTCTTCAATACCAACCGTGTTTGATTGGTAATAATTGGCTGTTAGATATTGGAATTTTATCATATTATCACCAGTAGGAGTTTGAACTGTTGTATCATAGATAATTATCTCAAATTTATCCCAATATGTATTTGGACTATAATAATGGACACTATCCCATTCTAAAATCATCCGGTGATTTAATGTATCATTATAAAACCAAATTCCATTACCATAAGGCGGATATAAATCATCCCAATTTGGACAAATCATCGCACTCGGATTTGATGATGTCGGGTCAGGTAACGGCTGATTAGTATAAACTGTTGAAGTAGTATAGACCGGTGTTATCCAACCATTACCACAGACTGATAATTGACTAGTATATAAAGTGCCGTAATATCTAAATGGGAATGGTAAGTTAATTTGGATTGTCTGGTCATCAGAAGTTATCGGCAATCTTGTACCAACATTTCTTATCTCAACCCATTCAAAAGGCTCTGTCTGTTGATAAAAAGTATCAACATCATCATAGGCATAATATAATGGTTCAGGTTGGCGATTGTCAGGTATCGGGTCAGTTATTGTCAATCTACCAATTGGTATTCTAAAAGTTGTTATCCTCTCATAATTATCAGCATATAGTTTTAATGTGCAAAGAATTTCTGTTTCCGGTCTAATTAATTGAGAGGCAAATACTTTGAAATGGTCATTAAAATTGATTGCCGTATCGCCTCTTAATACTGTTCCAAAACCAGCAAAAGAGTCAACAATAGTAAACAAAGTATCAGAACTCTTTAAGATAGCATAAACATTATAACCGTGTCCCAAACCAGTATTCTTTATTTTTATTAAGACATCAGCAGTTTCACCAGGGTCAATTCTGCCGTTTGGTCTTTGAGAGAAAGAATCTTTGACAAAGAAATCTTGATAAGATAAAATTGGTGTGCCAACGGTAATAGTAAACCTTGAATACCAAATAGAATCATAAGTATCTTTTACTTTTAATGTACAGAGTATTGAATAGCCGTTCGTTAGGTTATTAGAAAGAGTTAGGTTAAAGCCGTCTTCACCGGTAAACGCTGAATCGCCACCAGGTATATTACCAAAGAATTTTACAGTATCATTATAAGTAACATTGGTATCGCGGCTAAAGAAATATCCGTAAACACTGTCCGCCTGTAATTCACCAAAGTTTTTAACCCACACAGGAATCTCTAATTCTTCACCGGGATTTGGTATACCATCGCCATTTCCTCTTGGTGGGTCATCGTTGATTAAATGATAACGATAGGCAACATAACGACCTGTCGGAACAACTAATATTGAATCTTCGTAAGGATAAAAATTTCTACCACTAACAGTTAATAACATATTTCCTGGTGTTTGGGGAGTAACATATAAAGTTATTTCACCATTACTATTTGTTTTTCCTTTGGCATAGACTTCATTACCTTTCCATAAACAAACTAAAGCACTTTCTATTGGTATGCTATTCGCCAAAATACTAATATTCACTGGAACATTTGAACCAATCGGTATTACAGGTGGAAAATTAACTTGTGCGTGGGTAATGGTATCAGTCCATAATAAAATTAAAGGACAACCAAAAAGGTTTCTTTCGTAGGCTTCCCAACGAAATCTTGAAGAGTCGGTCATTGGCCATAATGGTCTTAACTGGTCTTTGGAATGGGCAAGGGCTTCACCAACATAGACATAAGCAGAACATAAGGGATTGCGACCAATTGGTTGTCTTGGTAAAAATTTATAGAAGAAATGGTAGTTATAATATTCTGCCACTCTTACCCAACCATATCTTGAATTCATCATCAATGCAGCAAAACCATTTGGTGAATGGGTTGTCATATATTCTGCAATACAATCAGAAGTAGAATAATCAAAAGCACCGGTATGACAGCAAACCGCGGTTAACACATTTAATCTATTAGTATTATTTAAATTCATCATCATCGGAATTGTTACCGAACCACCAAGGTCATAAGATGTTTCACTTCCGTGGGCAATAATTGAAGTATAGCCATAACCGGAATTTATTGAATCACAAAACCTTTGTGGCGTTGGTGTTATACTGCCGCCACTCATATACATCCGACAACCAAACCAATGGGCAGGCATTGCATAATATATTGAATCATTAAATTCTTGGGAGAAGGTGACTCCAACCGGCAACAAAACTTTTATCGGATATAAAGTTGAATTATCCGGTGTCTTTTCAAATCTAAATACCTTGGAAATATATCTGGTAATCTCTTCTAAACTGTCAACAGGAATCATTCCCACATAAACATCCGAATAGCCATCTACTGAATCAGCAACTTCTCCAAAGATATTATTCCGGTTAAAATCCCAGTCTCTATCTAAATCCGAGAAATATAGGTCACAAGGAAGAGTATCCCGATAAGAACCGGTATAATAAACATAACACCTTCGGTATTGTTGTGCGGGATGGTCTTGCCGAACAATGAAAAAGAAAGGTGTCTGCCAAGTAGTATCAGCATCTTTTATAAAATTCCTCATTTTTTCGGGCAAATCTCTACCGGGATAACTACTTTGAATTTCTTCAATTGTCATTACTGTGCTTGGATAACCTTGTTTATTCCGCCAAGATAATAAAGAAGAACAAGCCGGAACAAACATATTTGGTGTAATAATTACATATTCATAATAACCGGGTGGTAAATATAAACTTCCTTTTTTACCTAAACTATTTTCAATATAAGGCGAAAATCTATTACCATCTTCAGGATTTATGACCATTCGGTAAATACTTGATAAAAGTAGTTGTTTTTTAAAAGGTGAAATTCTTTTTATTGGAATATTTTTCTCTTCGTAAACAATCTTTACTTTTAAAGAAGTAATAAAATACAACTCTCTCTTTGCCGGTAAATAACGAATAGGAAATACTAAGAAACTACCAATTTTAAACCCACCTTTATTTCCAGTATTTAGATAATCAATCACTTTTTCGGGATAGATTTTATTTAATGAATAATATTCTTCTTTTGGTAAAACAAACTCTTTCTTCTCTTGATTAATTGACCAGGTTTGACCATATTGGATAGGATATAATAAATATTCACCAGGAATTTTTACTTCGTTAATTTCTAATATCTCAACATCTTTTAAATAAGCATTTGGTGGAATAACACAAGAAATAGGAATTACTGGAATCTGGGGTGAACCCAAAGGACCTTCGTAATAAGGAGCATCAAATAAATCAACAACCGTATAACCATCTTTTTGAGTTAAAGAAAGGGCACTTAAAGGAAAATCAAGTTTTTTTGTAATCTCTCCGCTAAAAGCAGAGAAGATAATAAAAAATAAAAGAATAATTAACTTCTTCATTTTTTCCTCCATTTATTTTTATTATTTTTTATTCTTCCTCTTCTTCAACTTCCCAACTAATACTAATTTCAATATTTTTTATTATTCCTTTATTATCCTTCATTTCAAAATAGTAAGTTATTTCTTCTTCTTCAACTTCCTTTGACCAATTAACAATCTCGCCATCCAAAATTGATTTTACCAATTCCATTGCCTTGATATCAACTGGTGTTAAATTTTCCTTCTTCTCAACTATTTTACCGGTTTTTCCATCAATTTTTAAAGTTAATTTCTTATTCTCAAAAGTAATATCAGCATAATAAAAGATATTACTATCTTCTTGTTTCTTTTCCAATTTATCAATCTGGGCGTCTTTATACTCGGTAATAATTATTTTTTGAATATCCTTTTCACTTAATACCTTTTTTTGAGAAAAAGAGATTAATGGAATAAGAAAAATAAAAAACATTAAAAGAATTAAAACCCTTTTCATCGGTTCCTCCTTTTTAAACATATTTAATAAGTATAATCATCTATTAAATAAAGTCAATAATTTTAAATATGCCTAAATATTTATCCAATTAGACTTTTTGACTTGGCTCAAATTATAAATTCTGCTGATGAAAATAGGTATCCCAATCTGTCGCAAGATTTGTTAAAAAAGGTGGTAACCTTTTTGCCTTCTTATCCGTTATATATATGTAAGGAAAATATAAAAAGGAGAGATTATGAAGTTGTATTTAACTGATGAAGAGAAAGATAAGATAAAGAATTTGGGAATTTTAAAAGTAAGTCAGGTTGCCTATTTCTTAGATGTTTCGCCTAAAACTATCTGGAAGTGGATTAAAGATAATTATCTGAAAGCCAGTAGATT
>JBDRVN010000045.1:0-14019 GCA_039801885.1 Caldifarciminota bacterium
AAACTTAATGAAAGATGAGATTAGGTTAAATATTGATAATTTAGGAGATGATTTAGAAATTGAGATTTACAATCTTTCTGGCAGGTTAATAAAAAATTATTATGTAAAGCCTGCCCAAAAAGTTATTTTAATTTTAGATAGAAAGAAAGAGAGGATTCCAAGAGGTATTTACTTTTTAAAACTCTCCTCTAAAAATTACCAGAAAATAATAAAATTTATATTTTAGAGGATACTCTCTTAACACATTTACTATATATATCCTTGACTTTTATTTAACTTTGATTATAATTCTAAAAAGGGTCGTTAGCTCAGGCTGGTAGAGCACCTGATTTTTAATCAGGTGGCCGCAGGTTCGAGTCCTGCACGACCCATTTTATTTCTCTTATTATGCCTAAAATTCTTTTAATTAATTGGCGATGTCCGAAAAATCCTCTTGCTGGTGGAGCAGAAATTTATGCCTATGAGATTTTTAGAAGGATAAAAGAGCATGAAATAACTTATTTGGCAGAAAGATTTCCGGAAAGCAAAGAAGAGGAAGAGATAGAGGGAATAAGAATTATCCGGATTGGCAATAAATGGACTTTTAACTTTTCTGTTTATAAAAATATTAATGAAATTGTTGATAAATATAATTTTGATTTGGTGATTGATGATTTGAATAAAATCCCTTTTTACTCACCTTATTTTCTAAAAAAGAAAATTCCGGTTTTGGCTTTGGTAATGCATCTTTTTCGTAAGGCGATATTTTCGGAAACAAATATTTTCTTTGGTTCTTATGTTTATCTTACGGAATCTTTGATATCTTTAGTTTATAAGAATAACTATTTTGCCTGTTTATCCCAAAGCACAAAAGAGGATTTATTGAGACTCTTTAAGAATAATAAAGAGATAGAAGAGAAAATTTATGTTATTCCACCAGGCATTGATTTGGATAGATATAAACCGGATTTTTCTAAAAAAAGAGAAAGAATTATCTGTCATGTCGGTCGCCTAAAAAAATATAAATCCATCCACCATCTTATTTATGCGGTTAAGATATTGAAAGAAAGAAATATTGATAATTTTAAAGTTCTAATTGTTGGTGAAGGAGATGATAAAGAAAGGTTAATGAGATTAGTTAAAAAATTGAATCTAACAGATATTATTGAGTTTACTGGTTATATATCAGAAGAAGAAAAGATTGATATTTATCAACGTTCATTATTTCTTGTTGAGAATTCAATAAAAGAAGGTTGGGGACTTATTGTGATGGAAGCAAATGCTTGTGGCACGCCAGTAATTTCTGCTCAGACACCGGGTTTAAAAGAGACAGTAATTGACGGTGAAACGGGTTTTTTCTATCCCTATGGCGGTGTTCATATCTTAGCAGAAAAGATGAGAATTTTATTAGTAAATGATAATTTAAGGGAAGAGATGAGTAAAAAGGCAATAGATTGGGCAAAAAATTTTACTTGGGAGAAATCAGCCAATTTAATGAAAGAGTTAATTGAAAAGATATTGAAATATGAATCCGGCAATTGAAGTAATTGGCGTAACAAAAAAGTTTAGAAGAAGGACATCGGTAGTTAGGTATCTTTTTAAGAAAGAAAGAAGGGAAAAAATTGCTTTGGATGATATTTTTTTAACTATTTATGATGGCGAATTGTTTGGACTTCTTGGTCCTAACGGTGCCGGAAAGACAACCTTGGTAAGATGTATTGCTACTTTATTAATTCCTGATAAAGGAGAGATAAAAATCTTTGGAAAAGATATTTCTAAAAATCCCAATTTTGCTCGCGAGAATATTGGTTTATTAACGAGTGGCGAAAGGACATTATATTGGAAATTATCAGCCATTGATAATCTTCGTTTCTTTGCTGCTTTATACGGGCTTTCCGGAAAAGAAAGAGATAAAAGGATTGACTATCTTTTAGAACTTTTAGAATTGAAAGATGTTGCTGATGAACGGGTAGAAAAATATTCTTCGGGAATGAAGCAAAAATTATCTTTAGCAAGGGCATTATTACACGACCCAAAAATCTTACTTTTGGATGAACCAACTTTGGGATTAGACCCGGCTTTTGCCCGGTTTATTAGAAATTTTATCAAAGAAGAATTGGTAAAAAAAGGAAAAAAGACAATTTTATTAACTACCCATTATATGGACGAAGCCGATGAACTTTGTGAGCGGATTGCCTTTATTCATAATGGAAAGATTATTGATGTAAAAACACCGGAAGAATTTAAAGAATCAATTCCCCATAAAGATGTTTTAGAAATAAGATTTTTAGGTTTTATTGAAAAGGAAGATTTCCAAAAAATTTCTGGTGTTGAGAATTTTACTATGTTTAGTGAAAATGGCATTTGGACAGCCAAGTTTATCTGTAAAGATACTGAAGCAATCTTGAATGATGTCTTATCAATATTGAATAATAAAAAGTGTAAAATTCTGTCGGTTGTAAATTTAGAGCCAACCTTAGAGGATGTTTTTATCTATCATACCGGAAAATCTTTAAAAGAAGATACCAGTGAAGAATTCTCTTGATTTTAATAACTCTTTGATTAAAATTTAACTATGAGAAAAATTATTTATTTTATACTTCTTCTTGTAGGTATTATTTTGGGTATTTTGATTGGCTTTACTTATCGCTATTTCTTTACTAAACAAAATTCCTTAGATTTTCCGAAAGAAAAATTAGTTTTAGTTAGTGAATTAGAAGAAAAGATTAATAATCAAAGAGTAAACGCAATTGTTTTAAGTGCCAATAAAGTTAGCCCCGCAGTCGTTTCCATTGCCGTTACTCAGACAAGGATTGTTACTTATTCGCCCTTCTCTTCGCCCTTTCTTGATGATTTCTGGCGGGACTTTTTTAGAGATTTCTTACCGCAAAGAAGATACAAACAAGAGATAAAAGGTTTGGGAAGCGGTGTGATTATTGACCCCAATGGTTATATTGTGACTAATGCCCATGTGGTAGAGATGGCAACTGAAATTAAAGTTTCTCTTCCTGATGGTCGTTCTTTTGATGCCGAAATTATTGATATTGATAGCGAAGAAGATTTGGCGTTATTGAAAATAAATGGCAAGGATTTACCTTATGCTAAATTAGGAAATTCTGATGATTTATTAATTGGCGAATGGGTTATCGCCTTAGGTAATCCTTTTGGTTTTTTGATTGAAGATACAAAACCAACAGTAACCGTGGGTGTGATTTCGGCAGTGAGCCGAGAAATAAGGGCTTCCCAAACCGGTCGGGAATATAAAAATATGATTCAAACCGATGCAGCAATTAATCCGGGAAATTCCGGTGGACCTTTGGTAAATGTTTTAGGAGAAGTTATTGGCATAAATACTTTTATTTTCTCCCATGCGGGTGGTAGCGAAGGTGTTGGCTTTGCTATTCCAATTAACCGAGTTAAAGAATTTATTGAAAGGGCAAAGAAACAAGCAAAACAAAAGAAAGAGATAATAAAAATTAAGATTGAGAGATGGGGAATAGAAGTGAGCGATATTGATAATTATCTTAAAAAGAAATATTCTTTACAGACAAATTACGGAGCAGTTATTTTAAAAATAGAAGAAAATAGTTTTGCGGAGGCATTAGGTTTGGATGTGGGCGATGCAATTTTAAGTTTTCAAGATGAAAAAATTACCAGTGCTAATGATTTAAAAAATAAGATAGATAGTTTTCGAGGTAATAGTATAAAATTGATTATTGAAAGAAGGGGTGAAAAGATAAGAATCCATTATCGTTTCTAATATGATTGAGAGATATTTAACAAAAGAGATGGTAGAATTGTGGAAGGAGGATAAGCGTTTTGAATATTGGTTGTTGGTAGAAAAGACTGTTGCCGAAGTCCAAGGAGAATTAGGAGTAATACCAAAGGAATGCGCCAAAGAGATAAAGAAGGCAAGTTTTTCGCTATCAGAGATAAAAGAATTAGAAAAAGAAACCGGTCACGATGTTATTGCCTTTTTGAAATCTATTGAAAATCATCTATCGGATGAAAAAGCAAAAAGTTATTTACATTATGGGCTAACTTCTTACGATATTGTTGATACGGCTTGGGCATTACAACTAAGGGATGGGATAGAGATAATTATTAACTCTTTAAAAAAATTAAAAGAGATAATTAAAAATCTGGCATTAAAATATGAAAATTTAGTAATGATGGGCAGAACCCATGGAATTTTTGCTGAGCCAATTACTTTTGGTTTAAAAATGCTCTCTTTTTACTGTGAAATAGATAGAAATATCGTGAGATTAGAAAGAGCAAAAGAAGAGATTTCTTACGGAAAAATATCTGGAGCGGTAGGTACCTATTCTACTTTAAATCCAGAAGTAGAAAAAGAAGTTTTAAAAAAGTTGAATCTAAAAGTTGAGACAGTTTCTACTCAGATTGTTCCGCGGGATAGATATGCTTATTTAATTACTATCTGTGCTATCGTTGCTTCTTCTTTTGAAAGGGTTGCTACCGAAATTAGAAATTTACAAAGAAGCGAAATTGATGAAGTGAGTGAACCTTTCTTAGAAAAGCAAAAAGGCTCTTCGGCAATGCCTCACAAAAGAAACCCAATTTTATGCGAAAGAATAGTGAGTTTGTCAAGATATATTAGAAGTTTAATTTTTCCTGCCTTAGAAAATATCTCGCTGTGGCACGAAAGGGATTTGACAAATTCAGCAAATGAAAGAATAGTTTTTCCCCACACTTTAATTCTTTTACATTATATTATTGAAAAGATGATTTTTATTTTTAGTAATCTAAAAATAAATGAAGATAAGATGAAAGAAAATATTTTAAAAGCAAAAGAATTATACTATTCTTCGCTTTTGTTAATTTTATTAATGAAAAAGGGATTAAAAAGAAGTTTAGCTTATGACTTGGTGCAAAGACTTTCTTTTTTAGTAATGGAGAAAGATAGAAGTTTCTTAGAAGTTATTAAAGAAGATAAAGAGATAAGAAAATATTTAAACGAAGAGGAGTTAAATAAATACTTTAATTTGAAATATTTATTAAGAAATGTGAAAGAAATATTTAAAAGGGTTTTAAAGGAGGAAGTATGATTGACTTTTCTTTTACCGAAGAACAGTTAATGATTCAAAGAATAGCAAGAGATTTTGCCCAAAAAGAGATTTTACCAAAGATTAGGGATTTAGACCGCGCCCAAACTTTTGATAGAAATATTCTAAAAAAAATGGCTGAATTAGGTCTTTTGGGTTTAACAATTCCTGAGGAATATGGTGGTGCTTATTGTGATTATATCACTTTGGGACTTGTTTGTGAAGAATTGGAATATGTTGATACTTCTCTGAGGGTAATCCTTTCGGTTCATATTGGATTAAATAGTTTAACATTGCTTACTTGGGGTAATGAAGAACAGAAGAAAAAATATTTAATTCCGCAGGCAAGGGGTGAAAAAATTGCTACTTTTGGGTTAACCGAACCTAATGCTGGTAGTGATGTGGTAGCAATTGAAACGAAGGCGGAAAAGAAAGGCGATTATTATATTTTAAATGGCGAAAAGATGTGGATCAGTTTAGCCGATGTTGCTGACCATTTTATTATCTTTGCCTGGACTGATTTAGAAAAGAAAAAGAGAAGAGACCATTCCGGAATTAGTGCTTTTATTGTAGAAAGAGGAATGAAAGGATTGGAGACAGCAACAATTCATAATAAATTAGGAATTAGGGCTGGAAATACTGGTTCGATTTCCCTTACCGATGTAGAAGTACCAAAAGAAAATCTCTTAGGAGAAGAGGGAGAAGGTTTCAAGATTGCGATGTTTGCTATTGACCAAGGAAGATATACAGTTGCAGCTGGTGCTACTGGATTAATTAGGGCTTGTTTAGACTATTCAGTAAAATATGCTAATGAGAGAAAAACCTTTGGTATGCCGATTGGTTATCATCAATTAATAAAAGAGATGATATCTCAAATGGCAGTGGATTATGAAATCTCTCGGCTTTTATATTTAAAGGCAGGTTGGTTAAAAAATCAAGGGATAAGAAATACAAGAGAGACTTCAATGGCAAAATATTATGCCTGTGAAGCAGCGGAAAGGGCAGCATCCAATGCCGTTCAAATTCACGGTGCCTATGGTTTTTCTGATGAATATCCGGTGGAAAGATTTTATCGAAATGCGAAAGGTGCCCAGATTTATGAAGGTTCAAGAGAAATACATAAAGTCTTACAAGCCGACTATGCTTTAGGTTTAAGAACAGATAAGCCATTAAGATGTAATTTACCACCTTATAAGGGTTAAAATTATGCCGATAATTTATTTAAAATCTGGTGGCTATTGTGAATGTGAAGGTTATACAATAAAAGATAACTGTATAAAAGCGGTTGGTGTTAAGTTTAATGTTGATAATTTGCCTGAAGAACTAAAAAAACAAAAAGAAGCGGTTATTCCATTAGATAATGTTTTATATATTGTAAGTCCAAAAAGTTAATTAAACTCTTTTATCCTTTTTTTACTTCGCAAACGAGAAGTTTTCGGTTTAAGGTAATTCGGCTTAAAGTATAACCGGGGAAAGCATTAGTAAATCTATCTTTTAGATAAGAATAAATTGACCTTGCTTCGGAAAATTTATCCCTTTTTGCCCAGACTAGTAAATCAATGGTTCTTTCTGAAACAATATTTTCTTTACTTTTATTCACTCCTTCTTTTAACATATCTAAAAGGGCAAATTGCATCTTTTCTAATCTTTCGGAAGAGATACCGGTTGGGAATTTGATAACAATTTTATATTGGAGTCCATATTTGATATCGTCTTTCCAATAATTTGTCATCCTTGATAATACCCTATCCATACAATCATTTAAAGCACTTTCTAAAACTACTTGGTCAGAAGTGGTGGCAACTTCCGGACTATAACCGGTTTCAGTTCCTAAAAGTCGGCCGGTGGTTGTTTCATAAATTCTTACGCCTACCGATGCCTTTTTTGTTCCATAACGACCACTGGTAATATCAACGGTAAAAGTAATATAGATATCGGAACCGATTGTTAAAGCATATAAATAAGAGATATCTTCTTTTATTTTTTTCTCTTCACCTAAAGCCGAAACAATTTCGTTAATCTGAACAGTGGCATCAGGAACACTCACATTATATTTTCTCGCGGTCAAAAAAGACTCAATAATCTGTGCTGCCTTTCGATGCAAGAAACTTGTTTGTAATTTCTCAATCGGACTCTCATCTTTACTTACTTGTGGAATAACCATTACAAAGGGAGTGCCGATCTCTTCGGAGATTTCTTCTACTGCCTTAATTACTCCTTTACTTACTAAGTATTCGGTTAAAATTCTTTTATTCACCCTCATCAATTTACTTATCTTTAATCTTCCATCAGCCAGTTTGGTTCTTTTTTGGTATTTATCATCCTCCCAACTGATAAATTTGACAACCGAATCCTTATTTAGTACGAGTTCTTTAATTCCCTCAAATCTTACTTTCTCATCTTCTCTTTGTAATATTGGATCAGTTCCGCCAAGAAGGACAAAATGGACTGCTTGATAACGGGCATCCTTTTCCGCCTCAACTAAATTCTTACCAACACCGGTTGCTAAAATAACAACTTCGGCTGGTGAATAGGTTTCAACAAAACTTGCCTCACCAGTTGCCGGCACCATTGGTTTTTTCGCACAATAAATAATTAAAATTAAACTAAATAAAATAAATGTTAAGGTTTTTATTTTTCTCATAATTCCTCCTTTTTTAAAACTTCGGTTTTTCCTAACTTTTTTGCCAATTTCCAATGAATTAAAAAAATCGGAATGACAATAACAAAACAGATAAGCATATAAATAATATTTTGAATCCCATCCCTTTTTTCACTTTTTATTGCAATCTCTTTTGCATCTTGCCAACGAATTCTTAATTCCTCATCGGTTAATTTTGGTGTCTTTTCTTCTTTTTCCCATTCACTTTTGAAACTTTGGAATGTGGCTATCTTTTTCCATTCCCAAGAAGGCATAGTAAGTTCTGGATAAGCAATTTTAAATATTCCATATATTCCCACACAGAGAAAAATCATACCACAACCAAGAGCAATAACACAAATTACATAAGCATAAATCTGTTTTATGAGATCTTTTCTCATAATTCCTCCTTTTTAATTATAATCCAAATAATCCTCTAAATATAGCAAATGGGTCAAATGGCAAAGTTGGTGGATTATAACTTATATGGAAACCATAATTGAGATCACCATCGTAGCCAACTTTACCACCCAATTTTAGGTCAGCCAAGAGGAAGAATTCTAAAATTCCCTTTCCTTCTGGTTTTATTCCTTCTTTAGTAATTTTTCCTTTGCCTTCTAAACCAAAAGATAACATATAGAAGTTAAACTTCTTAATCAAGCCAAAACCAAACTCTTTAATTTCCAGGCTATCTGTTTCTTTTTCTGGCCCAAGCATTAAATTAAAATTAGTAAAGAATTGGGGAAAATAAAAATATCTGCCAATATTGTAAGCAAACTCTAAATCAACTCCAAATTTTTCTTTGAGGACTACAAAACGAAGGAGAATATCTATTGGCAATCTTGGTCTTTCTAATAAGGTCATTCCCGCTTCACTTTTTCCTAAATATCTTTTGGCAATTGAATAGTTATTTCTATCAACTTTATTATTACCAACCTTGCTTACTAAACAATAGCCAACATTCTTTGGTCTTTTTATTCCCTGCTCATCTTCATAAAATTCAACAATGTTAAACTTATCATCAACCTTTATCCCTTCTTTGTTTCCTAAATGAAAGGTTATTTCATTCTTGTAAGTGGAAATAATATCACTTGATAATCTAAAATCAGGTATCTCTTTTGTTAAGACTTCTAAGTTTTTCAAGAAGGCACTCATTGCCGAATATTGGGCATATTCTTCGGCAGAAATAATTCTACCTCCCCAAAGGTATGTGCTTTTTATAACACCAGAACCAAAAACCGATGTTGATTTCTTTATAATCGGAATAACCTTTGGTGGTGAAAAACGCATTGAGATATGATACCAGATTAAGCCACCATTTAACTTAACAGTTATTAAATCTTTTTCTCTTGTTAAAGAATATCCATTTATAAAAGGAACAAAGATATAAGCAGCATTTAAAACCCTCTCAATATCATCAGCAGTGACACCAATCTCTTTTGCCTTGGTAGTTAAAAAATTTATCCTTTCTTCACTTGTGACGAACTCTCTTGCCCTAATTTCTTTTGCGGCATCCAAAATTTTTATAATCTCAGGAACAAACTCTTTTTCTAAGATATTGCTTATTCTTTCCAAGTCTAAAAAATCAAACTTTTCCATTTGATAACTTACCTTCTCTTGGAGATATTTAGGAATTGGATTATAATCAAACCTTTCTAAAAAGATTGTTTTTTTCAAATGAGAAAATAAGGTATCAAGAAAATTTTTGGGGATAGCTAAATTTCTTTGGATAATAAACCCTTCGTAGTAACTGATGGATTTTCGAAGATAAGTGGTGGTAGTTTCACCATAATTTAAAGAAAGAGAGATAAAGTTTTTTTAGAAAATTTGGGAATGAAGATAATATTTAACATTATTATAAAATTTTATAGTTTATTGTAAATATGTTTTTTTAAAAAATCAACAATAAAAATATTGAAAACAGCAAAATTAGTTTATCTCTTAGAAGAATCAGATAATTGAAGGAAGATTAAAATTTTATAACTTTTCTAAATCTATTTTTATCCTTTACAAAGTAAATACCTGTTCTTATTTTATTAATTTTATTAATATTAACCAGTCTACCTTCTTTATCATAAATTAAATTTTGGTTATATAAATTTTTAGTAATGGTAATTGGTTTTTCTTTCTCTTCTTTAATACCAATTGGATAACCAAAATTATGATACATTACTTTATAAGGAGCGGTATCGCCTTCAGTCCAAACCAAATTGGCACCATAAAAACTTGGATATCTTACCTTTTCATTTCTTGGTAAACTGCCAGAATAATACCAGCCAGTCATAAAATAATAAAAATGTAGGTAGATATCCCTTTCTCCTTCCATCCAGGCAAGATAACTCCAAACACCGCCAATTGTTGAAAGGGTTGGGTAAGTAGAAGAATCAGGTGTTGGATAACCACCACCATTTCCGCCAAGAAAACGGCAATCAGGAATTCCATTACCGATATGATAATCCTCAAAGCCAATTGAAAATCCTTCGTCATTATTAGTAAAATCACAAGTAGGATGGGCTAATAGTTCTTCGGAGCCAAAGATAGTAAAAGGTTGGCGCCAGGTATCATTTTCTAAATAACGGCACATAATTCGGTAAGGATAAGGAACTTCGGAAGAATAAGCCTGCCAAAAGACATAAATTCTATTATTATCAAAAATACCAATTGTTGGATTAGTATGGTCAAAAAGTCCCAAACTATCAAAATTGGTAATTTGAAAGGTATCGCTTAAAGATTGAAAATTCCATTTCCGATAATAAATCCTTGATTTACCAAAAGAAGAATCAGCAAAAACAATATGAACATTTCCCAGAGATGTCTGGTTATCAACTGTTAAGGAAGGTGAATAGGATTTTCCTGGTGTCTCGCTAACATTAATCGGCAGCATTCTGATATCTAAACAATAATAAAAGATTTCTGAGTTATTAAAAGTATCTTTTTCCCATACTAAATTCCGATAGCGATTTGGTGAAAGATAAATTCCTGGATTTCTTGCGCGAGAAGAAGAAACAAATTGGCTTACTTCCCAATTATTACCAAAATTTGTGCTTTTTCCATAATAGATACCATCACTTTTTAAGAAAACTACGTGCAAAATAGAATCCCATAAAAAGGGGGTAGAGAAAATTTTTGGGCTATTATTCCCTTTTGTCGCATAAGGGACATCAGTGTAATCAACAATGCTATAAGAGAATAAATAACCAATCAGAAATACAAAATAAAACATTTTTTTTACCATAATACCTCCCTTTCAATTTTTACAAGGGATTATAAATTAATTTCTTATAAAAGTCAATATTATATTACATATTCCAATAGTCGTCAAAGATTTCGCCACCAATTCCATTACCATTGGCATCCAATTTTCTTCCATTTTTGGAAAGGCAATCGCGGGAAATAAAAATCTTAATTCTTCCTTCAACCGGTCGAAGGAAATAATAATAAAGGGTAGTTTTATTATTTTCGGTTAGAATAACTATTCTTCCGGGGTTATAGCCTTGGAAGTCAAAGCCTTTTACTCTCTCTTCGGAAAGGGAATTTTCATCCATCAGGGTTGAAAATCTAACCACAAAGTTATCGTTTTCTCTTATTACCTGTTCAACAGTCGGTGGTGCGATTGTATCTAATAGAAAATAGGAAGAAAAATCAGGTTCTTCTACTTCTGGACCGTCATTATCACTATCTAATTTTAAAATATAGTTTGGACATCCCTTAACACTTTCGGCTTTTATCTCATTGGCAATAAGTTTAAAGGTATAAATTTTTCCCCATATTAAAGATTCCCGAGGTGAAAAAGATAACCATCTTGGATTTTTATTAATATTAACAGGAAGAGATGTGCCATCTTCACTCAGTAATTTTATTGTAGTTATATTCAGTGTTGAAGTATCAATATTTTTACTGAAAGATATTGAGATTTGAGGTAGGGGATTAGTAATTCTTTGGGTATCAGGAGAAAGAGAAGTTATTTTTGGTGGCAATATATCAACACAACTATCCGGCAAAGAGCCGCTTGTCCAGAAGGTTAATAGGAAATCATCATAAGGAGCACCGTCTTCTTGGTTATCTGCATCACCATCTAAGGGCTTGCCAAATTTATTCTTTATCTTATCTGCTTTTAAAGATAAAAGAAATGCCGAAGAACCTGACCAATTATCTGATTTTATGTATAAACTGCGAGCCGCATTATTGTAAAATATTGTATCCGGTGAGAAAGTTGAAAGGGTTGTTGTATTAAGAATAGTAATAGCATCTCTATTTATCGTTGTTTCATCCATATAATCGGAAAAAGTGATAATGACTACTGCTTGAATTCCTGCGGTATTTTGGTCTTCGTCGTAAAGACAGGAGCGGTTTTCCGGATAAGTAGCAATAACTTTTGGTAGATTACCGGCACCGGTTTCTTTTGGCAAATCAGTATCAACCTCAAAAGGATTTTTCTCTTTACAAGAGATAAAAAATAGAAAGTAAGAAATTAAAAAAAATAAAATAATTCTTTTCATTTTTTCCTCCTAAAATTTAAATACAATAGAAATTTTCCAATTTGCTAAATTTAACAATTCTCCAAAACCAGTAAGGTCAATAGAGATAAACTCTTTTGGCGTTATTCCAATACCATAAGTAAAGGTAGTAGAATTAATAATCTCCTTAAAATCTTCCTTTGTTCCTTCTTTCTCTCGAGTCCATTCCACAGTTTCTCTTTTTGTTCCGTCACCATAAGTTATTATTTTCTTTCTTGGCTTAAAGGAAGTCATTTTTTCAACGGTTGTTTTATCTTGTTTCTGCCAGGTATAACGAGAACCCATCCGTAAGATAAACCAATTTATTGGTTTATATTCAAAACCAATTGGAATCGTAAAGCCAAAATTAATGCCTGTTTTCTTATTAGAAAAGCCGTATTCGGAATAGGCTTCTACCGAACTATCTTGGCGATTAGATTGGTTATCCTGATTATCAAAAGAACTAAAACTGAATTGAGAAGCAATAGAACCAGTAGAATCAACAGAACTTTTATAAAACAATTCACACCCAAAACCAAAGGAGAATTTTTCTGCGGGAAAGAATAGTTGATGGGTAGCGATCTTTATTAAATTTTCTTTTCTTTTTCCCTTCTTTTCTTCAATTAGGCTATCCTTTCTGAAGAAAATTCCAGGAGCAAGAGATGTGTAGGAAGTCTCTTCTTCTTTTACAAATCCTTCATCTAATTTGGAATTTGCGAAACTAAAAGTTAAGAAATACCTTCCTTCATAGCCAACAACCTCTTTTTCTCTTTCATAAGAATGGAAAAGATAAAAATCTATGGGAATTCTTAAACCTTTATAAGGTAAAGAAGAGTTAGAAAGATAAAAGCTACGGTCAAAATCTGTTTGAGAGCGAACTTCAGTCCATTCTCCTGATAAATTATTACTTTCCTCAAAATTAGTTGCTTCCATTCCCAATAAAAGTCCCAATTTAAACATCCCTAATTCCTTAGAAGAACTTAAAAGAAAACGATGAGAAAGATTATTATTTGTTGATTTCCCTGAGAATTTAATAGTTTCACCAAAGGTGAATTGATTATTTATTATTGAATAATCGGTTTGAAACCATTGGTAATTGTATTCAGGAGTCAAGATTGAAGATTTTATTCCTGTTTGGAAATAGCCAATTCCCAAAGAGAGAGAACCGAATTTTTTAGCCAGACCAATATAAAAGTCGTTTCTCTTTTCTTCTCTTTCTGCTTTCTCTTCTCTTTCTCTAACAATTTTGTAGTCGTAAGAGCCATTATTATCAATATCTTGCCATTCGGTTACTACCTCTTTTCCTTCTCCGTAGATAGGATTTCCTTCTCTATCTTTTAAATTGGTCATAAGTGGTTCTTTTAAAGAATAGAAATCATAAACCAATGCGGGATAAATAAAATTTAGATAATCAGTTGAGACACCGATAAGAAAAGTATTTTCTGAATAATTGGCAACTATTTTTTCTTCTTGGGTGATAAGATTAGAGAGATTGGTAAAAATTCTTGTTCCTTTTACCCAAGGGATTCTTGCTGGGTCAAGGATAAGGTCGAAATCATCATAGAACAAGAAAGCAGTTGCCCGATAACGAAAGGAGTAAGGAGTATAACCAAAATTTATTGATATTATTCCCAAAATTAATAGAATAAAAAGTTTTATAAAATAATTTATATTCATATATCCTCCTTTTAAGTTTTTATTTATCATAACTTTAAATCATACATAATAAAATCTTTCAAGTCAATAAGAAAAAGAGTGAAGTTATATTATATCTTTAATATTATTTTTTCTTTTAATTACTTTCTAATGATTTTATTACAAAAATAAATACTATAAAACT
>JBDRVN010000046.1:0-13200 GCA_039801885.1 Caldifarciminota bacterium
CTGACAATTCTAATTCTTGGTGACATTGGTGGATTGGGATTTACTTGCATCTCTAAATAACAATTACCATCTAAAGGTAATGATGTAATTGGATTAACACTTCCTAATAAGGTATGAAACAAACCACCCCTTGTCTGAATAGTTTGGGTTTCAGTCCAAAAGGCATTTCCACCCGTTGGTGTTGTAAATAGCCGAAAAGTTATTGAATATGTAGAATCTCTAACAGGATTACCAATAGGGTCAGTAAGTTTTCCTTGATAGTTTAAAAGAAGAGGAATAGAAATCTGGTCGGTCTTAGAAACATCAGGAACTGCTGAAACCTGCTCATCCTTAGGAAAATTGATGTTTTCTAAACTAAAAATAAAAAAAGGTAATAAAATAATAGAAAAATACCTTTTCATCTTTCCCTCCTTTTTATTATAAATAATAAATATAACAAAAAAATTCCTTTTTGTCAAGAGAAATTATTGAAAATAGAATAATTAAAAATTTGCATCTTATGCAAAAAATTTAAAAGGAAAAATTCTTTCTAAGTATTTGATTTTTAAATACTTATTTTAAATTGGTATTAAAGATAGGGAACGGCTCCCTCCTATCTCTTTTATTCGTCTTGATAAGTGTCTTTATCACTCTCTTATTAAATGCCTTGTTTTAAGGCTTAATAAGGGTATTAATATTACCTTTAATAAAGGTATTATCGTTCGTTTTCAATTGTGCTTTATTGTTCGCTTTAATAAGGTTATTAATAATAGACCTAATAAGCACTTTGGTGTAGAGTGGAGATGGTGATGGGCTTGTTAAAAACTTTCTCATTGAATTTTGGTTAATTTTGGTTAATAAAGTATGGTTTTAAAATTCTAATCTATCTATTTGGATTTAGTTGTTTTTTTAATTTTTATCACCGCTCAGTTATCGGTTGGATGCTAAAAGAAATGGATTAATAAATCAGTTAAATTAGTTATCATTGATAATTTAAATTTTTAGGTTATAATTTTATATGTTTAGATTATTTAATTATAACAAGGTTTGCGAAATTGAGAAGGTTGAGAACGGCTGGATTGTTAGGATTCGTTATCCGAAGTTGCCACCGGTTCCTTCTAACGAGTCTCAAAAACAGCAATTAAAAGTGATGAGTAGAATCCTTGCTTTATTAAGTAGGATTTCTGCCCAAGAACAGGCAAAAGGAATTGATGAAGAATTGGAACCTTGGAAAGAGGAGAGCGAAGAAGATTTTGAAGAGATGATGAAGGAAATTGACCGGATAATTGAAGCAACTTTTGATAAGGGAAAGATTATCAAAGAAAGGGAAGAAAGGATAAAAGACGAAGAGACTTATGTTTTTACCAATTTAGATGAAGCCCTAAATTTTGTCCGTTCCTTCCTTTTAGAATAATTGGTTCTTTTTATCATTTATTTATGAATTTAAATAACGTCTTATAAAATTTTGATTATTTTTTATCTAAGGCTTCTTTCTTTATTAAAAAGCTGGATGCTCTCATAAAGATTTTTGAAAGCCGAAGCATTTTGATACTCCCCAATAATTTCAAGCCCGTATCCGATGGTATATATAGATATCCCGCCTATTATTAAGGGAAGCCCAATTTTACTTTCTGAATTGGTTAATGCAATAACTATTCCTGAAATTAGAGGAATTACCGCTCCAATTTGAAGATACCCACTAATATTATTTATTAAGCGAACCTTTTTCATTGTTAAATCAAATTCATTGAGTTTTTGTAAAGCAGAGGGAACAAGAGAAATTATATTTCGCAAAGTGTCTGTTGATTGATAATAACCTGAAAAATAATTTGCTTTCAAACCTTTGAAGATTAGACTATCGTCACCGTTTAGTCGAAAAAAAGTAGAATAACGTTTCCTTTCAGGTATTATAACACTGCTTGGATTAGCAAGGCTAAGAAGGCAAGCCATAGATCTTAGTAAACAAATTTCCGAAGGGTTTGGTGCTTCCCTTATAATTTCTACCTTAGTTTTACCGGGTCCAGATAGACAACCACCGCCGGTAGTTACATTAACCCAATCAATTCTTTTGATTTCCTCTGGAGATGGTATATTTTTACCAAATATAAAAACAAAACTATTAACAATAAAAATTACTAAAATAAATAATCTAAATTTCATATTTTTACCTACTTGATGTTAAAGCAATATAAGTAACAATTAAAGCAGAAGCAAGTTGGGTAGCGATAATTGTTAATAATACTTTGTTTTTAGTTTTCCTAAATTCATATTTGTATCCATCATAATAACCATCATTATATTCCTCAGATTTACCTTTGTATACATTAGAACTTGGCATGTCCCAGTACCTATATATTACGAAAGGTATTAAGATAGTAGTAGATAATAATAACGCTGAGCCTTTTAGCAGTTCACCTTCGCTAATAGCGTAAATGGAAAGAGGAATGATAGTCCCGCTACAACAACCAAGAGTAGATGAAAAACAATATCGGTATTGATAGCGAAATTCATTACGAGCAGCGATTTGTCCATATTTAAAGCCTTCATTGTATTCGTTTAATTTAGTAGTGTCAAGATTTGCCCACACTTGGGTTACAAGTAAAATTGATATAAAGCTAATGATAATGTATTTCACCATATTAACCTCCCTTTTAATACTCATATTTTTTAAAATTATAAAAAAAAAAAAATATTTGTCAAATTATAAGGATAATAAATGTATTAAAACATGGTTACCAGGTTAATAGGAATATTAAGATAAGGAATACCTTGAAATTATTTAATGAGTTTCTCAAAATAAGCGTTTTTAAAGAACTATAAAATAAATATAAGAGAAAATATTATAATTACATTAAAAAACTGGATTGGGTAAAGAAAAAGAATTGTTTGCGATCAAAATTAAGTTAAGGAGCAATTGGAAATGTATTTAGGTAATATGGAAATAAAAAAAGAAGATTTTTATCCAGTATATTAAATTTACGAAACATAAAGAAACATTTGTTTATGCGCAGTTAATAAATAAGAAATTTTTGATGAAATTTTTTAAAAAACTAAGTTACACCAGAAATTTTTTACTTTAATTATCTAGATACAATAGACTTTTTGATTAAAGTTTTTTGAGGTTCAGATTTATTCTTATAGGTACTCTTGAAAACAAGATGATGTCTCTTGTTTTATTACTTGCGACGCGATTAAGATGTTGAAGAGTTAAAAAAAGAAATATTTTAGCAAGAATGATTTTTGCAAACCAAATTATTAAATAAAAATGGTATAAGGTTTTATGCGTGGGTTTAGAGATCCAAAAGAAAAAAAGTATATTAAGATAGATCAGAGAAATCTCATAAACCAATAATGAAGAAGTTTATATTATTTTGATAAGCAAACTTTTAAAAATTGTTTCAATTTCTTAAAAGAAACATAAAAATGTAAATATACAATAATACAGAAAAATCATAGTTATGGTATTAATGGTTTTTATTTTCTTAGAAAACCAGAATTGTTTGGTTTAATCCATTTAGACGAGAATTTTTCTAATTTCTCAGTTATAATTTTAGATTATTATGCTTTTTGGCTATTGCTCTTCTTATAAGTGGTAAGATGCTTTAACCAATTACATAAAAAAAATAAATATGATTATATAAAATCACTATTTGATAAAGATTATTTAAGATATATAAAATATCTTGAATAATATTTAATAATTTCTTCCAATTTAGATGAAGCCCTAAATTTTGTCCGTTCCTTCCTTTTAGAATAAATTATTCCCATTCCATTGTTGCTGGTGGTTTATTAGTAATATCATAAACAACTCGGTTAATCTCTTTTATTTCGTTTGTTAATCTCTGAGAAATTTTTTCTAAGATAGAATAAGGGATTTTTGTAAAGTTGGCGGTCATCGCATCTTGTGATTCAACAATTCTTATCACAATTGGGTATTTATAACTTCTTTTATCTCCTTGAATACCAACCGATTTTATTGATAACAATACCGGAAAAGCCATCCAAACCTTATGGTAATAACCCACCTTTTTTAATTCTTCTTCAATAATTTCTGTTGCTTTTTTGACAATTGCTACTTTTTTGGGAGTTACTTCGCCAATAATTCTTACTGCGAAACCCGGACCAGGGAAGACATGCCTTTTGATTATTTCTTTGGGTATTCTTAATATCTTGGCGATATTTCTTACTTCATCTTTGTAGAGATTTCTTAAGGGTTCATAAATTTTTAAAAAACTTCTTTTTGGCAATCCACCAACATTATGATGGGACTTTATCTTTGAAGAATATTTTGTTTGGCCACTTTCAATCCTATCGGAATAGATAGTTCCCTGAATTAAAATATCGCAATTCATTTTTTTTGCTATCCTTTCAAAAATCTTAATAAATATTTTGCCAATTATTTTTCTTTTTTCTTCCGGATTTACTATTCCTTTTAGATTTTTGAAAAATTCCTTTTGGGCGTTAATTATTTTTAACTTAAATTTATATTCTCGGGAAAATCTTTTGATTATCTCTTTATCTTCCTTCCGCATTAAGCCGGTATCAACATAAACAGAAAGAAGATTATTTTTAATCACACTATTTACTAAAATTGCTGCCACGAGCGAATCAATACCACCAGAAAGAGCAAGAATAGCTTTCTTATTGCCAATTTCATTTTTTATTTCCCTTTTTATTATTTCTATCATTCTTTTTGTTTGCCATTCCTTTTTAACTTGGCAGATTTTGAATACAAAATTTTTCAATATCTCTTTTCCCTTTTTAGTGTGCGAGACTTCGGGATGGAATTGGACACCAAAGATTTTCTTTTCTAAATTTTGATAGGCAGCAATTTTAGAATATTCGGTTTCAGCAATAATTTCAAAATCTTTTGGTAAAGTTTTTACGACATCCCGATGATTCATCCAGACTATCTCTTTTTTTGCTAAACCTTTAAATAAAGGACTTTTCTTAATAATTCTTAATTCTGTTAAACCATATTCTCCGGCTTTCCCTTTTTCAATCTTACCGCCCAAAAGATAGGCAATTAACTGATGGCCATAGCAGATGCCTAAAATCGGAATTCCCTTTTTTAAAATTTCTTTATCAACTTTTGGCGAATCCTTTTTATAAACCGAAGAAGGTCCACCGGATAAGATGATGCCTTTAAAATTATTCTTTGCTATTTTGGAAAAGGATATATTTCCTGGCAAAATTTCGGTATAAACTCCCAGTTCTCTTATTCTCCTACTAATCAAATGGGTATATTGTCCGCCAAAATCTAAAATTAATATTTTATCAACAAATATTTTATCCATCAAAAGCCAAAGCTGCTCCTAAGGCAGCAACAATTAAAGGTTCTTTAGGAATATTTAATTCTTCACCCAAAAGGATTTCTAATGCCTTTTTTAATCCAAGATTTTTAGCACCGCCACCAGTAAGGGCAATTTTCTTTTCAATTTTTATTCCTTGTGCCAAACTAACAATTCTTTTGGCAACCGCTAAACAAACACCAAAAAGCACATCGCTGATTTCTTCGCCTTGGTAAATTTTTGAAAGAACCTCAGATTCGACCATCACTACACATAAATGGGAAATTAGTGAAGGATTTTTGTATTCTAAGACTTTTCTGTTGAATTCTTCAAAGGTAATTTTTAAGGCTTTTGTAAGGTTAGCAAAAAATCGACCGGTTCCCGAAGCACAGCGGTCATTCATAATAAAATCAATCACTTTCCCTTTGTTATCAATTTTAATAATTTTAATATCTTCGCCACCAATATCAATAATTGTTCTTACCTCCGAAGATAAGAAATTTATTCCCTTGGCAATGGCGGTAATTTCCGTAAGAGAAGCCTGATGTTCAATTAAATTTCTGCCTACACCGGTGGTAATAATTGGGTAATTATTTTTATCTTTTAATTTCTCAATAATTATTTGACTAACTTTTTTGGGCTGGAATTCGGTTGGCAAAACTTGGTAATCGATAATTTCTTTTTTCTCTTTATCAAATAAAACGCCTTTTGTGTTTGCCGCACCAATATCTATGCCGATAACTTTCATCTTGCTTCTTTTTGATAAAGGAAATAGGAATAGATAATTAAAAAAAGAGAAAAACTAATGATCGGAATTAAAACAAAGAGATAGGAATATCTTAAAAAGAAAAAGCCAAAAAGACTAATAATTCCAGCAAATATAAAAAGTTTACTTCCTAATAAATGGGTTTTCTGCCAGACATAATCACTACTTAATGTCCAAGGTGTTCTTATTCCAACAAACCAATTCCTCTGGGCGTATTTCAGTAAGATACCAACATATATAAAAAGGATTCCTAAACCAATCGGGAAAAATCGGTTAGGATTAATTTTGATATTTATATTCCATAAAAGCATAAAAAGATAAACCGCAATTAAGAAGATAAAAAATATTAAAAAGAAAGTATCATAATAATTAATAAATTTTATGATGTTATTTTTTAAGGGGTCAATTTTAGGAATGAGAAGATAAAGAAGAAACATTAAAAGAAGGATAAAAGGAATGAGAAAGATTCCCCAAAATTTATTGGAATAACCATCTACTTCACCATACTGGTTCCAATGGCTTGCTATTTTTTCTGGCATTTTAGGATAAAAATAACTGCCGATAAGAAAGGATAAAATTGTGAGAATTAAAATGATAATAGATATTTTCCTCATAGAAAATTATAAAGATTTATTTTTATAATTCAAGGTTGACTTTTTATTAATTTTAGTTATAATTATTTATAATATTCTCATTTCCCCTCCTCCTCTCTATCGCCTCCTTGGGGCAGGGCAGAAAAGCCCTGCCCTTTTGTAATTTTGACTTCCTAATAATTTTCCTTAAAATAAAGATATGCGAATAACCTTATTGGCAGTTATAATTTTATTAATTCTTTACCTATTATTTATTATTTAGGAAAAGACTTATAAAATAATATTACAATTTTTTTAAAAAGGCAGGGACAACTTTTATCAAATCTTCAACAATTCCGTAATGACTGACCGAAAAAATCGGAGCATTTGGATCCTTATTTATGGCAATTATTAAATCAGAATTTTTCATACCAACAATATGTTGAAAGGCACCAGAAATTCCTAAGGCGAGATATAGTTTGGGCTTGACAGTTTTCCCTGATGAACCTATTTGGCGATCCTTTGATAACCAACCAGCATCAATCGCTGGTCGGGAACCGGCTAAAACTCCTTTTAATTTCTTTGCCAACTCTTCTACCATTGGTAAATTTTTCTTATCCCTTAATCCTCGACCAATACCAATGACAATATCTGCCTTGGTGATATCAACTTCGCCCGTCTCTTCTTTTTTATATTCTAAAATTTCAATATTTTTCTCAATATCTAAACTTATCTCTTTTTCCATTATTTCTGAATTTATCTCTTTTTTTTCAAATTTAAAACTACCGGTTTGAATAGTTAGAATTAAGGGTTTTTTATCAAAATCAGCAATATTAATTTTTCCTGAAACCTTGCCACCATAAAAATAACGGATAAAATTGATTTGATTGTTATCTTTTTCTATTCCATTAATATCAGTAAGTATTGGAACAGAAAGTTCGACTGCCAAAGAAGGTGCCAGTTCATAGGTATTGCCTGTTTGTCCGAAAATAAATAGATAATTATTTTTTTCTTTTAAGAAATCTTTAAGGGCTTTTAAATATAATTCCGGATGGTAATTTTCTAAAAGATTATTTTTGAGTAAATAGATTTTATTTACCGTATCTTTTAAATTATTAAAAATATCTTTTTTTCCTTCGGAAGTTAAAACCAAACAAGAAATTTCACCGCCATATAATTTTTGCCATTCATAAGCAAAACCTAAGGCATCATAACTATTAGATAATATTTCCGAAAAGCGATGTTCAATAAAAACAATTATCTCTTTCATAATATCCCTTTTTCTTTTAATATTTTTATTAAATTATCAGTAATTTCATCTTCGCTTCCTTTAATAAATACTGTCTCTCTTTCGCTTTTCGGAATAAAATATTCTTTTAAGGAGATATTTTCTTTCATTTCCCAATTAAGTTCGGATAATTTTATCAATTTAATCTCTTTACTGGTTGCTCTTTTGATTGCCAAGATTGAAGCATATCTTAATGGATAAATACCAGTTTGGATTGTCAAAAGAGATGGAAGTTTTATTTTTCTCTTTTCAATTAAACCACCTTCCAATTCTCTTTCAATTAATAAAAAATTATCTTCCTTTTCAACTTTTTTAACTAAGGTAGTAAAAGGAAGGTTTAAATATCTTGCCAAAGCAATATTAGTAATTCCGTAATTGTTATCACTACTTGTGACACCGGTTAAAATCAAATCAAAACTGAGGTTTTTAATTACTGAGGCTAAAATTTGGGCAATTAATAAAGGGTCTTTTATCTCTTTTTCTTCCTCAATCCTAATTCCGTAATCAGCACCTTTGGCAAAGCCCATCCTTAATATTTCGTCACTTTTCTTATCACCGAAAGTAATTAAAGTAATTTCACCACCATATTTCTCTTTAAAAACCAAGGCAGTCTCTAAGGCATAATTATCGGCTTCGTTTATCGTGTAAACTAATTTCTCGCGGATAATATCTTTTTTATCAGGAGTTAATTTAATATCAGATTCCGCTGTTTCCGGACAACTTTTTATACAAACAATAATTTTCATAAGGATAAAATTATAATAAATTATAATAAATTTTCAAGAAGTTGAAAATAAGAAAAAGAAGAGATAGAATATCTTTAATGAATTTTATTAGTGGTAAATTCCTTAAAAGATTGAATCGTTTTACTTGTGAATGTCTTATAAACAGCAAAAAAGTGAAAGCCTACTTACCTAATCCCGGAAGGCTTTGGGAGCTTTTATTAACTAATCGAATTTTATATCTTAAAAAATCTAATGAAAAAGATAATTTACCTTATGTGGTCTATGGTGTTAAAAAGGATAATCAATTTGTTTTATTACATACCAATTATACTAACAAAATTGTTGAAAAACTGATTAAAGAGAAGAAGATAAGAAGTTTAAGGGATTTTAGAATAATAAAAAGAGAAGTAAAAGTTAATAATCACCGAATAGATTTTCTTTTAAAAAGAAAGAATAAAAAAATATATTTAGAAGTTAAATCAGTTACTTTATTTAAAGATAGACTGGCAATGTTTCCTGATGCGCCCACCGAAAGAGGAAAAAGACATTTATCTTTTCTAAGTAAAAATAAAGGTATGGTATTATTTATTGTTTATTCACCAAAGGTTTTCTATTTTCTACCGGATTTTCATACCGATTTTTCTTTTTCCCAAACCCTTTACCAATTGAAGGATAAAATAAAAATTAAGGCGATTAGTCTAAAAGTAGATGAAGAATTAAATTATCAATTTATTAGGGAACTAAAAATCCCTTGGAAAATATTTAAAAAGGAAGCAAAAGATAGGGGAGTTTATTTGATTGTTGGAGAGTTAAAAAGAGCAAAGAAAATTTCTATTGGTAAATTAAAAAAGATAAAATTTAAAAAAGGCTTTTATATCTATGTTGGTAAGGCAATGAATAATTTAAGTAAAAGAATAGAAAGACATTTACAAAGAGATAAGAAGAAAAGATGGCATATTGACTATTTAATAAATTATTTAACCAATTTAAAACCAATACCAATCAGAACTTCCCAAAATTTAGAATGTCTTTTGGCAAAAGATATAAAGAAAATTGCTAACGCTTTTATCAAAGATTTTGGTTGTAGTGATTGTCAATGCGATAGCCATCTCTTTTATTTTAACAAAAGCCCTTTTACCAAAGAAAAATTTGTTAACCTAATTTTAAAATATCGCCTTGGTCGGCTGATATAAACAATTTGACTTTTTGTTAGTTTTTATTATACTAACAATATGGATAAGAAATTATTTGCGATATTAAAAAATTTTGGTTTAACAAATTATGAGGCAGAAGTTTATAGTGCTTTATTAAAGGTAGATAAAGCAAAGGTATCGGATTTAGCAGAAATGGTATCGGTTCCTCGTCCCCAGATTTATCTTATTTTAAAAAGATTGATTGATTTAGGATTGTGTACGGAAAAGAAGGGAAAGATAAAATATTATTCTTGTCTTCCGCCCAATATTGGACTTCGTTATCTTTTAGAAAAAGAAGAAAAAGAGTTGAAAAATAAGTTTTCTTTGATAAAAGAGTTAGAAAAAATTTATAAACAAAGGGAAAATAAGAAGAAATCTTTGGAATTTATTGAAGTGATAAAAGGAGAATCGGGAAGGGAATATTTAATCTCCTTGTTAAAGAATGCTAAAAAGGAAGTTTTGATTTTCTGTAAATATATTTTAAAGAAAACAAAAGAAAGGTTGGAGAAGTCCTATAATATGGAGATGGTAGCATTAAAAAATAATGTTAAAGTTTATTGTCTTTATGAAAAAAGCTTCTTTAATGACCCTGATATATTTCCTTATATTAAAAAATTAATAAAAAATGGAGAAAAGGCAAGGGTTATTGATTATTTACCGATGAATATGACGGTGATTGATGAGAAGAGCGCCACATTCTCTTTGTTGGGAGAAGATGAAGAGGATGTGGTTATTTTTTATCTTAACCATCCTGCTTTGATAACATTGATGAAAGCCGGATTTGAATATTATTGGCAAAAAGGTAAAGAAGTTAATTTAAAAAAGGAGGAAAAATGAATCTATTCTTAACTATTTTATTTTTATTTAATTTAAATATTGATTTTAATCAAGGTCTTCTAACGGAAAATCAAGTTCCTTATCAACCGATAATGTTAAATCCCTGCTTTTCTTCTTCTCCTTTATCAATAACTAATGAAAAAATTTTTTCTGTCCCAAAACGAGAATCCCTTAATCTTTCTCTTCTCGGTGAATATAATCTTGCTGGTGGCTATGTGAATATGAGCGGTTGGCAGGTAAAGCCTTATCAAAACCATATCCTTTATTCTTCCGGTGGTGGTTTTTATATCTTTTCTTGCCAAGAGAGTTTAGTGAAAGTTGGCGAGGTCTCTGGTCCGGGTTATATCTTTGATTTTGAGATTAGAGATACTTTAATCTATTGTGCCAGTGCCGATATCGGTTTAGTAATCTTTAATTTTAGTAATATTAGCCAAGCTCGTTGGATAAAGAGTCTTTATCTTCCTTTTAATCACCCTACTTCTAATCCTCAATTTGGTTGGGGAGCAACTGGAATTGCTTTAAAAGATAGTTTTGCCTTTATTACTACTCGTGCTGGTGGTCTCTATGTTGTTAATATTGCTGACCCATTAAATCCAAGAATTGTTGCTAATGAAGCCACTTTTGATTGGTTAATGGATGTTAATATTAAAGACACCTTGGCTTATGTTACCAATTATGCTCCAGGAGATACTGCTGGTTTTATTATTTACAATATTAAAAATCCATTAAATCCAACAATTGTTTCTTATCTTGGTGGCAATGTCCGAAGGGGAATGAGATTCTGTATAAAAGATACTTTTGCTTATGTCGGAGCAAGATATTACGGTTTTTATATTATTAACATTGCTGATCCGAGAAATCCAAGATTAATTGCCAATCCAACAGATTTATTAGAAGTGCAAAATGTGAATGTGATAAATTTTGGTGATACGATATATGCTTATGTAAGTAATATGAACGGTTTAGCAATTTACAATGTCTCTAATCCTGCTAATCCGGCATTAATTGCTCAAATAAATGTTCGTTCAACTGCGGTTTCTTTTGATCTTGTCCGAAGAAGACTTTATAACCAGGCATTAGCCGGTGCCACTCTTTATGATATTACCTACCCTTATAATCCCCAACTTATTAACTATTATGTCTATTTAGGAAATCCATATTATTTAACAGTTCACAATAATCTTGCTTATCTCTATGATGGTTATGGTTGTTTAAGGATTTTAGATATCTCGCAGCAAAACAAGATAATGGAAATTGCTTGGTATGATAAATATTTAGAATCAATACCATCGGGAAGTTGGGCTGCAGGTATCGGTGGTATGTTCTATCAAAATAATTATATCTATCTAATTGTTCGTGGTTATCCTTGGTTTTGTTATTTAGCAATTGTTGATGTTTCCAATCCCAATAATCCGCAATGGGTTGGAACAAGGATGTGGCGAGGTTATGCGGGTGGTAATCAATTTTATGTAGAAGATACTTTGGCATTTGTTCCCTTGGCATTAAGTGGTCAAACCTATTTAAAGATTTTAAATGTGAGAGACCCAAGAAATATAAGAGAAGTAGGTTCTTATTATTGGTCAACTTGGGCAGCCTTAGAAATTTCTAAATATGACTCACTATTATTAATGGCAGGTGGTTATGACCCAATGGGTGGCACACAACAAACATTTCAGGATTTGGGAATTTTAAATATTAGAGATTTACAAAACCCAATTTTGATAACCGAATATACGACACCAAATCAATGTCGGGGAGTTGATAAATTTGGTTATGTACCAATAATTGCGGTTGCTGATTGGGATGCGGGAGTTCATTTAATAAATATTGCTAATCCTTCTTCTCCGCAAATTATTGGAACAGTTGATTTTGAAGGTTTGGTAGAAGATGTCCATATTGGAAGGGAAGTGGTCTTTTGCGGCAGTGATAATCTCTTTAACGCAATCAAAACTGATGCTGGTCAAAACCCAAGATTGTATGGCTATTATGATTTAAAAGCAAAATTTGGTTATGGTGGAAGTGTTACTGATGTTTGGTCAAAAGAAGATGAATATGGTTATTGCACTACTTACGGAGGCTTCTTTATCTTTTATACTGGTTTAGTTGGATTAAAAGAAGAAATTTCTAAAGATAATAAATTGCGGATAAATGAATCAAGCGTTTATTCTATTACTATTTCTGATATTACTGGAAGAATTGTTGCTAAAGAGAAAAGAAGTTTAAAAGGCGGCGAAATCCTATCTTTTCCTAAAATGAAAAAAGGTATCTACTTCTTAAAAATTGAGGGTAAAGAAAAGATAACAAGAAAGATAGTAATAATTAATTGATTTTTAGATAAAAGAAAAAAATGAGAAAATTATTAATCTTGCTATTTTGTTTAGTAATCTTTGCCCAAGAGATTAGGTTTCGGGATGTCGCAAGAGAATTGGGAATAAATGTCTCCGGTGGATTAGGTGCCTGTTGTGCCTTTTTTGATTACAATAATGACGATTACTTGGATATCCTTTTTAATCCTGGAAATAGAATCTATTTATTCAGAAATAATTACG
>JBDRVN010000047.1:0-12793 GCA_039801885.1 Caldifarciminota bacterium
TCTTTCTTTTCTTCACTTAAATACAACTTCATAATCTCTCCTTTTTATATTTTCCCTTATATATATAACGGATAACAAGGCAAAAAGGTTACCACTTTTTTTATTATTGACATTTAGATATTAAATTAAGGTGGGCAAGTGCCTTGCTCTTGCTCGCTTAAATTTCTCCCTTTTATTTATATTAAGGGAATCAAAGCCAGGGGCTTTGTGAAAAAGGAGTCCAAAAGATTACTACTTTTTTTATTATTGACAAAATAATTTTAAAAAGGAGAGAAAAAAGATGTGTTAAAAAATCTCATTTTATTATCCAAAAATTATTAAACCACCACTATATATATTCTATTGTTTGTAGTTTAATTATTTTGGTTGTTTAAAAATTATCTCTCCTTTATTGTTCCAGATTGCTAATCCACCATCATTTTTAGTAGCACCCATTCCGGCAACTACTCTTCTCTCATTATTAGAAACCCCAAAATCGCCACCATATTGAGCAGCAGCCATTGAGGCGACTAATTCCCCTTCGTTATTAGCAATTCCAAAAGTGCCGCCATATATAAAAGCAGTAATCCCACAAATCCGTTTTCCTTGGTTATTATAAATAAATAAAGAACCGCCATATTCGGTTGCTTTCATTAGAAATAAGACCTTGCCATCTTCACTAACAAACTGAAGCCCTTCCTTGGGAATTATTATTTTGTTAACTTTTTGAGTTTGACAAGCATTGAAAATAAGAATAATTAATAAACCAAAAAATAATAAAAAATATTTGTTTCTCATTTTTCCTCTTTTTTATTTTTCAACACCTACTAAAAGATAGCAAAGTTTTTTAAAATGTCAAGGTGAATTTTTATATCTTATAAACCTGGAAATCTTCTCTTTTGGGTGTGCTGGCAATGGTGATTTTTTCTTCTTTTATTATCTCTTTGCCTTTTTTGATAAGGCAAGTGAATTCTTTTCTTTTATCTTTGGAATAGGCAGTGATTAACCAAAAAGCCTTATCTTGAATCTCGTTTTCGGATGAAAGTAAAACGGGAGCATTAAAATCTTTCGGAATTACTAAAAAGTAATTTTTAACTTCGCCAATTTTTATTAATCTCTCGTTCTCTTCTTTATTTCGACCAATCACATATTTTTTACCCAAAATCCGAAAATGGCGACCAATCTTTAAAATCTCAATATCTAATAAATCAAAATCTTTTTTTAAGTTCTCTTTAAAATCTTTTAATCTTTTTGAGAAATTTTCATCAACTAATAAACAACCACAAGATGTTGGCGGAACTTCTAAAATACCAAATTCTTGTAGTAATCTTATCTGTTCTTTTCTTTGCCTTCCTTTTATTCCGTAAAGTTTTTCTCTATCAATTAAGCCTTTCTCTTCAAAAATAGTTGGCGGTAATAATTTTGCTGATAATGGTCTTAAAACAATCCCTTTCACATCGGCTTCTTTTTCAATTATTATTAATTGATGAAGGTATTGGCTTTTTGGTCTTTGGGATAAAACTTCACCGGTAATTAGTAAATCGCCCTTTATTTCTTCCAAATATTTCTTTGCCTTTTTAAAAAGATATATCCGACAATCAATACAAGGGTTCATTCCTCGACCATAACCATATTTTGGCTGAAAAATTACTTCCTTTATGTAATCAATACCAGCAAAAGATAGTTTAATATTTTTTAAAAATGAAATCTTGTTATCACAAGTTTTCGGACATTTACAAAAAGGTGTTTTTAAATGATAGGGATAAATTTCTATATCCAACTTCTCACAAATAAGACCAGCCAAAGTAGAATCTAATCCACCGGAATATAATAAAACACCTTTAAGTTTCATAAATTATATTATATTTTGACTTTTTTGAAAATTCAAATTAAAATAAGAAGATGCCAAGAATATGTGAACTTCCTTTACATTATGGCGAGGCACCAAGATGGTTATTCTCTTTGATGGTGAGATTGGGAATAAAGATTATTGAACTTTTTTTAATGGAGAAAGAACCGAGTTTTCTTTTAGAGAAACTTTCTGACCCTTTTTGGTTTCAGGCACTTGGTTGTGTTTTAGGTTTTGATTGGCATTCATCAGGATTGACAACAACTGTTTGTGCGGCATTGAAACAGGCAGTAAGAGAATTATCTTTAAAAGAGATAATTATTGCCGGTGGTAAAGGAAAGACGGCATTAAATACTCCTAACGAGTTGGATGAAATCGGCAATAAATTGGGAATAGATACTTCTCCTTTAATCTTTGCTTCCAAAACGACTGCGAAAATTGATTCGGTTGCCTTACAAGATGGTTATTCTTTATATCACCATACAATTTTTGCGACAAAAGATGGTGAATGGGTTGTTATCCAGCAAGGAATGAATTCTAATACTTCTTTGGCAAGAAGATACCATTGGCATTCAAAAGAGTTAAAAAGTTATGTCTGCGAACCCCATAAGGCAGTTGTCTCTTTAAAATCTCATAAAAAAGTATTAAATTTGGTTGCCTATGAGAATGAGAATATAAGAAAAACTATCTCAGAAATCTCCCAAAGACAACCAGAAAAAAATATAAAAGATTTATCTTATGTTCTCAGTCTAAAATTACCCAGAGAACATCCAGTAATAATTGAAGATTTTTCTTTAGAAAGATTACATAAAAAATTGACAAAAATATACCAAGAGAAGCCAAAAGATTTTTTATCTTTAATTAGTTTACAAGGAATAGGGGAGAAGACAATAAGGGCATTAACCTTGATTTCCCATTTGGTTTATAATGAAAATATTAGTTTTCGGGATGTAAGAATTTTCTCTTATGCCCATGGTGGTAAAGATGGCCATCCTTATCCCATCATAAGAAAAGATTACGAACTAACAATCAATCTTTTAGAAAAGGCAATAAAAGAAAGTAAAATTGGTAGAGAAGAAAAGATTTCCGCCCTTAAAAGGCTGGCAGCAATTTGAAACTTCCTAAAGAATTTATTTTAAGATACGAAAAAATTATCCCCGATTTTAATCTTTTTTTAGAGTATTTACAAAAGAGAGCAAAAATTTATATAAGAATAAATCCCTTAAAGGCAAACGAACAAGATAGGAAAGAGATTACAGAAAAGTATGATTGTGAGCAAGTTCCTTTTTATCCCTATGCCTTTAAGTTAAAGAGTGAAAGGGATGAAATCTCTATTGGCAATACTTTAGAACATTTTTTGGGTTATATCTATGTCCAAGATATGGCTTCCATGATTCCACCAATTGTTTTGGAACCAAAGAAATATGAAAAAGTATTAGATTTAACTGCTGCTCCCGGTTCTAAAACAACTTTAATTTCAGCATTAATGGAAAATACCGGTTTAGTTGTTGCCAATGACATAAGTATTGATCGATTAAAAGCTCTAACTGGAAATATTGACCGAATGGGTTCTCTAAATGTTGTAATTACTAATCTTCACGGTGAAAGATTTGGCAATCTCTTTTTTGAATATTTTGATAAAGTCCTTTTAGATGCTCCTTGTAGTAGCGAAGGCACAATTAGTAAAAATTATGAAGTCCTAAACCACTGGAATGAATTCTATATTAATAAAATGGCAAAAACCCAAAAGAATTTAATTATCTCGGCTTTCAAAAGTCTTAAAAAAAGGGGAACCTTGGTTTATTCCACCTGCACTTTTGCACCCGAAGAGAACGAAGGAGTAATAAATTTTCTTTTAAATAAATATGAGGATGTTATTTTAGAAGAGATAAATATCCCAGGAGTAAAAACCTGCGCAGGAATAATTGAATGGGAAGGATTTAAAAATGAAGAATTAAAAAAATGTATAAGGATTTATCCCCATTATAATGAATGTGAAGGATTTTTTGTCTGTAAGATAAAAAAAGTTTAATGAGAACCAGAAAGATTGGGAGCGCCAATAATACTTGCTAATGTTCCTGCTAAAAGACTGCCAAAAGGAGCAATACCAATAAATGCCATCGTATAAAAACTCATTACCCTTCCTCTTTTATCATCTTCAATAATTGTCTGTAATAAAGTATTGCTACCGGTCATATTTAAAATCATTCCAAAACCAGTAACAATCATCATCAAAAAGGAGAGTAAAAAATTTCGCGAAAGAGAAAAAAGGATTAAACCGCATCCAAAGATTATTGGCGAAAAAGCAAGAATTCTTCCTAAACCTAAAACCGTTTTTCGAGAAGCAAGGTAAAGACCAGCAATCAAAGCACCAATTCCCGAACCAGCCATTAAAAATCCAAAAGTATAAGCATTACCGTGTAAAATCTTAGAAGCAAAAATAGGCATAAGAATTGTGTAAGGCATACCAACAAGACTGATCAATGCCAGAAGAAGAATAATATATCTTAATGGTGGGAAACCAAAGACATACCGAAAACCTTCTTTTAAATCTTTAAAAAGGGATAAAAACTCTTTTTTATTTTCTATTTTATCATTAACAATTTCCATTTTCAAAAGAAAGATAATAACAAAAATATAACTAATCGCATTCACTAAAAAACATATTCCTTCATTAGTCAATGAGATTAATACTCCTGCCAAAGAAGGACCTAAAAGCCGAGCCATATTAACCATTAAAGAATTTAAGGCAATGGCATTACCCAAATCTTCTTTTTTGTCAATTAGTTCAACAATAAAAGCCTGCCTTAAAGGCATATCAAAAGCATTGATAACTGCCAGAAATATACTCAAAATAAATATCTGCCAAATGGTTAAAATTTTTAAAATATAAAGAAAAAAAATTAATAAAGCCTGAAACATTGCTAAAATCTGGGTGATAACCAAAGTATGATATTTATTCCAACGGTCAACCAAAACACCAGCAAAAGGAGTAAATAAAAAAGTCGGCACCTGACCAACAAAACCAACCGCACCCAAAAGAAAAGGAGAATTGGTTAGCCGATAGACTAACCAAGGCATCGCCAATCTTTGTATCCAAGTTCCCACAAGAGAGATACTTTGGCCACTAAAATAGAGCCGAAAATTATAATATCTTAAAGAACGAAAAATATTTTTAATACTTAAAAAATTCACCTTTAATAATTATAATTAATAAAAAAGAAAAAGGCAATCTTTAGTATTTGATATTTCTAAAAAATAATCTAAAATGAGAAGATGAGAAATATTCGACTAATTTTAATTCTGATCCTTATCAGTGTGATAATCTTAAGCGTATTTTATTTTTGGCAAAGATTAAAGAAAGAAGAAATTAAGATAGAATATTTTCCTATTTATGGAGCAGACAAAAAGGCGGAAAAAGAAGAAATAAATTTTTATGTTCCGATACCTAAAAAGCTACCTTTAATTGAAAAATTAAAAATAATTGCTGACCGGTTATCCCGATTTGAATTTGGTGGTTTATTAATTAATGTTTTAAAAATTGAAGAGAAGGATAATAAAAAAATTGCTATTGTTGATTTACGAGAATTTACTTCTGCCGATTCTAATAATTCTTTCCCTTCTTGGCGAGCCGGATATTTTCAAGGTTCCACCGGCGGTTATTTTACAAGTTTAACTTTAATTAAATCTTTTTTGCAAGAAGATTATAAAGGAGAATGGATTGATGGAATAAAATTTTATTATGAGGGAAAACCAATATTAGAAGAGGAATGGGAGCATATCTTCTTACATAAAACAATCTACCGATTTGAAAGAGAATATTAAATAAAATTCTTTGACTTTTTTCTTTTATTCTCTTATAATTTTTTCTATGAGAATTTTGGTGACCAGTGCCTTGCCTTATGCGAATGGCGATATCCATTTAGGTCATTTAGCCGGTTGTTATCTACCGGCCGATATCTATGTTCGTTATCAAAAGTCAAGAAAAAGAGATTGTATCCATATCTGCGGCACCGATGAACATGGCGTGCCGATCATTATTGCTGCCTTAGAGAAAAAATGCTCGCCAAAAGAAGTAATTGACTATTATTATGAAAGGATAAAAAAAGCCTTTGAAGATTTTGGAGTTATCTTTGATAATTTCTCCCGAACTTCCTTACCTCTCCATCATAAAATCTCTCAAGATTTCTTTTTAAAGATTTATGAAAAAGGATACATTTATAAAAAAGAGGTAATCCAGTTTTACTGTGAAAATTGTCGGCTATTTTTAGCCGATAGATATGTTTACGGAACTTGCCCTTTCTGTCAAAATCCCAAAGCACGGGGTGACCAATGTGAAATTTGTGGTCGTTGGCTTGAACCTTTTCAATTGCTTTCACCAAAATGTAAAATTTGCAATAATCCACCAGTAGAAAAAAAGACCTTCCATTATTTCTTTGCCCTAAGTAGATTACAGAAAAATTTAAAAGAATGGCTTTCAACAAAAGATTTTTGGAAAGATAATGTTAGAAAATTTTCTTTAGGATTGTTAAACCAAGGTTTAGAAGACCGAGCAATAAGTCGAGATTTACCTTGGGGAGTGAAAATTCCCTTGGAAGAAGCGAAAGATAAAGTTTTATATGTTTGGTTTGATGCGCCGATTGGTTATATCTCTTCCACAATTGAATGGGCAGAAAAAAATAATAAAGGTGATTTATGGAAAGAATACTGGTTAAATCCTGAAACAAAATTAATCCATTTTATTGGCAAAGATAATATTATTTTTCATGCTTTAATCTGGCCAGCAATGTTGATGGCACATGGTGATCATATTCTTCCTTACAATATTCCGGCAAATGAGTTTTTAAATTTAGAAGGGAGAAAATTATCAACATCAGAAAATTGGGCAGTTTGGCTTATTGACTATTTAAAAGAATTTCCGGCGGATATGCTTCGTTATACCTTGGCAATTAATTTGCCAGAAACAAATGATGTAGATTTTGCCTGGAAAGATTTCCAAACAAAAGTAAATAATGAACTGGCTGATATTTTGGGGAATTTTATTAATCGGGTTTTATTATTTATTAAAAGAAATCTAAAAGGGAAAATCCCGGAAAATTGGGAATTAGCTAAGGAAGTTTTAGAAACAATTAAAGAAACAAAGATAAGAGTAGAAAATTTTATTGAAAATTTTGAAATTAAAAATGGCTTAAAAGAATTAATGAAATTACCTTCTTTTGGCAACCAGTATTTTGATTACGAAGCTCCCTGGTTGAGTGTAAAGAACGATTTAAAGAAATGTGAAAAGACAATTGCCAACTGTTTAACTTTAATTAAAAGTATTGAAGTTCTTTTTCGTCCTTACCTGCCTTTTACTTGTGAAAAAATCAGAAATTTTTTAGATTTAGAAAAGTTTGAATGGGACGATGTTTTAGAAAAAGAATTTTTATTAAGAAAACCGATTTTAAAAGAAGTAGAAATATTATTTAACAAAATCCCCGATGAAAAAATTGAATTACAATTAAAGAAATTAAAAGGAGGAAAAATGGAAATTACCATTGAAGATTTTAAAAAACTTGATTTAAGAGTAGGTCGGGTACTCAATTGTGAAAGAGTAAAAGGAACTGATAAGTTATTAGTTTTCGAAATAGATATTGGTACCGAGTTAAGACAGATTGTTGCGGGAATTGGTAATACCTATGAACCAAAAGATTTGATTGGTAAAAATGTTATTGTTGTTTGTAATCTCCAACCAATAAAAATTAAAGGTGTTGAGTCTAATGGTATGCTTTTAGCAGTGGGCGAAGAGAAGGCAATTGCCCTTTTGACAACCGATAAAGATGTATCTCCCGGTAGTATTGTTAGATAAATGCTTTGTGATATTCACGCCCATTTAACTGAAGAAGATTATAAACAAGATCTTCTATTAGTAATTGAAAGAGCAAAGAAAGAAAATGTTAACTTAATTATCTTAGTCGCTATAGATTTAGAAGACAGTAAAAAACTTTTAGAGATTATAAAAATAGATAAAATTCTTTATGGGAATATTGGTATTCATCCTCACGAGGCTGACCGAGTAAAAGAAGAAGATATTAAAGAAATTTATAAATTATTAAAAGAAGAAAAAATTTGTGGCATTGGTGAGATTGGTTTAGATTTTTATAAGAATTATTCTCAAAGGGAAAATCAGATAAAGGTTTTTAAAGAACTCGTAAAAATTGCTAAGGAATTTAATTTACCAATGAATATTCATCTACGAGAAAGCCATAAAGAAGGTTTAGAAATATTAAAAGAAATCAATTATTTTAAAGGTGTTTTACATTGTTTTTCGGGCAACGAAGAGATTTTGAAAAAAGCAATTGATTTAGGCTTTTATATTTCTTATTCTGGCGTAATCACTTTTGGTAGTGAAAGATTAGAAAAACTTTTAAAGAAAACGCCTTTAGATAGATTATTATTGGAAACGGATGCACCTTATCTTACGCCCGTTCCAAAAAGAGGAGAAAGGAACGAATCTGCTTATGTCAAATATATTTATCAAAAAGTAAGTGAAATTTTAGAAATTGAATTAAAAGAATTAGAAAAGAAAATTGAAGAAAATGCTAAAAGACTTTTCGCAATTAATTAAAAAAATCAAACAAAAAAAATCCTTATCCCAGGTTTTTTTAAAAAATAAAAAAATTGCTCAAAGAATAGTTGATTCCTTAGAATTAAAAGGTGAAGAAACTGTCTTAGAAATTGGTGTTGGTGAAGGAATTCTAACGGAATATTTGATAAAAAAGGCAAAATTTGTCTACGGAGTTGAAATTGATAAAAGATTGATTGCCCTCTTGTCAGAAAAATTTAAAAACATAGAAAATTTGGAATTAATCTGTAAAGATATTTTGCAATACGATATTAGTGATAAAAAGGATTTAATAATTGTTGGTAATATTCCTTTTAGTATTTCAACACCCCTTATTTTCTGGCTATTAAAATACCGTAAAAATTTTCAAAAAGCAGTCCTTTCTTTTCAAAAGGAATTTGCTTTCAAGTTATTAGCGAAAATAAAAACTAAAGACTATTCGCCAATTACTATCTTAACCAATAATTTTTTTATTAAAAAAAGTCTTTTTGTAATTGAAAGAAAATATTTTTCTCCGCCACCAAAAGTTTCAACAATGGTAATGTTAATTATTCCCCGTGAAAACCCTTTTTATGATGTTAATTATGAAAGTTTTTTTAAATTCTTAAGAACTATTTTTTCTCAAAGAAGAAAGAAATTGATAAACATTATTTCTAACAATTTTGGTAAAGAAAAATTAGAATTTTTAAAAGAATTACCTATTGATTTAACTAAAAGACCGGAAGAGAGCGAATTAAAAGAGTTTTATCTTCTTTTCATTAAGCTTGCCAAATAATCTCACCTTTCTTAAAAACTGCTTTAATTTTTATATTATAATTATGGATTGGTAAATCTTCTAAAACTACTAAATCGGCATCATAACCTTTTTTAATTTCTCCTTTTCTATCTTCTAAAAATACTCCGTAAGCACCATTTTTAGTAAATAAATCTATTGCCTCATTTAAACTAATTCTTTCTTTCTCATTAGGATGATTAAGGGCTGAATAAATCCCCAATAAAGGATTGGGCGACGTAATCGGTGCATCAGAACCACCAACCAAAATAATATTTTCGTTAAGAAGACTTCGATAGGGATTGGTAAATTCTATCCTTTTTCCTAATCTTTTTTCATACAATTTACCCTTTCCACCCCAATAATATTCAAAGGCGGGCTGACAAGAGATAATTAAATTTAATTTTTTTATTTTTCTTATTAATCTATTATTTAAAACTTCACAATGTTCAATACGATGTCTTAAACTATTTTCTTTCAAAAATTTCTCATAAATATTAACTACCTGCTCAATTGCCTTATCACCAATAGCATGGAGAGCAATTTGTAATCCTTCATCACTGGCATCTCTTAAAAATTTATAAAGTTCCTCATTGGTAAAATAAAGAATACCGGAAGTATTAGGGTTATCACTATAGGGTTCCGAAAGAGCAGCCGTATAAGAAGATAATGAACCATCAATTAAAATACAACCGCCAATTCTTTTAAATCCTAAACTTTTAACTTTATTAATATCCTTTATCTGGGGGAAAATTATTATTTCAATTTTGAAACTATCTAAATTTTCTAAAAGGATTTCATAAGAATTGTCTTCTTCTTCGCCCACCATCGCACATAAACTAGTAATACCATTTTTAATAACATTTTTCTCCGCTTCTCGAAAGGCGAAAATTTTTATATCAAGAGGTAAATTCTTTTTGTAATATTTGTGGACTATTTCGTTTGCTTCTCCGCGTAAAATTCCAGTTGGTTCTTTATACTGGTCTAATTCCATTCCCGAAACAATATTTTGATCAAAAATTTTTATCAATCCATAAGTATTTAAAATTGATGTATGCCCGTCTACTTGGGAAATTATTAAAATTTTCTTATCAACAATTTTATCCAATTCTTCTCTTTTGGGATACTTTTTTTCTTTTATTTTTTCTAAATCAAAATTAAAGAATATTAAAAAGGGGAAATAAGCAAGATTCTTTTTTGCCTCAGCAATTATCTCAAAAAGATCGCCAAGGGAAGAAATTGGGGAAAGGTCAGGAAAAATGTTCAAAAGTCCTAATTCCAAAAGATGAATATGGGAATCAATAAAACCCGGTAAAAGATAATAATCCTCATAATCAATCATTGGATAATTAGGAATTTCTTTTGAGAAAAATATCTCACTGATTTTTTTATCTTTAATCAGCAGATACCCTTTTTGAAAATTATTATCGATATATATTTTCCCTTTAATTAAGTATTCCATTAGGTTTCCTTACTAACTTTCCTAATACTTCAATATGATAAGTTTGGGGAAACATATCAAAAAGTTCGATTGTTTCAATTTCATAACCAATTTCTAAAATTCTTTTTAAATCGCGAGAAAAGGTTGCTGGATTACAAGAAACATACAAAATAATTCTTGGTTTAATTCTTTTTAAATGTTCAATTACTTTTTCTTCAATTCCTTTTCGCGGAGGGTCTAAAATTGCTTTATCAATATTATTAAAACTATCTAAAACTTCTTCGCATTTTCCTAAAAGAAAATTTACATTAAAACAATCATTTATTAATTTGTTAAAAAGGGCATCCTCATAAGAATTTTTTTCACTTTCAATACCAGCTATCTCTTTTACATAAGAAGATAAAATAATGCCGAAAACTCCAACACCGGAATATAAATCTAAAACTCGATCCTTTTCTTCTGGTTCAATTAACTCAATAATTCTTTTGAGCAAAAGTTCGGTAGCTTCATAATGATTTTGGAAAAAAGAGCTTGCTGACACTCGAAATTTTCTATTTAGTAATTCTTCAAAATAATAATCCCGACCAAAAATTGATAAAAAATTGTCGGTAAGAATCCGATTTTTAGGAATAGGATTAATATTGAAAAGAAAACCAACTATTTTTTCTTTTATCTCTTTGGGTAAACTATCATAGAACTTATCAATTTCTTTTTCATAAAACCGTCCAACAACGATTAATAAAATTTCGTCGGTTTTATTTCCTTTACGTAATACCAAAAATCTTAAATTACCAGTTTTGGGAATTTCATCATAAATCTCTAAATTACTACTATGAAGAAATTGGGTAAAATAATTTTTTATTTCGTTAAAAATATAAGGATTAATGAAACAATTAGCAGTTTCAATAATTTTATGAGTATTTTTTTGATAATAGCCAATTAAAGGTTTATTCTTATCTTGACCAAACATCATTTGAACTTTGTTACGATAATACCAAGGATTCACTGGCAAAGGATTTTTAGGTGGGAAAAAGATATTGCCCAAATGTTCTAAGCAATCACTAACCAATAATTTTTTTAAAATTAATTGATAGATATAATCGGCATGCTGAAAATCGCAACCACCACATTTTGTAAACACAGGACATTTTGGTTTGACTCTAAAAGGAGAAGACTCTAATATTTCTGAAATTTCTCCTAACCAGTAATGTTTTTTCTTTTCTTTAATTTTTACCGATAATTTTTCTTCAGGCAAAGAATAGGGGACAAAAACCTTTATTCCTTGATACTCTCCTAAACCAAAACCACCAAAAATAACTTTATCAATTTTTAATTCAATTACCATTGGGAAAAAAGTTGTCGATAGATTTCATTTGTAATCTTTTTCATTAACTCTCTCACTGCCTTTTCCTCATCTTCTTCTACAGGATAATTTAAAAATTGGGTTATCAAACTATTAAACACAATTTTTTCAGTATCCCTTTCTTCTCCTTTTACTTGACAAGAAATAATTATTTGCCATTCGCTAATATTTTGGGAAGCATCGTAAACTGCTGGTTTTTTTTCATAATTCTCAATTACTCCGGAAATAATTAATTCAGATTCTTCTGTGGCAACTAACTTTATTTGAGGGATACTTTTAAAATAGTTTTCTAACTCTTCTGTGAGAATAACTTCCAACATCGGTTTTAATGTTTTATTTTCAATAAAAGAAAAAGCAATTTTTTTATAAGCAAAATGAGAAGAAATTCGGGTTGTATAACCACATTTCAAAATAGTTAAACCTAAAAGTAGCAAAGAAAAATATTTCATAAGATATATTATAAAATTATTAAACAATTTATCAATAGAACTTATTTATTGATTTTTAAAGAAATTTTAGTATTTTATATAAATGGGAAAAAATAATAAAGAAAGTTTGATATTAGCTGCTTTAAGTTATTTCCCTTTCTTTGGTCTTATTCCAATAATCTTTACTAAAGAAGATGAATTTGCCTGCCATCATGCTAAACAAGGTTTAACTTTATTTATTCTTTTACTAATCATTACATTTTCTATTTGGATATTTCATTTTATATTCGCCAATCTTTTGGGACAAATCTTTATCATTGGCTTAATTTTTAAAATTATTGCTTGGATAATTAAAAA
>JBDRVN010000048.1:0-12482 GCA_039801885.1 Caldifarciminota bacterium
AAAAGAAAATCTTTTAACAAGTGAAACTTTATTAGAAAAGGCAAAAGAATTTATAAAAAATAATCTTCGTCAGGAATTAATTATTCAAAAATTGTTAGCAAAAAAAAATCGTTTAAATATTATTATTACTCCATTAGAATTAAGAGAGTTTTATGAAAAGATAAAGGATTCTTTAGCAAAGAGACCGGCGGTTTGTGAGATTGCCCATATTTTTTCTCCAATTTTACCAGAGGAAAAAAAGGAGAAGGAAAGTCAAAGAAGAATTAGCGAAATTTATGAAATTTTATTGCGTGGCGGTGATTTTGAAGAAATCTGTAAAAGTTTTTCAGAGGATAAAAATACCAAAGAGAAAGGAGGTTATTTAGGTGAATTTTGGATTGATAGTTTACCCTTAACATTTCAAGAAGTCGTGAAAGGACTAAAAATTGGTGAATTTTCTTCTCCTTTTAGGAGTCAATACGGTTATCATATTGTAAAGAAATTAGGCGAAACAAAAAATAAAATAAAAATTGCTCACATTTTTATTGAAGTGCCGATAAGTAAAGAGGATACCCTTCGCGTTAGAAAATTACTTTTGAAAATCCGCGATAGAATTCTGAAAGGTGAGGATTTTGCTAAATTGGCAAAAGAATATTCTTATGACTTAGAAACAAAAGAAAAAGGTGGCTATCTTGGCGAATTTATTGTTGATTTTCTCTTTTCACCTTTTAAGGAAGTCTGCGAAAATCTTAATAGTGGAGAGGTTTCGGAACCAATTTTGTCAAAAGAAGGATTTCATTTAATAAAAATGTTAAAAAAAGAGAAAGAGCGGATTTTATCTTTTTCGGAAATTCAAGAAGATTTAAGAAATTTTCTTTATCAAAAGAAATTGAAAGAAATTATTGATGAATATTTAAAAGAAATAAAAGAAAATCATTTTACAAAAATAGCAAGCCGATGATAATAATCCTTTTTTCGCTTTTTTTCAATAGCGTGCCTATTGACTCTTTTGTTTATTCTTCTTGGGGCGATAAGGATATTCCTATTTTCCTTTATTTTAAGTTTAAAAATTTTCCAACCCATCTAAAAATTGATTGGGGGGATGAGAAAACAGAAAGCTTAGAAGTAAAATGGATAATTTATGAAGCAGAACATAAATATGAAAAACCTGGCAATTATATAATAAAAATAAAAATTGGAAAGGATTATTTTATTACCACTGATACAATTACTATCTTTGAAGAACTTTTTATTGGCAAAATAAATTTAGAAGATATGGTTTATGGTAGTTGCGCAATTGATAAAGAAGATAATATTTATATTGGTGATATTAAAGGTAATCTTTATTCTTTTGATTTGTTAGGTAAAAAGAAATTTCAGTTCTCTGCCGGTGGTAAAATTTATGGCTGTCCTTTAATTGTCGACACCTTAATCTATTTTGGAGCTGATTCTTTTTTACACTGTTTAACTAAAAATGGAAAATTGATTTTCAAAAACAAACTATCCGGTGAAATCTATAATACCCCTACTTTTTTACCGCCGGATAAAATTGCTATCTCTTCTGATGATGGCAGCCTTTATCTTTTCACTCTTTTGGGTAAGAAAGTAAAAGAGATAAAATTTTCTTCGGAGTTGGGCGATATTTCTGTTGATGAAAAAAACAATTTAATTTTCTCTTGTGACTCCCAAATTTATTCTTTAAATTCAAAGGGAAAAATTAATTTTAAATTTAACTCTTTAGAAGGGGATGATTTTTTCCCATCACCAACGATTACGAAGGATTATATCGTGTGCGGTTGTGAAGATGGTTATTTATATTTTTTAAATAAGAAAACAGGAAGGTTGGTAAAAAGAATCGCTACTCCTGATGAAGATGCGATAAAGAGTGAAGTCATTGTGGATGAGGAAGAAAAAATTTATTTTGGTGACGATGGTGGTAAGCTGAACGTTTATAAGGAAAAATTAATTACCCTTTTTGAAGCAGAAGATGCAATTGTTTCTACTCCTTTAATTATTAAAAAAGATAACAAAAAAATAATTTTTATTTTAGACGAAATGGGCTATCTCTATGCTCTTAATGAAAATGGAAAGATACTATTTAAAATGGAAATTTGTGCTACTGATAAAGATTTGTATCAGACACCTTCTTTCCTTTTTAGTAAAGAAAAGCTAATAATACCATCTTGGGATGGTTATTTATATGCTTTTCGGATCGAAGGAGAAGTTGTCAAAAGTGAATGGTTTACTTATCGGGCTAATTTCTGGCGTAGCGGCAGAATAAATAAAAAATAGATGGTAATTGTTTTATCCTTACTTTTTTATTACTTTTCTCAAGCTGATCTTTATGGTGAATTTATTTTGACTAATGAAATTGGTTCCTTTATTCCACCAAAAGTATCTTTCTCCTCACGGTGGGATAGAAAAAGAAGTCTCCTTTTTTTAGAAAATCACAATAAAATTATTCTTTATTCCGAAGGAATTTTCAAACCATTAATTTTTGATATTCAAGGTAACTATTTAGGTTATTTAGAGACTTCTTTCTGTTATGCTCAAAAAATTAATTATCAAAAGAAAGAAATAATTGCTGTTCCTTTTGGTAATAGTTTGGGATTATATACTTTCAAAAATAGAACCCTTTATCTTTATCGAAAGTTATTGATAAACGAATATATTGAAAATTTCGACATTTTTAAAAAGGATAATAACTCTTTCTTTATTATTTTGAGTTGTCGTGATAAGAAAGAAAATAAAATAAAAATTTATAACCAAAATTTTAAATTAATATTAGAAAAGGTAGTAAAGGAAAATTTTTTTATCAATAATCTTTTTGATACTCTTATTTTAGGTATTGAGAAAGACCTTAAAAAAATAGTTTTATGGGACATCAATTTGAAAACCTTATGGGAATTTAGCTTAAAAGATTTATTGATTACTGATTATACCGTGAATGAAAGTATTTTAATCATTGCTACTAGTGATGCTAATCAAGAAAAAGGGATTCTTTATTTTTTATCTTATAAAAATGGTAAAATTTTAGAAACCTTTCCTTTTGACTCTTTTTACTCTTTTGGTTTTAGCAGTGTAAAGGTTTCGGATGTTGATAATGATAACGAAAAGGAGATTCTTCTGAGTACCGGAGGCAAAAGGGGAGAAGTATTTATTTTAAAAAGGTCTAAGGGAAAATTAATTGTTAAGAAAAAACGTGTTTTTCAGCCACTTCTACCTTTCGCCAATATCGCTAATCTTTTACTTTTAGAAATTGATGATTTTATTTATGATAAAGATAAAAATAAAGAATTACTTTTATTAGTCACTTACCAACAAAAAGCAAGCGTGCCTTTGTTTAATAATTTTATCTCGAGTCAAATTCTTCTTTTGGATAATAAATTAAAAGACATTGCTGATTTGGATTTAGATTCTCCAATTAAAGATTTTTTAATTGTTAATAAAAAGAATAAAAAAGAGAGTGTTTTGGTATTGTTCAGTAATAAACTAAAATTTTATGAATAGTTACTTTCTTCTTCTTTTTTTTATCATTAATCTTTCTCCTTTTTTCAATCTTTTAAAATGGGAAAAGGGAAAAAGAATTGATGAACGAAAGATTAAAAAAAATTTAATTCGTGATATAATTCCTAAAGAAGAGGAGAAATTTTTTTCCCAAACGGAAGATATTGTTTATCGAAAAGATGTGGAAAATTTTCTTTATGGATTTTTCAAAAATAAAGTTTATCAAATCAAAAAAAAGAAGCCGATTAATCTCTATTTCCGAATTAAAAATTTAGAACTAATGGAAGGGAAAAAAGGTATGTATCTCCTTGCGATTGGCGAAAAAGAATTAGCACTATTAAATAGAAATTTAGATATTCTTTACTATAAAGAATTCGATGGCAAAATTAAGAAATATTTTTTAGGGGACAGAAATTTTGATGGCGAAGCGGAACTTTATTTAATTTTTAAAGATAAAATCTTTTATTTCTCTCCCGAAGAAGAAAATTTTTGGGAATTAAAAGGTAACTGGCAAGATTTTAAAGGACTTGTCGGCGATAAAAATTTATTATATCTTCTTTTCCCAGATTCAATTATTATTTTAGATAGAGAATATAAAATAAAAAAAATCTATCCTAAAAAAAACGAGAAATTTATCTTAATAACATTAAAAAAAGAAGGATTAATAATTATTAGTAAGTTAGAGAATCGTTCAGTTTTGGCTTACGACAAAAATAGAAAGATCGAAATTTTTGGTAGTTTTAATGAGGTAGAAAGCGAAGTTTTTAAAGACGGTTTTATAATTAAGGCAGATAATTGTTTATTTTTTGTCAATCGTGCTCTTTCTTATTACGAAAAGATTATTGAAGATTATCAGATAAAAGAGATTAAAGAATATCGGATTTTTGATTTAAATGGAGACAAAAGAGAGGATTTGGTTGTTAGTAATGGTAATTACCTTTTTTATTTTTTAAACAACTCATTAGTTTTAGAGGAAACGCAAAGGGATTATTATCAAAAATTAACTAATCGAATAAAAATGGAAAATTTATATGGCTACCAAGATTTGCTGATAACCCTTTTAAATATTAGTGCCCAAGTAGGTTTGCCCTTTTTAGAAATTGATAAAAAGATTGAAAAGATGGTAAAAAAGTATTATGTTGCTAAAATTCAGCAACAACTACTTTTAAGCAGCTTCTTATCGGTATTTTTTGTTCTTTTTGTTGTTTTATTTGTGAGGCCAATTTTTCTCAAAGTTAAAAATAAAAAATGGCGATTGGAAAATCGTTCTTTACCACAACTAATTAGAATTATTGAAGATTTTATTGCTTTAAATCACAACTACTTAATGAAGGGTAATATTTTGGGAGCGCAGAATCGAATAAAAAAATTTTGGGAAGATTTTAAATTAGTGGAAGAAGAGATTTTATATTTGAAAGAAACCTTGGAACCGAAATTTTTTATGGAAAGTTACCTATCCCTTTTAAAGAAAATTTTTAATAATAAAAATATCGCTGATTTGATTGCTCATTTAAAAGAGATAAACAAAAGTTTAGAGAAAAAAATGGAGTTCCAGAGGGTTAATTCTTTTGATATCGAAGATTATCTTAAAAAAGAAGGATATTACTTACTACAAGTTTGCGATCCTTTTATTGAAGATAATGAGAGTTATAAAATTTTTTTAGATAAAAAAATAGAAAATTTTTTAATCCACTTAATTACTGATCATTTAAAATACGCTAAAAAGAAAGCAGCAATTGTATTAGAAAAGAAAATTATCACTGACTGGCAGAAGAAGATTATCTTACATTTTTATTCCGATGCGGAAACCGAGGTTGATTTTGAAAAAGGTCATTTAGCAGAGGAGATAAAGGAGATAAAAGAGGATTATTTTGAATATTTAAATATTACTAAGGGCTTTCAACGCCAAGAAAAACTGGTTCTTGTTTTTTCTGATTTAATTGGTATTATTGAAGGAATAATTAAAAAGAGTAAAATTTAATGTATGAGAAAACCTTTAATCTTGGTGATTGATGATTTAGAAGAGGCTTATTTAGGATTGATAAATTTTATTAAAGAGAAAGAAGAAAAAATTTATCAAAATTTTGAATTTCTTTATTTTCAAGATTATTTTCAGCTAAAGGAATGGTATTTAAAAAATCGAGGAGAATTTGTTTCTTTGATTATTCAAGATGTTGATTATAGTCATCTAAAAGAGAAAAATAAATTTTTAAAACGGGAAGATTGGCAACTTTTCCCTTTAGAATTTTTTGATGAAGTAGCTTTACAAGGTTTTCTTATCTATTTAAAAATTCGGGAAGAATTAGATAGAATCGTACCGGTTCTTTTTGTTTCTTTAAGAGTGGGGCTTGATTATTCAAAGGAGTTTACAGAATTTTTAGTTTATCCGGGTTACGGAAAATGTTCTTTTGTTCCTACCGAAGTAACCGGAAGAGAATATTATCCCACCATTGCCCGAAGTATTGAAAATATGGCGCTTCTGCCGATAGACAAAGAGAAGAAAGAGAGATGGAAAAGATATCATAAAATGGTTATTGGTAATTCAAGGAGCATGGCCTATTTAATAAAAGAGATTGAAAGGATTGCCATAAGTGATGCTACCTGTGTCTTACTTGGTTCCAGCGGTGTCGGGAAAGAATTGGTAGCTAATGCCCTACACCGACTAAGTTATCGTTACGATCCCGAAGCGGTTCATAAAAGAGCACCTTTAACGGTAAATATTCATGCCTTAGATTTTAATTTGATTGAAGATGAGCTTTTTGGTCATGAAAAAGGAGCTTTTACCGGAGCAATAAGTATGCGGGAAGGAATATTTGAAGCAGCCAATAATTCAACAATTTTTTTAGACGAAATTGGCGAATTGCCTAATGAGATTCAGATAAAATTATTAAGGGCATTAGAATATAAAAAGATAAAAAGAATAGGCGCTTCTTACGAAATAGAAGTTGATGTAAGGATAATTGCCGCGACCAATCGAACAGTGGAAGAGTTAAGGGAACGGTTAAGACCTGATTTTTATTCACGACTTATTCAGCATTGTATCTTTGTTCCTTCCTTAAAAGAAAGATATCAGAATGAAAATGTGGAAGTAATTGAGAAGGATGTGAAAGAACTTTCGGAATTTTTTATTAATGAGATGAATCAAAAAGAAAATCGGAATATCCTAATTTCCCCCATTGCTTTAAAGTTTTTAACTAAACTTGTTTATGAATATGTGAATAATCAAAATAATATTTTTGAAAGCAATATTCGTACCTTTCGAAACATTGTGGAAAGGGCTTATGAACGAGCGGTAAGTGATGGGAGTTTAGAAATTGATTTAGGACACATAATTTCCACTATCGGTATGATGAGATTTTTACAAACTAAAAAAGAAGAAAGAAAAGGAGAAACATCTTTAGAGGAAATTTTTCACACTTTAAACCTCTTTGAGATTGAAAAACAGGTAATAAGAGAAGCATTAAAAAAAAGTAACGGTAATATATCTCAGGCAGCTCGGTTGCTGGGTATTCACCGTGATACCCTAAGAAGAAAAATTCAAGAGTATAATCTTTAAAATTTGATTATTTAAAAAAAATTGTTATATTAATCTTATGGTTAAAGATTGGCGTAAAAGAATAATAAAACCGGAAGAAGCAATAAAAGCAATAAAGTCGGGCAATAGAATTTTTATTGGCTCGGCTTGTGCTACTCCTCAGAGTTTAGTGCGGGCTTTGGCTCAATTACCGGCGGAAGATGTAGAAATTGTTCATATTTTAACTTTAGGAGTTGCTCCCTACACCCACGATGAATTAACCCAAAGATTTCGTGCCAATGCTTTTTTTATCAGTAGTAATGTTCGGAAAGCTGTCTGGGAAGGAAAGGCAGATTATACACCGATATTTCTTTCAGAAATACCTAAACTTTTTAGGACTGGCAGAATTCCAATAGATGTTGCTCTCTTTCAGGTATCTTTACCTGATGAGCATGGTTATTGTAGTTTTGGCATTTCGGTAGATATTACCAAGCCGGCTGTCGAATCAGCCCAAATTAGAATTGCCGAGATTAATCCACATATGCCCAGAACTTTTGGTAATTCTTTTATTCATATTGATGATATTGATTATATAGTTTATTCGGAAGAGCCGATAATTGAATACACTGTTTCCGCACCACCGGAAATAGTAAGAAGGATTGCTAAAAATGTTGCTGATTTAATAGAAGACGGTTCAACAATCCAAGTTGGTTATGGTGGTGTTCCTAATGCTATTTTAGAATTTCTTAAAGATAAAAAAGATTTAGGTGTCCATACCGAAGTCTTTTCGGATAGTTTAATTGAATTAATTGAAACCAAGGTGATTACCAATACACGAAAAACTTTGCATTCGGGAAAAGTGGTTGCTTCCTTTGCGATGGGAACAAAAAAGCTTTATGATTATTTAAACAACAATCCCTTATTTGAATTTTACCCAGTAGATTACACTAACGACCCATTTATTATTGCTCAAAATGAAAAAATGGTGGCAATAAATTCCGCATTAGAAGTTGATTTAACTGGTCAAATTTGTGCTGATTCTATCGGTCATCGTTTTTATTCGGGATTTGGTGGTCAACTTGATTTTATGAGAGGTGCGGCAAGGGCAAAAGATGGTAAACCAATTATTGTTTTACCTTCTACTCGGGAAGGCGGTACAAAATCAAGAATTGTTCCTTTTTTATCAGAAGGCGCTGGTGTAGTGACTACCCGAGCAGATGTTCATTATGTAGTAACCGAATGGGGAATGGCTTATCTTCACGGAAAAAGTATTAGAGAAAGGGCTTTGGCTTTAATTTCTATTGCCCATCCTAAATTTCGGAGTGAATTATTAAAAAAAGCAAAAGAGTTAAATTATGTTTATCCTGACCAACCGGAAATACCATTGACTCAAGCTCGCTATCCGGAAGAGTTAGAAAATTGGGGAGAGACAAAAACCGGTTTGAAAGTGTTTTTCCGACCAATAAAACCTACGGATGAACCATTGATGCGCGAGCTTTTTTATTCTTTTTCTAAGGAAACTATCTACTATCGTTTTTTCTCTTATCTTACGGCAATGCCTCACGAGAGACTTCAGAAGTTTGTTAATGTTGATTATGAAAAAGAATTAGCAATTTTGGCAATTCAAAAGAAAGCCGGTGAGGAAAAAATATTAGGCGTTGCTCGTTATATTGTTGATACGGCTACTGGGTTTGCTGAATTTGCTATTGTTATAGGCGACGAATGGCAAAATCAAGGAATAGGAACTGTTTTATTTGAATATATGATTCGGATTGCCAAAATGAAAGGGATAAAGGGTTTTATTGGTTATGTATTAGACACTAATGTGCGAGCCTACCGCTTGTTTTATAAAATTGGTTATCCAATAAAAGCAAAATGGGAAGAAGGGGTTTATACTTTGATAATGGAATTTACCGAAAAGAAATAGGATGAAAGAAAACCTAAAATATATTTTCAATCCTCAGTCGATAGCCGTGATCGGTGCCTCGACAACACCAGGAAGTGCTGGGCAGGTTACTTTTGCCAATATTTTACTTAATGGCTATCGGGGAGTAGTTTATCCGGTCAATATAAAAGCAAATAGTGTGATGGGAGTAAAGGCATATTTTTCTATTTTAGATATTCCGGATGAAATTGATTTAGCAATAATAATGGTTCCGGCAATTTTTGTTCCGGAAGTGATTGAAGAATGTGGTCAGAAAAAGGTAAAAGGAATAGTAGTGATTAGTGCCGGTTTCAAAGAGATTGGTGAAAGGGGAGTAGTTTTAGAAAATAGAATAAAAAATTTAGTTCAAAAATACAATATTACTTTGATTGGTCCTAATTGTGTTGGAATTATCAATACCGAGCCGAAAATAAAATTGAATGCTACTTTTGGACGGGTAATGCCCAAAGAGGGAAACATTGCTTTTATTACCCAAAGCGGTGCTGTAGGATTAACTGCCTTAGAATATGCTCAAGCTGAGGATATTGGTCTTTCCAAATTTATTTCTATCGGCAATAAGGCAGATGTAAATGAGAATGATTTACTGGAATATTTAATGGAGGATGAACAGACCAGAGTAATTCTTTTATATTTAGAAGATTTGATAACACCTTTAAAGTTTTTAGAAGTTGCCCGAAGAGTAACTGAACAGGCAAAAAAACCAATATTGGCGATAAAATCGGGAAGGACACCGGAAGGAGCAAAAGCAGCAGCAACCCATACCGGTGCTTTAGCCGGCTCCGATGAAGCCTATGATGCTTTTTTCCGACAATGCGGTATTATTCGCGTTGAGACAGTTAATGAACTTTTTGATTATGGAAAAGCCTTTTCGGGTCAACCTTTACCAAAAGGTCGGAAAGTAGCAATACTAACTAATGCTGGTGGAATGGGAATTATGGCAACTGATGCCAGTATTCGGAATGGATTAAAATTGGCATCTTTTTCCGAAAAGACCAAAGAGAAATTAAAAGCAATTTTACCACCAACAGCAAGTATCAATAATCCGGTAGATGTAATTGGTGATGCTGATGAGAAGAGATATTCTGAAGCATTAAAAATTATTTTGGCAGAGGAGAGCGTAGATGCGATAATTGCGATTTGGACACCTACTCAGATAGCAGAAACAACAGTTGTCGCTAATAAAGTAATCGAAGTATCGGCAAAATATTCGAAACCGATAATGGGCTGTTTGCTTTCTTTACAAAATGCTTCAGAGGTGATAAAAATTCTCGGACAAGCAAAAATACCTTATTACCCAATTCCAGAAACAGCAGCAAAGGCATTAAGTTTGATGAGTTATTTTAATGAATGGACTGAAAAGAAAATTACACCGGTAAGATTATTTGAAGATGTGGATAAAGAGAAAGTTCTTTCGGTTTTAGAAAAAGTGAAACAAAGAAACCCACCGGTGATTTTAGAACCGGAAGGATACGAAATACTTTCGGCTTATAAAATTCCAACATTACTTTTTGCTTTGGCAAAAAATGAAGAAGAAGCAGCAAGAAAAGCAAATGAGATTGGTTATCCCTGTGTTTTAAAGATTGTTTCGCCTGATATTCTTCATAAAACTGATGTCGGTGGTGTGATGTTAGATATTGAAAATGAAGAAGAGTTAAGAGTTAAATTCCAAGAACTTTTAAATAATGTAAAAAGTAAGAAACCCGATGCCCAAATTGAAGGTGTTTTAATCCAACCAATGGCTTCTTCGGGAATTGAAACAATTATTGGTATCAAAAGAGATCCACAATTTGGTCCTTTAATTGTGTTTGGAATTGGTGGAATTTATGTAGAAGTATTTCGCGATGTCTCTTTTAGAGTTTGTCCCATTCGGGAGTCTTCTGCTTGGCGGATGGTTCAAGAGATTAAAGGTTATAAACTTCTTCAAGGTTTCCGTGGCAAGCCACCCGCCGATATAGAAAAGATTGTTGAAACCCTTCAAAGAATGTCTCAATTAGCAATAGAATTTCCTTGTTTTTTAGAAATAGATATAAACCCTTTTTTAGTATTTGAAAAAGGTAAAGGTGCCTGCGCCCTTGATGCTCGATTTCTTTATAGTGATAAAAAATAATTTTTAAAGATTTTAATTCATTCTTTTTCGTTATAAATATAACAAACCATATAGTAGATGGTCATAGGGTTATCCCTATATCTATATAAGTCCTTGATTTATGAGAACTTATAAGTATATACCCCCTCCCCCTATCCTTTTTAAACTCTTGAAAAAAGAAATTATTGATTTCTAAATATTTATTATTATATTTTATTTTATGGTAATTTTGATATTTATTTTATCGCTTATTAATTTAGAATATGAAGAGTCTTCAAACGGTTTAATTCCGCCAACATTAGAAATAGGTAGATTAGAAGTGGAGATGGTTGATATTAATTGTGATGGTAATTTAGACTTAATTTCTATTGGTGACCATGGTTCTCCTTATGTTAATACCGACCAACACGGCATTATGGTCTGGTTTGGCGATGGTCGAGGAAATTGGCAGATTTATATGAATGGTGATTTTGGTTATGGAGGAATTGCCTATGGTGATGTCAATAATGATGGTTTTTTAGATGTTGGTTATGGAATGCATCACAATTATTCAGGAAACGATTTTGGCGACCAGTTATTAGAAGTCGCCTTGGGTGATGGCACTGGCAGAAACTGGTTTCCTTGGGATGATAGTTTAGCAACCCATGGTCAAGATTGGGGAATGTTTTGTGTTGATTTTGCTGATGTTAATAATGATGGGCTTTTAGATATTGGCGCTAATGCCTTTGGTTATGATGATGGAATTCATATTTATTTAAATTTAGGTAATGGAACTTGGCGAAGAAGTTTTGGTTTTATTGGTGGTTATTCTGGTCATGGTTTTGTCTTTGGCGACATTAATAAAGATGGTAATATAGATTTTGCAGTTGCTCATCAATTTGGTAGTGTTTATTTTGGTGATGGAACAGGTAATTTTATTTTAGTCCACCGAAATTTGCCGCCGGTAGGTGCTCGTGGTTATTATAATGTTGCTTTAAATGATGTGGATAATGATGGTGGTATGGATTTAGGATTTATTAATCCGCAAGGCGGTATAGAAATTTGGATTTTTAATGAAGAAGGAGATAGTTGGGAGAATTTTTCCGGTAATTTACCAACTACTGGCTCTTATGAAAGGATACAACTATTTGATATGAATCTTGATGGTTTTATTGATGTTATTGCCCAAGGTAATGGTGTTTTGAAGATTTATTTAAGTAATGGTAGGGGTGATTGGCAAGAAGCAGTAACAATCAATACTCCTGCTCCGGGAACTGGTAGAGACTTAAAAGTTGGTGGTGATTGTGACCATAATGGCTATCCGGATATTATTTTAGTAGCAAGCGAAGGTTCTCCTAATGACCGAAATCGGGCAAGATTTTTTAAAGAGACATCAATTCCAGAAACGGTAAATATTTATCCTGTTTTTCCTCGTGGTTACGAAAGATTTCAACCAAATTCAGTAAATTTTA
>JBDRVN010000049.1:0-11688 GCA_039801885.1 Caldifarciminota bacterium
ATCACAGTCCAAAATATTCGTTTTGGTTATGGTAATATTAATCCCGATATTTTGGTATTCTCTTTTCCAGCAATGGATGTTGATATTAGCAATTCACCTTATTCGGGAAATATTTATATTGCCTATATGGATTATGAGTCCCAAACCCAAGCAATGGATATCTATTTCACCCGTTCGACTGATGGTGGTTTGACTTGGTCAACACCAATAAGGCTAAATGACGATTCTTTAAATAATAGAAGAGACCAATTTCATCCTTGGCTAAAAGTAGATAATAATGGTGCTATTCATGTTATTTTCTATGACCGGAGATTAGACCCAAATAATTTACTTTTTGATGTCTATTTAACTTCTTCTTATGATGGTGGGTTAACTTGGACACCAAACAGAAGGATAACAACTGTCTCTTCTAATCCTAATCTATTTCCCCCACCAACCGATGCTGGCAGAATGGGTGAATATATCGGTTTAGATGCGATTGATTCAACAAAAATATTTATGGCTTGGTCTGATACAAGAGAAGGTAATCCGGATATTTTTGCTGGTATTCCGGATACTACTAGTTTTGTTTCAGAAGATAATAATAAAAAAATAAATTATAAAGAGAGATATTTTTATTATTATTATTTACCGACAGGCGAAAAAGTAAAAAATATCAAAGATGTGAAAGGTATTATTTTTGAAAAATCAAAAATAATTAAAAAAATTAAATTAAAATAAAAAGGGGGAAAAATGAAAAAAATAATCTTCTTTTTTATTATTTTATTTTCAATCAGTTTAGCGGTGGATATGAGTGGTAAATTTGGTATGGGTATCGGAACAAAAGGATTTGGCGATTTACTAAAACCAACACTTTTCTCATTAAGAATTGGATTATTGCCGGAGTTAGTATTAGAACCTTGGTTAGATATTTCTTCTTTAAAATTCACAGTTAAATATCCCAAAACCGAAGAGTTAGAAGAAAGGGAATATGATACAAGTTTTACAAATAAAGGTATTGGTTTAGAAGGTCTTTATGCCTTAAAAAGTGAGAAAAAGACAAATCTTTATGGTATTTTAGGAATCTATTTAGGAAGGATAGAAATTAAGTATGAAAGCAAGACCAAAGAAGAGAAGACATCTAATTTTGCTTTTATTAACTACTGGGGAATTCCTTTGGGAATTGGTGGTGAGTATTTTCTTAATAATCATTTCTCAGTAAATCTTAATATGAAAATCGGTTTTATGAAAGCCAGTGGAAAAAATAAACTTTCCGTAGAGGCTACTGAAAAGTTGTTAAAAGAATATTCTATTTTTGGCTACAATATTAGCACCAATCTTTTCACAGTTCTTTTTAATTTTTATTTCTAAAAATGATACTCTATCTTTTTGGCAACCGGAATTGTGATATCTGTAAAAAGATTTTAGAGAAATTAAAATATTACAAGGAAAACTTTAATAAAGATATTGAAATTATTTATTTTGATACCGAAACGCCCGATGGGATGGCAGAGGCTTGTTTTTATGATGTGTGGGATATTCCCCAGGTAATATTAATGAAAGATGGAAAGATAATAAAACGTTGGCAGAAGACCGCACCCACCTTTGAAGAACTTAGCCAGTTGTGGAAATCTTAGGATTTATTGAAAACTCCCTCATTGATTGGGATGGAAAAATTTCAGCAGTAATCTTCCTTGGTGGCTGTAATTTTAAATGTCCCTTTTGCCAAAATTATCCGATTGTCAAAAGAGATAAATTATTAAGAAGATACCGCTTATTAGATATTTTAGAATATCTAAGAAATAACCAGAAATTTATTGATAGTGTTGTGATCACCGGTGGCGAACCATTAATCAATCCTGGGATTTTTGATTTAGCGAGAAGTTTTAAAGAGATTGGTTTTCTAATAAAATTAGACACTAATGGTTATTTCTATTTTAATCTTTTATCTTTAATAAAAGAGAATCTTATTGACTATGTCGCGATGGATATCAAAACAAGTTTTAAAAAATACCATAAAGCAGTCGGCAGGAAAATAGAACTCTCATTAATCAAAGATAGTATTGAACTTTTAAAAGAAGAAAAAGTTGACTATGAATTTCGGACAACCTTGGTGCCGAAATTAGTTACCGAGGAAGATTTGCTTTCAATAAAAGAAGAGATAAGCGGTGCGAAAAGATGGGTTTTACAGAGATTTGTTAATGAAAATGCCAAAAGCAAGATTTATCAGAGAATAAAACCCTATACCAAAGAAGAAGCCCAAAGATTTGTTTCCTTATTGAAAGCAGATAATAAGATAAAAGAGATTTATTTGAGGGGCTATTAATGCGATGTGGGAAATTTTAAGAAGAATAAATCTTCCCGAAAAAGAAAGGAGAAAAGAAATTAAAAATATTTTAAAGAATTCAAATTGGCAAGTATATGATGATGATTATCTTCTGATTTATAATAACTCTGATGATAAAATTAATAAGGTCTTTTTAATTTCTTGTCACATTGATACTGTTTTTGGCGATAAAGATTTCTTTGTTCGTAAAGAAGGAAAAAAGATTATTGGCACTTTGGATAATAGCGGTTCTTTGGCAATTTTATTAAAGGCAATGTTAGAAAATAAATTGGCGAATAATGTTTATGTTAGTTTCACAACCGATGAAGAGGGTTCTTGTGGCGGCGCCCATAAGACCGTTAGATTTTTAAAAGATAACGATCTCTTAAAAAGATTATCATTGGTAATTGTTATGGATATCTCAGCAAATGCTGATTTTAAATGTGATGTCTCATTGGAAAATTATTATTTAAATAAAGAAGAATTAAAGAAAATGGAAAATATTTTAAAGAAAAGTAAAATAAAGTATTACAAAATTCCTGTTGGTGAAGCCCTACCTGATGAATCAGGCACTTATTATCAATATAAGTTAAAAGTATTTACTCTTTGTTTGCCCGTAAAAGTAGAATGTGAAGAAAATGAAGAATGTCAGACAGATTTATGTTATAATGGAAGTTTAAAAGAACATTGTATAAAAGGAGCCATCACCACTGAAAGAAAAATGGAAAAGGTAAAAGAGGCATTAGTGAAAATAATTAATGGCTTATTGGAAAATAATTGGAAAGAAAAAGATATTTAAATAACCTTTTTAGATTTGTTAAAAAGGGGAAGATAATTGAACTTGGTTGTGGAAGTGGCTTTGTTCTTCAGGAATTGGCTAAGAGATTCAAAGATAGTTTAATTGTCGGTGTTGATAAAGATAGTAAAAGACTTTTAGAAGCTGCTAAATTAGGATTAAGAAATATCTTATTAATAAATTCTGATATCTTAAAACTTAATCTCTTGGAAAATCAATTTGATACTGCTTTACTAATTAGAGTTTTACACGAGATTTATTCTTTTAATAAAATGAAAGGGATAAAAAATTTATTTCTGCTTGTTGAAAAGATATTAAAGGAAAATGGAATTTTTATAATTGAAGATTATGTAGTTCCTAAAGAAAAAATAGTTGAGATAGAATTAAAAAATGCTAATGCCTATAATAAATTTTCTTTATTTATTGATGAGTATGAAATGAGAAAAATTAAATACCAAAAAGTTAATGATTTAATTAAGTTAAAATTGAAAGATGCCTTAGAGTTTTTAACTAAATACTTTTCAATTGGTAATACTCATTGGGAGTTTGAGAAAAAAGAGACACATTATTTTTTTAATTTTAACGAATATCAAGCACTGGTTAATAAATTTGGTTTTAAAATTAAATACTATAAAATTTGGCAGCACGATTTTAGAGATATAAAAGAGATAAAAAGAGATATAAGACCTAACTTTGATTTAAAAGAATATTTTATCCAATTGATATTGAGGTTAGACCAAAAATAGATATAATAAATTATGAAACCGCTGAAGGAAGTGATAATATGGAAACAAGAAGAAAAAAAATAATATCGAAGGCAATGGAAATAATCAAAGAAAGTCCAAACGGAGTTCGTTATTCAGACCTTGTGAGAAAGATACATAATGTGTTTCCAGATTTTCCTGTTAATACTATTCATGGCTCTCTTTGGTATTTCAAGACTCACTTACCTAAAGAAATTTATCAACCTACACGAGGACTATATCGCCATGTTCAATTTAAAGAGGAAGAGATTAAGGAAGGAGAGGAACAAGAGGTTCCATCAGAGGTTGAAAGAATTAGGGAGGAGAAGTTCTATAAACCATTTGTTGATTGGCTTGTTAATGAGTTGGAAGAATGCACAAAGGCAATACCATTAGGAGGCAACAGATTTAAAGATAAATGGGGAACTCCCGATGGGATAGGAAAACGAGAATCACGTAGAAGCGATATTGTAAAAGCTCCAACAGAAATCATCTCGGCAGAAATAAAAGTAGATACAAAAGAGTTAATTACCGCTTTTGGTCAATCCTGTGCCTATAAGTTATTCAGTCATAAATCTTACATTGTAATTCCGAAAAACTCACCCACTGAGGATATTTCAAAATTAGATGCGTTATGTCGAATTTTTGGGATTGGATTAGTTTTATTTGATAATAATAATCCAGAAAACCCTGAATTTGAAATTCGTGTTCGTCCAGTTAAACATGAGCCCGATATGTTTTATGTAAACCAATATATGAAATTAATAGAGAAAGACTTATTTAGTGATTAAATATTAATTGATTTTGTCAAACAGCAAGATATCGTTTACTTCCGCCTAAATTCTTTGTTCTTTTCCGATTTTAGAAATACCCGCCATTAAAAAACTTTTCTTATAATAAATTCCCATTCTTAATAAAAAATTTATATTATAGCACTTTTAAAAATAATTTTAAAATTTCATATAAATTATTTTATTTTCAATAGCTTAACTTGCTTTTCAAATTTCCTGTACGGAAACTTTTTCTTTCATCAAAAATTTGTGTAAGTTCTTAAAATTTAATAACTTAACTAACTTTAGCCTTGCGGATAGGGGACTATCTACTATACTGCCTTGGAGACACTTTGATATTCATTTTCCTATTGATTTTTCTTTATTTTCTTCTAATAATTCTTTTATAAATTTTTTACTTTATTTTCTTAAAGATTTTAAATTAAATTATGATAAGTTTTCTAAAAAGATTTTTCTCTTTTATTAAGAGATAGTAAACACCTCTCTTTGGTCTATTCTTATCTACATTCCTTCCGTTGACATCATAGATTTCTATATTTCTATTTTCTTTTATAAGATTTTTGATAAATAAATGGAAGTTCCTTTGTTTGATAACTAAGTAATTCTCTTCGCTTATTGCTGTCAAGGTAACATAGAAGATTTCTTCTATTTTATCATTATTAGGATTCATATCATTATCTAATCTTGTTGAACATTTAGCGACATATTGACCGGTATCAGCAGCATACCATAAGGAATCAAAAGTAATATCAATCTCGTTATTGGCGCTTATTGCTATTCTTTTCTGAGTCTGCCAGTTATTTATTGTGAAGATAATATCAAACTCTTCTCTGAGATTACCAAAATTTTTTATCCTTGCCTTTGGTTGAATATAAGTTCCTTGGTTAATATAGCCGATTGGTTCAATTATTCTTATAACACCAACATCTCTCACCCGGACAAATACTCTTCCTTCTTTGAAATTATTTGTTGGTCTTTCGTCGGTAATAAGCAAGGTTGTGCATTTGTAATATTGATAATTTCTTGCTTTTAAGGTGCAAGGGTTAAAATAGACTATTTGGGTATCGTTAGGATTTAAGGTTATTGTTTTTATATCGGTATAAAAATCACCACAGGTTAATTTTAATTGGAAGTTCTCTTGAAATTGGCCATAATTTTTTATTAAGGCATCCGGATAGATAACTGAATTAGAATCACTGATAGAAGGAAAACCAGAAATTCTCTCCACTCCGATATCGTGTAAAATTCTAATATTAGCTTGGTAGCTAAAATTGAGTTGATAACCAATACCGTATTCCCAATGGGCAACAATTGGTATTAAAGTAAAATTATTTTCCAATCGCCAATCAAAAGAGTCCTGTCCTTGTGCTTGGTTATTTAAATTTATCTCATAAATTTGGGGTTCTTCTCTTTGATAACCAATAACAATTGCTTTCCAATTAAAGCCATCATCACCATCAAAAGAGATAAATAATTTACCTCCGCCGTTAATAAATTGGATATAATCACAACCACCAGGAACAACCGGTTCATAAGATATTGAGTTTCCCGAAGTAGGATATGAATTATGGATTCTCATCATAGAAACACTAGGCCATAAATTGCCTTCTTTAAAAAATCTTATGGTATCAGCCCGACTACCAGTGAAATATCGCCAAATTCCATAATCTTTTAAGGCATCGTTGAAAGAACTACTATAGAAATTTCTTAGAACATAGTCAAAGGCTTCTAAGGTATTACCGCCAGCAATTTGTCCTTGCCGCTCCCAAATTTTTCTTAAACAATCTCGATCATATCTATCTTCTAAAAACATTGCCCAAATTCCACCAGCATATTGAAAAAGTCCGCCTTGGGTAAAGGTATTAATTGGATAATAAGGTGTTGTCAATGGTCCGGGCGAAGTTGATAGATAACTAAGATAACTATTTATATCTTCAAAGCAGACATCTTCCATCCAAGTAGAAGTATTTTCATACCAGAAATTATCTTCCTGACTACTAAAACGAAATTGTAAGGCATGATTAAACTCGTGGGCACAGACAATTTTTAAGAAACCACCAATACTTAAATCATTACCAACAGCAATATAAGAAGTAGCACCATTCGGATAAGGGTCGGGATAGTCATATTCCGGGGCACAATAACCAGCAATACCTTGGGGCATTGCGTGGATATAAACATCAAATCGGTTGTCTCCGCCTAAACCATAATCCGGTGGTGGCTCTGGCCAATTTAAGGTATCAATCTGCTTTGCCCAAGAATAACTAATATAAGAAGCAACCGATTCGGCATAAGCTTGCGTAACGGCATGCTGACCGGTTCTTGTATAATGAACCCGAAATCGCGTTCTTTCAATATATTCTTCATTTGGTAATTGTGGTCTTTGTAATTTCTTTCCTGCCTCAAAATCTAATAATGCCGGAATTGTATAACACCAATCACCAGTGGGTTTATCAATCTCTTTTGCGATTATTCCATAAAAACTAAATAAAATTAATAAGATAAAAATTTTTTTCATAAAAATATTTTAATAAAAATTTTTATAATTACAATTAATCAATCAACCAATTCAATCTCTTTTCGTTTAAATATTCATCAAAGAATATAATATTTAAAAGAAATTTTTTCTTTTCTATTTCTAAAAGAAATTCTTCTTCTTTATCATCAAAAATTCCATCCAAAGGCAAGATTTTCTCTTCTTTTTCATTATCGAGAGAATAATAAAACCCTTTAACAATTGATAAAGAATCAATAATTTTTATTTCGAACTGATATTTATCTCCTTTCTTTTTCTTATTAAAGGAAATCAATTTTGGTGGGGTATTATCAATTAAGAATTCATTCGAGATAATCGAATCTTTTAAGGCTTCACTTTTTATTTGGGTTATTTCGTCACTGGTTATCAATTTTATTTTATAATAACCATCAGGCAAAATTTTGCTATCAAATTTATATTCATTCTCTTTAATATCTTTTGTTAAGAGGAACCAATTTTTATCATTCGCTATTTGATAATATAAATTATGAATTAAAGAATCGTTATTCGGGTCAAAAACTTCATATTTTATTACTTTTATTTTTGGATTTTCCGAATCCACTTCAATATTAATTGTTTTTATCTTTGGTGGTTGGTTGAGATTTTTATAAAAATATCTTATTTTTTTAATAATTGGCGGTTCTTTCTCTCTTTTTAGTTTTATTAGATATTGGAAATAACGATTTTTTGGGCTTCCTATTTTGTTATCTTTTAATTTTTCAAAATCAGACCAGGTCTCATCAATAATACCATTACCGCCACTTCTTGTATAAACTTCGTAAGAAGAAAATAAAGGTAAATAACTTTCAATTTCCATCTTGCCAAACTGCGAGATAAATTTTAAATCAATAATTGGTGATAAATAATTTCCTTCTTTTGCTAATTCCTGTGTTAATTTATATGTTTTTGGTGGATAACCAGTGGTTAAATAAATCTCTTTTCCATAAGGTAAAATTTTTGTTATTGCTTCACAATCAAAGCCATAAATTAAATAATAATTCTTTTCCGGAATAATTTTATATAAAATATTATCGCTACCAGAAACAAATAACGTCTCATTTTTTATTGCCAAAGAAAATAAAGTGGAACAGGAAAAAGAAAAAATCTCTTTTAATTCCTTTTTTACCTTATCAAATGAATATAAAGAAGGTAATTTTTTATTAGAATTGGTGATAAAATATAGAATATTATCTTTTAGAACGATATCTTTAATCTCTTCTTCTTCACAATCTAAAAGAAGTTTTAAATCTTTTGGGTTATTAATTGATAATTGGTAAAGATATGCCTTTGGGGAGGTGCCAATATATAATGTCTCTTTATTTAATGTTAATGCCGAAATATTCTCATCTGGAATTTCTTGTAATAATTTCTTTTCTTTACCAATCTGATAGATTATTGCTGGATAAGATGTTCCGATAAAAATATTCTTGTTATAAGAAATCATTTTTAAAATATTACTAGCCGGAATTTTATGTCGCTTGATTATTTTATTATCTTTTAATTGGAAAACCAAACTTTCTGGCGATAAACCAAAATACAGGTATTCTCCATCAGTAGTTAAAGCAAAGATATTTCCTTCTTTTTCTTCATAGATTATTTTATCATTATGATAAATCTTCTCACCGGTGGTTAAAAAAAACCCTTTTTTTGAACCAATAAAATCATAGATAAAAGTTCCTTCTATCCTTAAAACCTCTTCAATCTTTGGTGAGAGATAGATCATTGAATCCTTATCAATCATTATCTGAAAGTTTTCTTTCTTGCTTAAAAGAAATAAAAGAAAAATTAAAATCTTCATTTTTCCTCCTTAATTTCAAAAGTTAAGATTTTCGAATTGCTAATAAAATAATTAAAAACTTCATCTTTTTCGTAATAAATTGTTAAAGGAGAAGTTTCGGAAAAACTTTTCTCTTTTAATCTTTTTAATGATAAAGGCAGGGAATAGCTAAAATCTTTTAAAACTACTCCGGTTGCTTGGGAATAGATTGCCAATTTTAATATATCTCCCCTTTTTCTCTTTTTAATATTCTCCAAAATTTTTGGAAAAGTTTTCTCTTCTTTTAAAGGAAAGAGAGCAAGAAGTTCATCAGGATTGCCAACAAAAAGAAAGTATTGAGCAGGGGAGAGATTAATTTTTAAAACTATCTCTTTATCAAAAACCTTGCCTTCAAAGTCTTGAAAAGTTATTTTAATTTTTAATTCATCTTCTGGTAAAAAACGGGTTTTATTTAAATTTATATCTAAAATTTTTGCTGCCTTCTTTTCGGCTATAATTTCACTTTCAATTTCGCAATCTTCGATTGTTATCTTTTCTAAGGGATTTTCTAAAATAGTTTTTAAATCATTGTAAAAATCATAAAGTTCCCAACTTTTCGGTTCATCACTAACAGTTATTTTTTCATAACTAAATTCTTGTTTTTTATCTTTTAAAAAGAATTTTAGTTTTATTTTATTTTTGATAGTATAGGAAAGAAGGGTTTTCGTAGTAAAAGAAGAATAAGAAGAAGATAGGCAGATCGGCAATAAGAAAGGGATTAGTTTATAATGATTACAAATCTCATAATTAAAAATCTCTTTTTTATTATTATCACTAACTTTTATTCTTAAAGGAATTTTCTTTGCCTTTTTATTTAAAACTCCTTTTATTGCTGTTTGGTAATCGTAGTTTATAATACCAATCTCTTTTACTGGCGAGAAGAGTTTAAAAGAATTATCATAGGCGGGCATTACACAATGGATTTTCCCTAAAACCAAAGGCAATTCTAATTCACCAAAATTAAATAAGGGATGACCAAAGGCATAAATAGTATCCTTATTAATATAAGTTAATGTGCCAATCGCCGCGGCTTTCAAATCACCATCAATAAAAGTTGCGCCCACGGCATAACCCAAGGAAGGTTCAATTTCAATATCTTCCTTTTCTCCTTTGCCCATTGGTAGAAATATTGGTTTGATATTTTCTGGAAAGATTTGTTTGAAAAGTTCCAATGTTCTTTTATCTAAATTGCTACTTAAAGCGATGGGAAGGGTATAATTTCTTATTGGCAAATTTCTTCCTTTCGGGAAACTTTCTGGATAAAGCATCTCGGAAATTGGTGTAATGCCACAGATTGGTTCCTTTTGAAATTCCCAAGCATAGGCAACTGCGCCAATTAATTTATCATTAATAAATACCGGACTTCCTGACATACCGCTAACGACACCACTATTCTCTAAATTCTGTCTTGATAATTTGGCAATAATTAAATTTCTTTTTGGTTCCACATCTTTCATCACATCAATAATCTCACATTCAAAAGTATCAGGTAAAATACCAAAAAAAGTGGAAAGACCGTAACCTTTCATTTTTGGTTTTATACTATCTAAATCCATAATTGGAATATTAAATAGCAAGAAAATTATCAAAACTCCCATTTCTTTCCCCATTCATTTAAAAAAACAAACTCTTTTAATTCCTTTCTCTTTTTACTTTGGGCAAAGGTTTTAATTGTCTTTCCTAAAAGATTCTCCTCTTTGGGATAACCCAATGGTGTTAAAGCAATAATTCGGAAATCCTTTGGTATCTTTAAAATTTCTTTTAAATATTCTTCATCAAAACCACCAATCCAACAGGTTCCTAAACCCAAGGCGGTAGCTGCTAATATGAGATGTTCCATTGCGATTGCGCAATCAACTAAAAAATAGTCAAGGCCGGCACGGGTTCCTGATAATTCTTTTTTAGAAACCAAGATAATAATTACCGGCGCTTTCTTTAAAAAGATATTAATATTCAAAGTTAATGGTCGGAATTCAGAAATCTTTTTTATCAGCTCTTTATCTTTCACCACAATAAAATACCAAGGTTGGCGATTCTGCCAAGAAGGTGCTAATCTGGCTGCTTCTAAAATTTTCTTTATCTTCTCTTCTTCTATTTCTTTATCAGAAAAATTTCTTACTGAATGGCGAGCAGAGATAACCTCAAAGAAATCCATTATCTTAATATCTGACCAATCCGCTCCCAACGAATCTTAAAAGGTGAGAAGATAATTCTTAACAAATTGGGACCGGCATCGGATGAAAAATAGATAACTAAAGGTTTTCCTTTTAGATATTTGATATGTAAAGGTCCCCAAAATCGGGAATCTTCGGAATTATCTCGGTTATCACCCATAACAAAGATACAGCTTTCGGGAACGACGACCGGTCCAAAATTATCCCTTACTAATATACCATAATTTCTATCTTTAATAAAATTTAAATCCAGCCATAGTTTTGTAAATTCTTCCATACTTTTATTACCTATCCCAGAAGTGATAAAATAATCTTTATGGACCGCATAAGTATCAGGCTGTAAAACACCATTAACATAAAGTTTTTTATTCCTAATTTCTACGGTATCGCCACTTAAAGCAACACACCTTTTAATAAAATTTCTTGGTGCATAATAGACAAAGAAATTTTTTTCCTTTGACCAATAAAAGGGTAGTAAAGGAAACCATTTAGGAAAAATCCTTACATATTTCTCTTCCGGTTGAGGC
>JBDRVN010000050.1:0-11556 GCA_039801885.1 Caldifarciminota bacterium
TAGCTAAAGAGATCATTTCTTCTTTACTTAATTTTCCTTTAAGATAAAGAACAACTTCTTTGTAGCCAATTGTCTTTAATCCAGGTGAGTTTTCATTATAGCCCATCTTTAAAAGATTTTCTACTTCTTCAATTAAACCCTCTTTAATCATCTTTTCAAATCTTTCGTTAATCTTTTTATATAAAATTTCTCTTTCTAAATTTAAACCAATATAAATGGGTTCATATTTACTCTTTTTCTTTTGGGTAAGAAAATAAGAGAAAGGCTTATTGGTAAGATAATAAACTTCCAAGGCACGGATAATTCTTTGGGAATCCTTAGGATGAATTCTTTGGGCACTTATTTCGTCTACTCTTTTCAACTCTTCATAAAGACTTGTTAAGGGCTTTCTTTTTAGCTCTTCCCGTAACTTTAAATTTACTGGTGGCGCTTCAAAAAAAGGAGAGAATAATGCTTTAAAATAAAGCCCACTACCACCAACGAGTAAAAATTTCTTATTTTCTTTTAATTTTTCAATAACCTTTTCTGTATCCTTTGCGTAATCATAGGCAGAATAGTATTTATCCGGAGTGATAATATCAATCATATAAAAATCATATTTTTTTCTAATCTCTATTGATGGTTTGGCGGTACCAATATCTAAATATTTATAAATCTGCCGAGAATCGCAAGAGATTATTGAAAAATTATATTTTTCAGCGAATAATAAAGCAATCTCAGTTTTGCCTACGCCGGTTGGACCACAAAGACAAGGAATAAGAGTTTTCATTTAAGATATTTTATTTGAAAAAATAAAGTTTTTCAATTATAATAAACTTTATGATAATTGCCGATTTACATATCCATTCTTTATATTCCCGCGCAACAAGTAGAGAGATGGAAATAGATAAATTAGTAGAATATGCCAAATATAAAGGTATAAAATTATTAGGAACCGGTGATTTTACCCATCCCGAATGGCTAAAATTATTAAAAAAAGAATTAAAAGAAAATAGTGAAATTGGCTTATGTGAAAAAGAAGGAATTTATTTTATTTTACAAACCGAAGTGAGTAATATCTATCAACAGGATGGAAAATTGAGAAGAATCCATAATCTTATTTATACCTCCTCTTTTGAAAAGGTAGAAAAGATTAATAATTTTCTTTCTAAATATGGCGATTTGGCAAGCGACGGTAGACCAATATTAAATTTGGCTTCTTATGATATGGTAAATTTTTTGAAAGATATTGACCCGGATTGTTTTATTGTTCCCGCCCATATTTGGACACCCCATTTTTCATTATTTGGTAGTGTTGCTGGTTTTGATTCTATTGAGGAATGTTTTTTAGATTTAACTAGTGAAATCTTTGCCTTAGAAACTGGTCTTTCTTCCGACCCAAAAATGAATTGGCGACTATCCTCTTTGGATAGATTTAGTTTAATTTCCAATTCCGATGCCCATTCGCCCCAGAAAATTGGTCGCGAGGCTAATGTTTTTGAGTTAAAAAAGATTTCTTATTATGAAATTAAAGAAGTTTTAAAAAATAAAGATAAAAAGAGATTTTTGTTTACGATTGAATTTTTCCCGGAAGAAGGAAAGTATCATTATGATGGTCATCGGAACTGTAATATTCGGTTATCGCCAAAAGAAAGTATTATCAATAATGATTTATGTCCGGTCTGCGGAAAGAAGATAACTGTTGGAGTTTTGCATCGGGTAGAATTACTTGCTGACCGAGAAGAAGGCTATGTCCCGGAAACCGCTGTTCCTTTTAAAAATCTAATTCCCTTAGATGAAATAATTGCTGAAGCTTTGGATGTGGGTAAAGAGAGTATGGCAGTAAAAAATCTTTATTTAGAAATGGTTAAGAAAATCGCTCCCGAATTCGAAATTTTACTAAATGTACCTATAGAAGAGATTAAGAAAAATTATCCGAAGATTGGTGAGGGGATTGAAAAAATGCGCAAAGGTGAAATTAAGATTTTACCAGGTTACGATGGTCTTTTTGGTGAGATAAGAATTTTTGATAAGAAAGAGGAGAAAAAAGAAGGGCAGAAGACATTATTTTAAATTAGGGGGATTTATGAAAGAGCGAAAAAAGGTTATTATAATGGGTGCTGGTGGCAGAGATTTCCATAATTTTAATATTTATTTCAAAAATAATCCTGATTTTGAAGTTGTTGCCTTTACCCAAACCCAGATTCCGGAAATTGAAGGAAGGGTTTATCCCAGAGAGTTGGCTGGTGATTTATATCCCAATGGAATTCCCTTATATCCTGAAAAAGAATTTATTAATTTAATTAAAGAAAAAAAAGTTTCCTTGGTAGTTTTTTCTTACTCCGATGTTGATTATGACCACATTATGAAAAGGGCAGAAATGGCAATGAGCGTTGGAGCTTCCTTTATGCTTCTTGGTCCAAAAGAGACAATGTTAGAAAGTAAAAAACCGGTAATCGCCATTTGTGCGGTAAGAACTGGTGCCGGAAAAAGTCCTTTAACAAGAAAGATTTGTGAGATATTAAGAAAGAAAAATATTAATTTTTGTGTTGTCCGCCACCCAATGGCTTACGGTGATTTTAAAAGGCAGGCAGTTCAGAAATTTCAGAAAATGGCAGATTTAGATTTTTACCAAGCAACCATTGAAGAGAGGGAAGAATATGAACCCCATATTAAAATGGAGAATACTGTTTTTGCCGGCGTTGATTACGAAGAAATTTTGAGAAAGGCAGAAGAGGAATTTTCTTTAATTATCTGGGATGGTGGTAATAATGATTTTCCATTTTTTAAACCAAACCTTCTTTTTGTTGTTTGTGATCCGTTGCGAGCCGGCGACGAAATTAGTTATCATCCGGGTTTTGCTTTATTCCAAATGGCTGATATCCTTTGTATCTCAAAAGTTTCCAGTGCAAAAAAAGAAAAAATAAAAATATTGAAAAATAATATTAAAAAGTATAATAAAGATGCCGAAATAATATTGGCAGATTTGGTTCCTAAATTAAAAGAGGAAGATATAAAAATAAAAAGAGGCAAAAAAGCAGTGGTTGTTGAAGATGGTCCGACAACTACTCATGGTGGTATGGCTTATGGTATTGGTTATCTTTATGCCCAAAAATTAGGGTTAAAGATAGTTGAGCCCCAAAAATATGCCTATGGAATTTATAAGAAAATTTATAAAGGATATCCCCATTTAAAATATGTAATTCCGGCAATTGGCTATCGGGAAAATCAGATTTACGACCTTAAAAAGACCTTAGAAAGGGCAGAAGTTGATTATATTATCTCCGCGACACCAATTGATTTAAATCGAGTAATTAAAATTGATAAACCAATTATCCATATTGAATATTATTTCCAAGAGAAAACTAAAAAGTTAGAAAAAATATTAGACTCTTTTCTTAAAAGCAGTAATCTCTCTTAATCTTTTTACAACTTTTATTACTACTTCTATTGTGTAATCTATTTCTTCTTTGGTATTTTCTCTTCCCAAAGAAAATCTTACCGGCGAGTTGATATATTCTATTGGAACATTCATTGCCTTTAATACATGGGAAGGTTCCGGCTCACCCGAAGCACAGGCACTGCCACTGGCAACAGCAATTCCTTCTAAATCTAAATTAACTAATAAGGCTTCACCTTCCACATAGCCAAAGGAAATATTTGTTGTGTTACATAATCTCTTTTCTAAATGACCATTAATTTTTATATCTTCAATATTCTCTAAAATTTTTTTCTCTAAATAATCTCTTAACTCTCTTATTCTTTTGACATCTTTTTCCATATCGCGCATTAAAATTTCGCAAGCCTTTCCCATACCAACAATACCAATTAAATTTTCTGTTCCTGCCCTCTTACTTTGTTCGTGATGACCACCGTGGATTAGATTTTCAATTTTAACTCCTTCTCGGATATATAATATACCAATACCTTTTGGTGCGTGAATCTTGTGGCCGGAAATAGTTAGTAAATCTACTCCCAATTTTCTAACATCTAATTTTATCTTACCGGCGGAAGCAACCGCATCAGTATGAAAAAGAATATCATAATTTTTTAAAATCTGAGAAATCTCTTCAATCGGTTGAATAGTGCCCACTTCATTATTGCTGTGCATAATCGAGACTAAAATCGTATTCTTTTTTATTGATTTTTTTAGATAATCAATATCAACCATACCATACTCATCAACCGGCAAAAAGGTAATCTCAAAACCGAAGTCTTTTAAGGCTAAACAAGAGTTTAAAACCGAACTATGTTCAATAGAAGAAGTAATAATATGATTTCCTTTATTCCGGTTGGCAAAGGCGATTCCTTTGATTGCCCAGTTACAAGACTCCGTGCCACCCGAAGTGAAAAATATTCTTTCCGGCTTAGTATTTAAAAATTCGGCTATTTTTTTTCGGGCACTTTCAATTGCTTCTCTTGTTTCCCGCCCAAAGAAATGAAGATTAGAAGGATTACCAAATTTATCTTCTAAAAAGGGCATTATTGCCTCTTTCACCTCTTTGTCAATGGGAGAACTAGAATTATAATCTAAATAAACTCTTCTCATCTTTCCTCCCAAATTTAGTTAAATTGTTAATAGAAGTATATGAAAAATAGAGTTAATTTCAAATATTAAGTTTCTTTTTTGGTGGTTAGGAGCAAAACCAAAATTCCGAAAATAATAAAAAAATCAGCAAGATTATAGGTAGGCCAACGGAGCTCTTTTATTCCCATATCAATAAAATCAGTAACTTTTCCCCTAATTATCCTTTCTGCTACATTGCCAATCGCACCGCCTAAAATTAAACCATAAGCAAACTGATGGATTTTTCTATTCCCTTTTAATCCAATAATTAAAATAAGAATTATGCCAATAATCGGTAATATATAATGTAATTTTTCAATCTTAAAGGAGATAGAGAAAACTCCGTAAGGATTAAAGACTAAATGAAATCTTAAATAATTACCAATAATATTTAATCCTTCCGGATAATTAACAAGATAATTTCTTGCCCAAATTTTTGTTAGATAGTCAATTAAAAAGACAAAGAGAATAGTAAGAAAAAATATTTTTCTATTTTTCAAGAAATGCCTTTTCTAATCTTTCTAAATCTTCTTTTTCAAAGACCCTTATCCGGTAATGTTTGGCAAAATGAAGGGCATCAGCAGATAATTTCGGTAAGGCTACTAAGATAATATCAGCCGCATTCACATCATAAGCCTTGGCATAAAGTTTGATGACCTCTTCCGCCGGTACCTCTTCTTCGGCAGTGGCAAAACCAACAACTATCCGGTGTTCCAAAGGTCCGCTCTTTTTCGTTGCCAGAATATCAATCTCGTGTTCCGCACCACTACGACCATTAACCTTTACTCCTTCCTCTACTTCATATCCTTGATTTTTTAAGAAATTTATTATTTGGTCTTTGGGCAAAGTTTTTAATTTTAACCCACTTATCTCTTCTTCTTTTATTTGATAAGAAAAGAGGTAAATTTCTTTAAGATTTTCTTTTTCAATCGTGGCGCCACATTTTAGACAACGCCAAAATTCTTTCGGTTCTTTAAAATATTCTTCGCAATCCTGACATTGATAATAGGCATGGTAAAATTTATAATCCTCATCAATAATCTGTAATTCTTGTAAACATTTTGGGCATCTTAAATTTTTCCCATCTTGATAGGTTTCCAATTTTCCTAAATAACCACAAATATGTTCAATCGCTTTCATTTTTAAAATATAGGTAGAATGACATTTGGGACAATAGGTTTCATATTTTAGTTCATCACTATTACAAACCGGACACAAAAATAACTTTCCTTTAAAAATCTTCTTCAAATAACCTAAACGGGCTAAATCCTCAATAAGATAAACAGTAGTTAAAGGTGGTTTCCCTAAAACCTCTTCTGCCTCCGGATAACGATAAAGATTTTCGCAGGTTGGGTCAAACTTTGGTTTTAATTCATCTTTTCTTTTTTCTATTAGTTCTTCTAAGAGCTTCCATATCCGCTCATCTTTAAACATAAAAAACTCTCCGATAGATAATTTATTATAATTTATTTTAAAGAAATGTCAATAAGAAAAAAGAAAAATATCTTTATGAAAACAAAAGATTTAGAGTAAAAGTATTTTTAGGTGTTAGAAGGTTATCTGATTATTAAATTCCAAAGGCCGTTTTCAAAGAATTCTTGGTAGTATTTTTTCTGGTATTCTAAGTTTGTTTTTTTATATTCTTCATTAGAAAGATTTTTTAAACCCTCTTCACCATATTCCAAAACCATATCCCTTTCGGCTAAGCGAGTAATCAATAAATCCCAAAAAACAATTTCATTATATTCTTCAATTATATTAATAATTTCATTATCGGATTTTAAATTTTCGTATTCTTCTTTAATATCTTTATTTTCGATCATCGAAAGAATTTGATTTTTTAAATCTTCAAACTTTTTTATCATTCTTTCTTCTTCCCGATTAACATTTGCCACCCAATTACCAAGATAGATGAGTTTTAATAAGGTTTCTAAGTCTTCCTTTTTTAAATTTAAAGTTATATTATATTCCATTTTTTTCCTCCCAATTGGCGCCACAGGGATTTGAACCCTGATCTTCAGGTTGAGAACCTGATGTCCTAAACCAGGTTAGACGATGGCGCCAATAATAAAATTTGAGCCGGCAGAGGGAAGATAAAATAAAAATGGGGATGTAGTCCCCGCCCTTTTCCCTTGCCGACTCTTTATAATTAATATAGTCCATTTTTTTAAAAAGTCAAGAAAAATTTTATAACTCCTTTAATTTTTCTTTTGCCAATTTTGCCTCATTACTATTCGGATATTCTTTTATTAATTTTTGAAAATATTCCTTTGCCTTATTTTTATTTTTCTTATTTAGATAGATTAAGCCCAGTTTATACAAACTCGCCGGTGCCTTATTTCCCTTCGGATAATTATTAATTACTTTCTCTAATTCAATTATTGCTTTTTCATTATTTCCCAAGGCATAATAACATTCACCAATCCAATATTGGGCATTATCCGCCAGTTCACTATCCGGATATTTTTGTAAGAAGTTTTCAAAAGAAAATATTGCCTGTTCATATTCGCCTCTAATCATATCCTGGTAAGCCAGTTGGTAAAGTTCTTCGGCTTTCGTCTCATCATATTCTTTGATTGTCTCCGGCACCGGAGTTTCTTCAAACCTTTTTTTTCTCACTTTGTAAATCTCTTGTTGGGTTTCCTGTAAAAGATTTTGTAGTTCTTCCAAACGGTTGTTAATCTTTGATAGTTCTAATAGAATACCGGCTCGCAAGTCTTCCATCGCCTTTTTATTTTCCCTTTCTATCTTTTTCGTTCTTATATTTAAGGTATCAATCAGTGCCTGACGATGGACAAATTTTTTATAGCCACTGCAGGAAAAAAAGAGAAAAAGAAAAAAGGGGTAGAAAGTTATTCTACCCCTGATCTTTACAATTTTCATTACTCTTTTACTTTAAATTCACACCTTCGATTTTTCCAATATTCATCAGGATTATTAGTCACCAATCTCTCTTCACCATAACTGATTGTTTCCAGACGGTCAGCAGGAATTCCCAGTTTTATAAGATAGTCCTTTGCCGAGTTTGCTCTTCTTTGACCAAGACCTAAATTATATTCATTGGTGCCAATCGGACAGCAATGACCTTCAATAACGATTTTCACATTAGGATATTGTTTTAGAACTTCGGCATTTTTCTTTAAAATTTCGGCATCACCTGGTCTTATATCATATTTGTCAAAATCAAAGTGAATGGTCTCTAATACCAAGGTTGGCTTTTCTACTTCGGGTGACGGTGGCGGAGTTTCTACTTCCTCTTCTTCAGGCGGTGGTGGAATTACCTCTTCCTTTACTGCCTTTTTCGGACAGCCAATAAATAATAAACTGAATACAAAAACTAATAAAGTTAAGGTAAATATTTTTTTCATATTTTCCTCCTTTTAATTAATAACATAAAAATAACTTTAAATATTTTACCTATTATTTTTTAAAAGTCAAGATATTTATTTATGTTTTTTCTCTTCTAATTTTATTGCCACTAACGCCAAACCTTCGGCAAAGGAATAGGCATAATCAAAGATCGGATTGATAACAAAATTTCCTTTCTTATCAATAAAGCCCCACCTTTCTTTTTTCTCACCAATATTTACTGCTGCTATCCCTTCACTAAAATCCCAGGCATTATAAAACTGGGGATTGATAACAAATTCTCCTTGGTGATTGATAAAGCCCCATTTCTCACCAACCCTAACCAATGCCAGTCCTTCACAAAAATGGCGGGAGGCACTAAACTGAGGCTTGATAACCGGTTCGCCGGCCTTGTTGATAAAGCCAACCCGATAATTGATTTTAATTGGTGCCAAACCTTCGGAAAAGATGTAGGCATAGTCAAATTGGGGTTCAATTAGATAATTACCATTCTTATCAATAAACCCCCATTTATTTTCAATTTCGACGGCGGCTACTCCTTCATTAAAAGCCCAGGCAAAATCAAATTTTGGTTCGATAATAAATTCTCCTTGATGATTGATAAAGCCCCATTTCTCACCATATTTTACTGCTGCCAAGGAATCTTGAAAATGCCAGGCTTTTTCAAATTTTAGTTCGAGCACCATTCTTCCACTCCGGTCAATAAATCCCCATTTGAAGTTTATCTCAATTGCTGCTAAACCTTCGGAGAAATGCCAGGCACGGTCAAATTGGGGCTGGATAACAAATTTCCCTTTCTCATCAATATATCCCCATTTGTTACCAACCCGAACACCGGCTAAACCTTCGGAGAACCGACCACCATTATCAAAATTAGGATTAATTACAAACCGACCGGTCTTATCAATATATCCCCATTTTTCTCTCATTACTATATCCCTTTAAAATCATATATTTAAATTATACTATCTGCCAAATTTTTTGTCAATTTCTAAAAGTTCCATTTTGACGATTGTTGGTCTTCCGTGGGGACAAAAATAGGGATTGGCACAGGCAAAAAGCTGGTTTATTAAACTCTCCATCTCCCTTTCGTTCAATCGCTGATTTGCCTTGATTGCTCCTTTACAGGCAATCAGTTTGGCGTAAATTTCTCTTCTTTTCTCATAACTTGCCTTTTCAATCTCTTTGGAATTGTTGTAAATTTCTAAGATAAGTTCTTTTAAATCCTCTTTACTAAAAAAGGTAGTCACCGGTATCGCCTTAAAAGCAATCGTGTTCTTGCCAAAAATTTCTATCTCCAATCCCAGATAGTTAAGTTCTTCTTTCAATTCCTGAATAACAAAAAATACTTCCGGTTTTAATTCTAATAATATGGGAAAAAGTAAGGGCTGGGAAAGTTTTTCTTCCCTTTCACTTTTTAATAGTTTCTCAAATAGTATCCTTTCGGATGCCGCATGCTGGTCAATAATACAAAAACCACTTTTTATCGGCGTGAGGATATATTTGTTATGTAATTGCCAGAAAAGTCTTTTTTCTTCTTCGATTAGTAAATTTTCTTTCCTTTCTTCACCAGTTCCTATTTCCTGGGAAAGTTCCAAGTATTCTAAATCTTTCTTAATCTTTAATTTTTCCCTTATCCCTTGAGAGATAAAATCATAAAGGAAACGTTCATCAATAAATTTTACTTCTTCTTTTGTTGGGTGGATGTTCACATCTAAATAATCCGGCGGAGTATCAATAAATAAGAGAAAATTGGGATTTTTGCCCATTAAAGTGCCACCATAACCATCATAAATCGCCTTTTTGATAACCGCACTTCTCACCGGTCTCTGGTTGAAAAAGATCAGCTGGATTTCTGCTGGTAAAAATAGTTTCTCTGGGTCGGAAAGAAAACCATACAAATTTAAATGGGGATTTTCTAAATAGATTTCAATCAAAGAAGAAAAAATCTCCTTGCCCAAAACCATTTCCAACCTTTCTTTTAAAGAATTGGCCTTGGGATAATTGAAAATTATTTTCTCATCATTCTTTAATTGAAAACTTACCGCATAGTTGCTTAAAAGATAATTTTTTACCACTTCGCTGGCCAACCTTGCCTCCTGATAACTACTTTTTAAGAAATTTCTTCTTACCGGATAATTATAGAAAAGTTCCTTGACATATACTGTTGTGCCCCGTTTTCGCCCAATTTCGCCACTATCAATAATCTTATTATCTTTCACTTCAATATAATAGCCTTCGCCATCTTTTTCGCTCGTCTCAATTCTTAAAAGGGAGCAACTGGCAATGGATGATAAGGCTTCACCCCGAAAACCATAGGTCTTTATCCTTTTTAAATCTTCTATCTCTTTTAATTTGCTGGTGGAATACCTTTCAATTGATAAAAATAAATCCTCTTTACTCATACCAATACCATCATCAATCACCTTGATTAACTTTTTGCCTCCTTCTTTTAGTTCAATAATAATCTTTGTGCTTTGGGCATCTAAGGAATTTTCAATCAATTCTTTAACGCAAGAAGCCGGCCGAAAGATAACTTCCCCACAGGCAATCTTTCTGATTACTTCTTCTCTTAACTTCTCAATCATCTTATAAATCGTATTTCATTCCATCATTAGCAGCAATTATTTTCACATTAATATTACTAAACTCCTTATTTAACTCTTCAGCAATCAGCCAAGGTTTCTTTCTTATCATCGTCATTCCAAAATGGGTAAGAAAAGAGACTTTTGGTCTTATCTCTTTGATTAAAACTTTCACATCTTCCAAACTTAAATGGTCTAATTCGGATGGCTTTTCTCTTACGACATTCATAATTAAAATATCGCTCTCCTTATAAGCCGTGATTAGCCCATCAAAAAATTTCGTGTCGGCAATATAGCCAATTTTTATCTTATCGGTCTTGAAAAGAAAACCATAGGTTTCTGCGCGGTGTTCGTGCCTTATCGGACAGGTAAAAGTTACACCATTTAAATTATATACTTCTTTCTCTTTTAAGAGCACAATCTTTTCTAAATAACTTCTTAGATAGCGATAGACAACCGGATCATCACCTTCTAAGGCATCATAAGGAGCAAATAAAATTCCCCTTTTTTGGGTGCCGCCAATGGTTATTGCTTCAATAATATTATTAATATCACCGGAATGGTCCAGATGTTTATGGGAAAGTAATACGGCATTAATGGAAGTTGGGTCAAGTTTATGTTTCGATGAGACGATTCTAACCAAGGAGCCTGGTCCTGGGTCAATTAAAAGATTTTTATTATTCAAAGTGAGCCAGATACCACCACTTGCCCTTATCTGCTTAAAGACAACAATTCGCGCACCACCACTGCCCAAAAAGATAATTCTATCCACAAAATATTATAAAATTATTATAATTTTTGTCAAAGATATTTATTTGCTTTTCCGAAAATAAGAGCACCTACCTTCGCCACCTTAATTAAATATTTTAAATGTCAATAATAAAAAAAGTGGTAACCTTTTTGCCTTCTTATCCGTTATATATATGTAAGGGAAAATATAAAAAGGAGAGATTATGAAGTTGTATTTAACTGATGAAGAGAAAGAGAAGATAAAGAATTTGGGAATTTTAAAGGTAAGTCAGGTTGCCTATTTTCTTAATGTCACTCACCAGACAG
>JBDRVN010000051.1:0-10551 GCA_039801885.1 Caldifarciminota bacterium
ATTAATAATCCCAAAATAAACTTTCTTTACGAAGATGATTATTAAAATACCTGTTGAAAATTTAAATTTAGATTTTATTAAAAAGTTTCTATTATCAAAAAGTATTGTCAAAGTTAAAGAGAAGGCAAAGAAGAGAATTTTAAAGGCACACAATATTTTAAAAGAGATAATTGAAAAAGGAGATTTAATTTATGGAGTTAACACTGGTTTTGGTGCTTTAGTAAATAAGAAGGTCTCTAATGAAGATATAAAAAAATTACAATATAACTTAATTGTCTCTCACGCATTAGGCGAAGGTGAATATTTTGATAAAGATATTGTCCGTTTGGCAATCTTTTTAAGGGCAAATATGCTTAGTAAGGGATATTCCGGAGTAAGAATAGATTTGATTGATGCTTTATTAAATCTAATAAATAAAGATATTATCCCTTGTGTCCAAAAGAAAGGTTCAGTCGGTGCATCCGGTGATTTATCACCATTGGCACAAATCGCCTTAGTCCTTTTGGGAAAAGGAAAGGTATTTTATAATAATGAAGTGTTAGCAACAGAAAAGGTATTTAAAAAAGAAAAAATAAAACCTTTTGTTCTGGATATTAAAGAAGGGTTATCTTTGATTAATGGTACGGAGATGATGTCAGCATTTTTAAGTTATCTTTTGATTGAGATTGAAAATATCTTTAATTTAGCAAAAGAGATTTCTGCGCTAACCACATTAGTAAATAAAAGCAATAAAAAAGAGTTTGATATAAGATTACACAGATTAAAACCCTATTCTCATCAGATAGATACTGCCCAAATTATTTATAATTATCTAAATCTTTGTGATTTTAAAGAAACTTCTTTGCAGGATCCCTATTCAATAAGATGCCAACCACAGATTTTTGGCTCAGTCGGTGAGATAATTGAATTTGCTAAGAGAATATTAGAAGTTGAAATCAATTCAATAACCGACAATCCGGTAATTATTGATAATGAAATTTTTAGTGGTGGAAATTTTATGGGAACAAGTTTGGCATTAGCATCAGATTTGTTAGGTATTTCCATAACTTTACTCTCTTTATTATCCGAAAGAAAGATTTTTTATTTAACTTCGGGGAAAAATCCAGAACTTCCGATATTCTTAATAAAAGAACCAGGGATAAATTCGGGTTTAATGATGGCACAAATTATTTCAACTGCCTTAGCAAGTGAAAATAAAATCCTTTCCTCACCAGCTTCAATAACTTCTTTGCCTACTTCTGCTAATCAAGAAGATATTGTGAGTATGGGAATGAATAGTTTACTAAAATTAGAAAAAATTATTGAGAATACCAAAACAATTTTAGCAATAGAAATTTTATGTCTCAGTCAGGCTTTAAGGCTAATAGAACTTAATTTTAAGAAAAAAACAAAGATTATAAAAATTATTGAAGAAAATATCCCTTATTTAGAAAAAGATAGAGAATTACAAGATATTTTATTAAAAATTAAAGGACTATTTTTGGACGGCATATACCCGAAAGAATGAAAGACTATCAATCAAAGCCATTTTTCTAAAATATTGCTCATCACTTAATCTTACTTCACCAGTGACAAAAAGATAGTCATAATCTTTATAATGATCTGGAAAAAGGGAACGATAGGGAAACCATTCATCAATCCTTTCTAACGGGTAATTTTCTTTAAATATTAATGGCGAATAACGAATATAAGCAAAAGAAAAACCCACAAGTCCACCTTTTTCTAATTGGTAATAACAAGGAAAATGGAGAAAGATATCATAACCAAATAAATCCGGCTTTGGTCTTCTCTCATAAAAAATTCCCACCACCTTTTTATTAGGTTCTAATTTATTTACAATTCTTTTAAACTCCCTACCATATTTTTCAAACAAGAAAAATCTAATATTTAAATCAAATATATTGATTATTAATATTGCCAAAATTAGATATTTTAAAATTTGTTTTTTAAATTTCAGACTTAAATAAACAACTAAGAGAAGAAAAAGTAAAGGAGCAAATCTTTCGTTTAAAAATACTGCTTCGGTATAGCTTCCGGGAAAAAAGAAATAAAAAGCTAAGGTGATTAGAAAAATTATTGATAATATTTTATTCTCTTTCAAGAGATTGGACGTAGTAATTAAAAGAAATATTCCTGATAAAGTTATTGCTTTAAAGAAAAAGATTATTAGATTATCACTTTTTATTCCCAATCTTTCCCAGAAGTCTAAAAGATTTTGATAAATTGCCTTTAGTGAGATATTCTCTCTAAATTGGGCAATAAGTTCGCTTCCTTCTTTTTGGAATTGTTGTGCCTGCCAAGGTATAAAGAAAAATATTAGGGTAATTAAAGGTGGTAAGAGATATTTAAGCCGGAAGGATTTTCTATCTAAAAAAAGAATTATTAAATAACTAAGAAAAGAATAGATAAAAGTTAAAGAATGGCAAAGAAAAATGATTATAAAAAGAATAGTAAGTAAAATAACGATTAAATTCTCTTTCTTGTTTCCCTTTAATAAATTTATTGTTAAAGCGAAAAGAAAAATAATTAAAGGAAAGGCAAAAGCAATTCCCATAAATCCCCAAAAGAGATTATAATTATAAGCAATTAACAAACTTAAAAGGGAAAAAAATCTTTCGCCATTCACTACCTTTAAAAGATAATAAAAGGAAAAGAATGTTAGAATAATAATTAAGGCAATATAAATTCGGTTAGTAATATCTAAAGGTAAAAAATTTGATAGAAAAGTGTTAAAGAAAAGGTGGAAGGTATTATGCATTGGAAATAATCTTTTTTCAAAATAGGATTCATAATTAGAAAAATTTTTTAACACATAGGCAAAATGGAGATGTTGAGGTAGGTCGACAAAAGGGAGATAGGTTAAGAAAAAGATTGGCAAGAGATATAAAAGAATTATCAAAAAATAATACTTTTTCATTTCTTAAAAATTATCAAAAAGATAAATATTATAAAACTTATCAAAGAAAAAATCAAAGTATATTTTCTTAACGGTGGTGGTTGAAATATAACTTTCAAGATATGTCTTCCTTTTTCTGATTTTAGATAGATAAAATGGTCTTTTGTTTCGTAAAAAGGAATTTGGTTATTATCAAGATAAACTTTTAAGTAGGGATAATAACTAATTGGTAATCTTAAATAACTTTGGTTGGTTAATTCATATTCAATTTGGATTTCATTATGTTTAAGAGAATAATCATAAATTTTTAAATCAGATTTGAATGGTAGGCTGTCGTAATTATCCTTTTCTAATCCCGGAATAAAATTTATTTCTCCTTTTTCGTAATCAATTTCTATTTCTTTCAAAAAATCTTGCCAATCAGAAGCAATAAATAAAGTCCTCTCTTTTACAAGTTTCTCCTTTTTCATTGGTTTTTTAACATTACTTATTAAAATTATTGGCAATTTTGTTTCTCCATAAACTAAAGGTGGTTGGGCACCGCTTATTAAAAATCGGTCATCCCATTCGATACCGGTTTTAAGCAAGACATAAGTCTCTTCTTCACCAGCACCTAATAGGGTGGGAAGAGTTATTATGTGGGTAATGCCTAAAAGGGAAGATATTTTTAGGAAATCTTCACTTAAATAACGAGAGATAGTATCAGTCAATTCTTTTGATAAATAATTTACAAAGGGATAGGTGTAAAGCATATTTTTCGGAGCAAATTGGTGATAAGGAGGTCCCAAAGGTGAAGGTAGATTCCCATAAAGAAAATTACAGGCAGGATAACGGCAAAGCCTTCGGAAATTATCAACTTTATCATCGGGAATATCAATATCCAAAACTTTAAATACTTTTTTATAAGAAAGCGACTCATATATTTCCTCTCTTACTGCCAGAAAATTTTCTTTTTCAGCATAGCGTAATTTGATTGTTGAAGGCAGACAATCAATTAATACTAATATTGATAAAAAATAGAACAAAATCTTTTCTGATAATTTTAACTTTCTTTGTAAGTATTCAAAGCCATTGGGAATTAAAAGAGCAGAAAAGAAAATAAGATAAACCAAAAACCGTTGGGGTGGCAAACCGGCGGATAAAGATTCGGTATATTTTTCCAAAAAAGGCAATAAAAAAGTTAATAATAAAGAAATTAACCATAAAATACTTTTCCAATGAGCAATTCCCAAGTTAATTATTCCGAGGATTGAAATAAGAAAGATACTTATTCCGAAATAAGTTCCGGTATACCCGCCAATTTCTTGTTTTAAACCTAAAAGAACTAATGGATTGGGTGGCGGTAGATTTAGTTGTGGTTGAGGATATAAATAATATCGATATTCTAAAAGAAAAGGCAAAATAAAAAATAAAGAAATAGAAAAGAAAATCAAAAAAGCAAAGATGATTTTAAAAGAGAGTTTATATCTTTTTAAAAAGAAATAGAGGAGAATAAAAATTAAAGAATAAACAGCATAAAAAATATGGGAAAGGAAGATTAAAGAGATGAAGAAACCAAAAAGAAAGAAACTTTTAGTATTATTTTCTAAAAAACTTTTATCTAAATAAAGAAAAATTAAAGGTAAAAGGAGATAGATTAAAGAGAGGGGATAATTACCAAAAGAGGCAATATACAAGACTCGCCAAGGTACTGCCAGATAAACAAGAGAACCCAAAAGGGCTAAAAAAAGATTTTTTGTTTCCTTTTTAAGATAATAAAAGATTGCTAAACCAGAAAGGATATGAAGAATAAACACTATGAATTTTAAACTAAAAATTAATTTGCCAAAGGTTAGTAAAGTAAATAGGCCAGTGATAAAAAAGAAAAGAGGACTATAAAATTGGAGATGGGGATAACCCGAATAAAAATAGAAGGTAAAGAAAGGCGAAAACTTTTCTTTTATTGATTGATAAATAATTTTTTGTCTCACTAAATGAGGCCAGGTATCGCCGGTGGTTGGATGGCCGGGCGCTAAAAAAAGATAGCCGGTTAAAAAAATTACTATTAAGAAAAAAAAATACTCTTCTTTTAACTTTTTAGTTTTCTTTGGAGATACTTTTTCTTTCTTCATAATTAAAAAATTATCAAAGGTTTATTAGTTAAGGGATGGGTTTTAACAATTGGTTTCACTTTATAAACTTTCGCAATTAAGTCTTCCTTCAAAATCTTTTCCGGCACATCACAGGCAACATATTTTCCTTTATCAATCAATAGTATTCGATCCGATGAAATACTTGCCAGATTTAAATCATGGGTTAAAAAAACAATTGTTAAATCCTTTGCCTCTTTTAACCTCTTTAAAAGATTGATAAACTCCAGTTGATAGGAAATATCCAAATGGGTTGTAAACTCATCCAAAAGCAAAATTTTTGGTTCTTGGGCAAGGATTCTTGCTAATATCACCCTTTTTCTTTCACCGGAAGATAATTCACTAATCTTTTTGTCTTTAAGACTTATCGTTTCTGTAAGTTCCATTGACTTTTCTACAATCTCCATATCCTTTTTACTAACTTGCGAAAACCAGTTAATATAAGGATTTCTGCCCATCAAAACAACTTCCCTTACCGTATAATCAAAGATAAAAAAACTTTCTTGCGGAAAATAACCAATAAACTTTGCTCTTTCCTTGGGAGTTAAAGAAAAAAGGTTATTGTTAAAAAGAATTATTGTTCCTTTCTGGGGTCTTAAAAGACCCGCCATCAACTTTAACAAACTGGTTTTGCCACTACCGTTTGGTCCAATTATGCTAAACCACTCCTTTTCTTTTATCTTGATCGACAGTCCTTCAAAAAGAGGTTCTTCTTTTTTATATTGAAAATAGAGATTTTTTATTTCGTAGGCAAGTATCGGCATTATAAATATTATAAATTCTTCCTCAATAAATAAAGAAAAAAAGGTGCCCCAAAAAAAGTCGTCACCATACTTATTGGCAACTCTACCGAAGCGATTGTTCGGGCAATAAGGTCAGCGGCTATTATGGTGAGGGCACCTAAAATAAACGAAAAGGGTAGGAGGTTTTTGTAGTTGGCACCAAAAAGAAAGCGAGTTAAATGGGGAATAATTAAGCCAACAAAACTGATGGCACCAGCAAAAGCAACTTGGGTAGCTACAAGAAATGATGTCAAGAAGAAAAGAATTCTTGTTGATTTTTGATAGTTTATCCCCAAACTCTCGGCAACTTCGGTCCCTAAACTAAAACAGTTCAATTCAAAGGCTTTTCCATAAATAATAATAAGAAAAATTATTGAAATAAAGTTCATAATGGCAAAGATAGTCAAACTAAATTTGTTGAAAATAATTGATAAATTTCCCATTATTAGATATATGATTTCATTTAAGGGTCTTTGGGAAAAGAGCATAAAGAGCATCGTGATTGAGGAGAACAGAAAACTAATAATTACTCCTGCTAAAATAAGGGCAATTTTATTTGTCTTTCCTTTATAGAATGCCAAATTGTAAACAAAGAAGATAGCAACAAGGGAGCCCAAGAAAGCAAAAATTGGTGAGAAAAAATAAGTCAATTTTTTAGTAAGATAACCCAAACCAACACCAAAGGCAGCGCCACTGGCAATTCCTAAAATATAGGGGTCGCATAAAGGATTTTCTAACAATCCTTGTAATACTGCTCCGGCAAAAGCTAAATTGCCACCGACCAAAAAAGCTAAAATTAGTCTTGGTAATCTTATTTTTAAAATAATTGTTTTATCAGAGGAAAAGCCATCAACACCAAAAAATAAAGAAAAAAATATTAATAAGCAAAGAAGTAAGAATAAGAAAAATATCTTAATTTCCTTTTTTTTCATCATTTAAAAGCCTGCTTAAAATTTTTATCCCTTCAATTACTCTTGGCGAATTTCTTAAAAAATAATTAGGGTCTAAATTATCAATAATCTTTCCGGATTTTACTGCTTTTATCTTTTCGTAGCCTAACCGAGAAGAAATATCTTTTGCTTTACCTTCCGGATGTAAAATAATAATATAATCCGGATTTTTTAAGATAATTTCTTCTTGTTTTACAGCTGGGTAGTCGGCTAATTTGTCAGCAAAGATATTTTCTAAGCCGATAAATTCTAATAAATCATTTAGAAAGGAATTTTTGCCGATGGTGATTGGTGGGTTGGCGTTGATTTCAATATAAACTTTTAATCTCTTATTAAATCTTTTAACTTTATTTAATTCTTCTCTTAAAGAATCCACCAATTTCTCTGCTCTTTCTTTTTTGTTAAATATTTCACCAATTTTGATAATCTCTTCAAACATTTCCTTTAAAGATTGGGGAGAAGAGTTAAAGGTTTTGATATTTAATGCTTTTAATTTCTCATCAATATTTTTCTGTAAGGGATAAGTTAAAAAGACAATGGATGGTTTTAATTTTACAATCTTTTCTATGGAAGGGTTTATCATATCGCCGACTTTGTATATTTCTTTTGCCTTTTCCGGATAATCGCAATAAATAGTGTTGCCGACAAGGTAATCTTCACATTTTAAGGTAAAGATAATTTCGGTTACGGCTGGTGATAAAGAGACTGCGCGGATTTTTCTATCCTTTGGCGGTTGACTACATAAAAGAAGAAATAAGATAAAGAATAAAGCTTTTCTCATCTTTTATTTATTTTGTTAGCAAAGAGAAGATAAGCAGTATGGGTTATCGAGAACTCTTTTGGTCTTGTTCCGGAATATCTTACTAAGATTTCTCTTTCTAATATCTCATAGACTTTTATTCGGGTAAAGCCGAACAACTCTAGGGTTCGAAAGGTTTTTTGTATCTGTTCCACATTTGGATTTAAAGAGAATAAAGAATAGCCACCTTTTAAAATCCGGTGGGCTTCTTTTATAACTTCCCAAGGCTCTGGTAAATCAATATAAACGCTATCAATACTATTATCTTCTTCTAAAAACCCATCTTTTGTCACATCCCGAAGACGAAAAATAACATTATTTTCTACGCCTGCTTTTTTTATATTCTCTTTAGCATTTTCTAAAAAATCTTCGCGTATTTCATAAGAATAGACAATACCATTTGGGCGAACAAAGTTGGCTAAAACAATGGTAAAAGCTCCGCTACCGGTTCCCACTTCCACCACCTTTGCTCCGGGGAAAATATGGGTTTTTAATAATATAAGTCCGGCATCCTTGGGATAGATAATGGTGGTTGTTCTTTTTACTTTCATCTCAATATCGACAATTGTTGGTTTTAAAATATAAAATTTCTCTCCCTTGTGGGTAAGAACCTCATCGCCATAATCTTTTTGAGAAATTTCATCTAATTTAATAATTCCTTTATGTGTCTGTAATTCACCACTTTCGGGTAAAGTGATTAAATATTTAGCATTTTCACTATGATATAAAAGAATCAAATCATTAGGCTTTAACATAATTAGTATATAAAAAGAAAATAGCCACAGAAAATTCCTAGCACATCATAAATGAGATCTTTATAACTAAAAAATTCCTTTTTTATTTTTTTATCATAAATTTCTTTACCAATTCCTATAAGAAAGGTACTTATTAAGGAAAAACCGGCAGAAGATTTTTTATCTTTTTCTAACCGACATTTTAATAGATGATAAGAAGAACCAACCAATAAAGAACTTAATGAGAAATGGAAAAATTTATCTTCACCAAACCAATTGTCTTTATAAATCTTGTATTCTACACTATCTTGTTTTATTTGATAATTAAATTTTAAATTATGGGGATTTAAAAGAAGTAATAGAATAATTATTTTCTCCATATAATATTAAGAATTCTTATCAAAGTTCTTCTTAAATCCCAACGGGGAATTACTAAATCAACAAATCCGTGGGTTAAAAGGAATTCGGCTTTTTGGAAACCTTCGGGCAATTTTTGTTTAATTGTCTCTTCGATTACTCTTGGTCCGGTAAAACCAAGCATTGCTCCCGGCTCAGCAATTATAATATCGCCCAAGGAAGCAAAAGAAGCCATCACACCAGCATAACAAGGATTAGTAAGAATAGAAATATAGGGAATCCCTTTTCGATCAGCAAGTCCCACTTCCAAAGAGGTTTTTGCTACCTGCATCAAAGAGAAAATTCCTTCTTGCATTCTTGCGCCGCCGGAAGTGCAAACAATAATTATTGGTATGTTTAATTGGGTTGCCAATCGAAAAGAACGGGCAACCTTTTCACCCACCACTGTTCCCATACTACCACCAATAAAATTAAAATCCATTGCCCCAAAAACTACTTCTATGGTATCAATTTTTCCTAAACCGTAAATATAAGCATCTTTTATTTGTAAGGTCTTTTGGGTTTGTATTAACTTCTCTTTATATTGAGGAAAATTTAAAGGGTCATGAGTTTCTAAATCGCTGTCATATTCTTCTAACTTTCCATCATCTAAAAGATATTCAATATATTTTTTATGGTTAATGCGAAAATGATAATTACATTTGGAACAGATAAAGAAATTTTTTTCTATCGTTTTTTTATAAAGAATTTCGCCACAACTATCACATTTTATCCAAAGACCATTAGGGTAATCCTTTGCCATTTCAATAAATTATATCAAAAAAGATGATTGTGTCAAAAATCTATCCTTTTTTGGAAAAAGTTTCCTTTTCTTAAAAAATAAACCATCTTTCTCTTTCTATCTTTTATTTTATTTCCCAAAACATTATAAAACTCTTCTTTTAGATAATTCTGTTTATTCTTTTCTATCTTTTTACTATATTCCCGATAGACATATTCTTGGGCGATTAGATAGGTATAATAAGCATTTAAAAGACCAAAACCATAATATCTATCCCAATATTTCTCTCCCAAATCAATTGTTCCCACATTTAAAATTGCCCTTAATTGATAATTATTAAGATAAGGAAAAGAGGATAGGATTAAGGAAGCCACACCACTTACTTGTGGTGCTGACATAGAAGTTCCGTCTAATAAAGAATATTGATTATTAGGAATTGTTGATAAGATTTCTACACCACAAGCAACCAATTCTTGTTCTTTTCCGTAATTGCTAAAATAGGCTAAATTGGTATTCTTATCCAAAGCACCACAGGCAATAACTTCTTTAAATTTTGCTGGGTAAAAAATATTTGCTGTCCCATTATTTCCACTGGCACCAATTAATAATACTCCTTTTTTATACGCATATTCAATTGCTTCTTTTAATACTGAAGAATAATTTTCTGTCCCTAAACTTAAATTTATAATTTTTGCTCCATTATTTGAAGCCCACCTTATTCCCTCGGCCACATCAAAATCACTTCCTTCGCCATTTTCGTCTAAAACCCTAACTGCTAATAGCCGAACCTGTGCCCAACCACTTATACCAATATGATTATTTATCACACCAGCGACTATTCCTGCTACATGGGTTCCGTGATATTCGTTCTCATTATCCGGATAAGGATTACTGTCATTATCAACAAAATCATAGCCAATTAATTCAAAAGAAAAATTATCTTTTAAATCCGGATGATAATAATCTATCCCTTGGTCACAAATCGCGACAATAATATCCTTTTTACCAATATCAAAATCCCAAATTAAATCACTATACATAACCCATTTATCCCATTGATAATCTAAATAAAATTCATCATTAGGTAAAAAACAGACTTTTAATTTTACACTGGGTTCAAAAT
>JBDRVN010000052.1:0-10517 GCA_039801885.1 Caldifarciminota bacterium
ACCGGAAATTTAGATTCGGAGAATGCTTTTAATATCTTTAAAATCTTTGAAAATCTCTCAAAAGAAGGTTATACTTTAGTTGTTGTTACCCATAATTGGGAATTGATAAGTAAGTTTAATGTTAGAAAAATAAACCTAAAAGATGGAAGGATTATATGATTTCAATATTTTTATTTAATTTGAAGCAATATGGTTTAGAAATTATTCCTTCAATTTTATTAGGTTTCTTATTGAGCGGAATTATCCATGAATTTGTTCCGCAAAACATAGTAAACAAATATCTTGGGAAAAAGGATATTTGGAGTTTATTAAGGGTATCTCTTTTAGGGATTATCTTACCTTTATGTTGTTTTGGTTCTTTACCGGTAGCGGTGGGTTTTAAGAAAAAAGGAATGCCTTTGGGTTCAATTTTAGCCTTTTTGGTAACAACACCAGCAACCTCTATTTCGGCAATTTTAATAACCTATAAACTTCTGGGAGTAAAATTTACAATTTATTTATGTTTAGCAGTTATTCTTATGGGAATTATTATTGGAATTATTGGCAATCTTTTAAAAGTAGAAAATGAAATAAAGGATGAAAGTGATATCTGTCCAATGTGCGAAGAGGCATCTTTCCATCTTTTTCATATGCACCACCAAAAAGGTTTTAAAAAGAAAATTATTTCAATTTTAACATATAGTTTTATTGATTTACCAAAAGAGATTGGTTTGGAATTAATAATCGGAATAATTTTAGCAGCCGTTGTTGCTACCATTACGCCAATTGGATTATTAATTAAGAAATATCTTAGCGGTCCTTATGGATATTTATTTGCGATTATTTTTGGTTTATTAATGTATATTTGTGCTACGGCTTCGGTTCCTTTGGTTGCTGCTTTTTTATACCAAGGTTTAAATATCGGCGCAGGTATGGTTTTATTATTAGCCGGTCCAATAACCAGTTATGGAACAATTTTAGTTATTAGAAAAGAGTTTGGTTTTAAAGTGTTAATTATTTATCTTGCTTTAATTATTATTTTATCATTAATCTTTGGTTATTTATTTACTTATCTTTAAGGAAATAGAAATGGCAGAAGAAGTATTGGATAAAAAAGATAATGAAAAATTAATTAAAGAATTTGAGAAATTTGAAAAAGAGATTACAGGTTATGGTTTACATAAAAATATCACCAAATTATTAATGAATTAAAGAAATTTTACAAATAGTTTTATTCGCCGTACATTGCAATAATTTCTTCTTTTTTCTTGCCACGGATTTTATATTTGTCACCAACCTTCTTAAAGGCTTCTAAGGCTTGGTCAATATGGTCTTTTTCGTGGGCAGCAGAAAGTTGAACCCGAATTCTTGCTTCACCTCTCGGAACTACCGGATAGAAGAAACCAACAACATAAATTCCTTCATAATATAAATCACGAGCAAATTCTTGAGATAACCGAGCATTATAAAGCATTATTGGAACTATTGGATGAATTCCTGGTTTGATATCAAATCCCAGTTCGGTCATTTTCTCACGGAAATATTTTGTATTCCATTCCAATTTATCCCTTAATTCAGTTGTTTCCGTTAATAAATCAATTACCGCAATTGTTGCACTTACAATTACCGGACTTAAGGTATTAGAAAATAAATAAGGTCTGGAACGTTGTCTTAAGATTTCGACAATCTCTTTTCGGGAAGCAGTGCAACCGCCAGAAGCACCACCCATTGCTTTACCAAAGGTTGTAGTAATTATATCAACCCTTCCCATTACATTGTGATATTCTGGTGTTCCTCTACCAGTTTTACCAATAAAACCAGTAGCATGGGCATCATCAATCATTACTAAGGCATCATATTTATCAGCCAATTCACAGATACCGGAAAGATTGGCAATATCACCGTCCATCGAAAAGGCACCGTCGGTAGCAATTATTCGGAATCTTTTATGTTGGGTGGCTTTTAATTTTTCTTCTAAATCTTTCATATCACTATGTTGAAAAATAAATCTTTCTGCTTTACACATTCTCACTCCATCAATAATTGAGGCATGATTTAATCGGTCAGAAATAATCGCATCTTGTTCATTAAATAACGGTTCAAAAAGTCCAGCATTAGCATCAAAGCAAGAAGAATATAAAATTGCATCTTCGGTCCCTAAAAATTGAGCAATCTTTCTTTCTAAAATTTTATGAATATCTTGAGTTCCACAAATGAAACGAACCGAAGAAAGGCCAAAACCATGAGATTCTAACCCTTTTCTTGCTGCTTCCATCACCTTTGGATGACTTGATAAACCTAAATAATTATTCGCACAAAAATTTAAAACCCTCTTTGGTTTTGAGCCTTCGGGATATTCAACAATAATTTCTGAAGATTGGGGAGTTAAAATATATCTTTCTTCTTTATAAAGTCCGGCTTCTTTTGTTGCTTTTAATTCATTACTTAAAAACTCTCTTATTGCTCCGTATGCCATATCCAACCTCCATTTTTATTTTATATATTATAATTTGAAAATAAATAATTTCAATTGTATAATTATTTAATTAATGAGGAATGTTTATTATTTTATTATTTCATTAAGACCCCACCAATGGCTTAAAAATATTTTAATTTTTGCTGGTTTAGTATTTGCCCAGAAGTTATTTGATATTTCTTTATTTTTAAAAACGGTTTCTGCTTTTTTTCTTTTTTCCTTTGCTTCTGGTTCCCTTTATATATTGAATGATATTAAAGATTACGAAAGAGACAGACTCCATCCGGAAAAGAAAAAAAGGCCAATTGCCAATGGTTTAATAAAAAAAGAAATTGCTTTTATTTTAGCGCTTCTTTTACTTTTTTTTTCATTAATTTTTTCTTATCTTTTATCCTCTTCCTTCTTTTTTGTCTTAATCTTTTATATTATTTTATCAATATTTTATACTCTTTATCTTAAAGATATTGTAATCTTAGATGTGATTATTGTTGCACTTGGTTTTCTTTTAAGAGCTTGGGCAGGAACAGTGTTGATTAATGTTTCTCTTTCTGAATGGCTCTTTATCTGTACTATTTTACTTGCATTATTTTTAGCATTAACCAAAAGAAAAACCGAAATCGAAATGCTTAACGAAAAAGCAATTTCTCACCGAAAAGTTTTAAAAGATTATTCCCATAATTTTATTGACCAAATGATTAGTGTAGCAACCGCTTCTTCTTTGATTGCTTATAGTATTTATACTGTTGCTCCGGAGACGATAAATAAATTTAAAACCAAAAATTTGGTCTTCACATTACCTTTTGTTATTTACGGAATATTTCGCTATCTTTATTTAGTTTATCATCGCCAATTTTCCGAAAATCCGGATAAGGCATTTATTAAAGATATTCCTTTGTTAATAAATATTATCTTATGGTTTATTTGTGTGACACTTATTATTTATAAGATAATATGAGCGAAGTTTTTGTTTTAAAGACAAGCCCCAATAAAATATTAGAAGATTATGAGAAATTACTTCATTTAGCAAATTATCAAGAATTTTTAAAAAAAGATAAAGAGATAATCATTAAATTAAATTTATCCTGGACGCTTTTTTATCCGGCTTCTTCTTCTCCTCCCTGGCAATTAGAAGGAGTAGTGAGAACTTTATTAAAAGATGGTTATGATAAAGAAAAAATTTATCCTTGCGAAAATAAAACGGTTGTAACTGATGTGAGGAAAGGAGCAAAAAATCAAGGTTGGCTTAATGTTTTAAAGAAATATGGTTTAAAATTCTATCCTTTACCAGAACAAGAGTGGATAAAATATGATTTCAAAGGATCCTTATTAAAACTTGATAAAATTTTTAAACAAGGTATTTATATTCCTAAAATTTTTATTAATAAAAATGTTATCCATTTACCAACAATGAAAACCCATGGTCATTCAATTACCACCGGTGCTATTAAAAATGCCTTTGGCGGGCTCTTAAAAGAAGTGAGACATTATGGACACGAATTTATCCATGAAGTATTGGTTGATTTGCTTATAATGCAAAAAGAGATCCATCCAACAATCTTTGCAGTAATGGATGGTACTGTTTGTGGCAACGGCGCTGGTCCAAGAACAATGCTTCCTTATATTGGCAATTTAATTTTAGCTTCTTTTGATTCGGTAGCCTTAGATGCGGTAGCAGCAAAGATAATGGGATTTGAGCCTTTAAAAATTGATTATTTGAGAATTGCCCATGATTTAGGATTAGGTTGTGCTGATTTAGAAAAGATAAAAATTTATGGCGAAGATATTTCTTCTTTAAATTTTCAATTTAAAACTAAAAAGAGTTTTGTTATCTTTGGCGACCAGCAATTAAGAAAAGGATATTTAAGATTTTTAAAAAGAATTGCCCTCCATTCACCGTTATGGATTTGGGCACCCCTTGCTTCGACCTTTTATCACGATTTTTTATGGTATCCTTTTATTGGTAAAAATCGCTTAAAAAGGTTTTTAGAAAGTGAATGGGGGAGACTTTTTAAAAAATATTTAAAGGAGGATTAAAAATGAACGAAGAAATAAAGAAAAATATTAAAGAAACCTTTGAAAAAGAGATAAGACCAGGATTAATGGCTGATGGTGGTGATGGCGAAATTGTTGAAATTACTGATGATGGGATTGTGAAGGTAAAATTATTGGGTAGTTGTGCGAGTTGTCCTTTTGCTACTTTAACTCTTGCTTTAGGTATTGAACAAAGATTAAAAGAAAAATTTCCGGAAGTTAAAAAAGTAGAAAATATTATATAATTAAGGAGGAAAAGGGATTCCTTCTAAAAAATTCTGTCGATAAGCAAAATTTAAAGGTAAGGAATAAAAAAGGGTGTTATAAAAGCCGACACGTCGGGGTCTTTTTGATAAGCGATAAATAATATTTCTTAAAGAATAAAATTCTCTTTTTAAAATAACTGGTGAAGTCTCTGATAAAAATGGTTGATAGGTAGGATAGATTAAATAAAGCTGGCTATTTTCTAAAAGAAAAAACCTCAATTCTAAAAAATCAAAATCAATTTTTCTTAAAATATTAAAAATTTTTTTAAAATTTATTTCTCTTTCTTTTAAAATAAATGAGAGTTTTGCTCCAACAAGAATTTTTTCTTTTTGAAGCGATTTTACCTCCTTTCTTTTTTCTCTTATTAGTTTCTCTCCTTTTTCGATTAACCCATCTAAATTTAACCAACTTTCATTTAAATAAATAACTTTAACACCCGCTTTGGCTAAAAGTCGAATAAATTTGGGATTAGCAAAAATATTTTGAGAAGCCCTTATAATCCAATGTTTTTTAAATCGCCAAACAAAAGAGAAAAAATCAGAATAATAAATAAGATTACTGGCAATATCTTCATCATCAATCTCTATCAATTTTTTTTGCTTATTGATAACTTCCTTAATCACTTCTTTTATCTCCCGAACTTTTACATTATTTTTAAAATAAAGGAAATTCTTACAAAAAGGTTTAAAATCTTCTAAACAATAACAACCAATAATTAAAGAAATCTTAGAATTAATAGAAAAGTAATTAGGCGTAAAAGAAGCCTGATAAATTTTTTTTATTTCTTGATTGTTGATATCATTAATAATTTCGGAAATAATATTTGGTAAAAAACCAATTACGAGTGACAAATCTTTTTCTTTTAAACTTTCTAATAACGAAGGCTGATAATAAAAATAATGAGTTATTAGAGGACCAAAAAGAAAAAGTTTCTTCCGACTATTGAGAATTTCTTCTGTTAAGAAATTAATCGTTGGGAAATCGGTTAAAAAATCACAATAAAGAAAAATATATTCATAATTATTTAACTCTAATCTTCTTATTCTTAAATCTTGATAATCAAAATCTAAAAAATTTTTCATTTGGAAAATATCTTCTTTTTCTTTTAAAAAATAATTAGCGCCTTTCGGCGGAAAATTCTCCTGATAAGAAAGGTTTAAAAAAGGCGTATATAAAAAAAGGAATTTTTTCATTTTGTTTTAAAAATTCGGGAAAGGTCATTATAGAAAGTGAAAAGGATTAAAAGCATAATTATTGCCCAACCAATGGTAATGGCAGTATTCAACTCTTTTTTTGTTAATCTTCTTTTCATAATATGTTCAATTATAAAAATCAATCCCCGACCACCATCTAAAACTGGAATTGGTAAAATATTAACAACAAAGAGGTTGATTGCTAATAGTCCAAATAGCGCTAAAAAATATTCCCATCCCCAACGAAGGCTTTCGTAAGTTAACTGGGCAACCATAATCGGACCGCCCAAAGTTTTCCGTGAAATCTCACCGGTAATCAATTTATAGATAACCACGAAAGTCTGAGTAATTACATAACCGCTACGAATAAAAGCTTGCGAAAAAGATTGGAAAAAATTTATTTTTTTCTTTGGCAAATAAACCCAAATGCCAATCTGACCAATTTTTTTTGAAGAAGTATCCGGAGCCACTAATTGAGGAGTAAGATAAGTTGAGAAAACTCCTTTTCGGCGATAGGTAATTTTTATCTCTTTTCCTCCAGAATTTCTTATTTTTTCAATCAAATTTTCCCAACTATAAATAAAAGTATCATTAATCGCAATAACCGTGTCGTTAGGTAATAAACCGGCTTTATCGGCTGGGCTTCCTTTTTTAACCCTTTCAATGATTGGTAAGATTAGAGGAGAAAGATTGCGAAAACTATCGTTGATTACCCAGGAAAAATTAATTAATTTTCCTTTTCTCAAAATAGAAAAAAAAGCTTCTTTGTTTAAATTTTTCTCTAAAATTTCATAGGCGTCCTCAAAAGAATTAATCGTATCGTTATTAATAGCAATTAAAATATCTTCTTTTTCGAAATAGCCAACTTTTTTTTCAAAATTGATTATTGGTGGTGAATATTTCATTCCGAATAAAAAATATAAAAGGAAAATAAGAAAAATTCCTAAAATTAAATTGGCAAAAGGACCCATAAAAACTACCATTAGTTTTCTTCCAGTCGGTTGAAGTAAAAATCCGCCTTCTTCCTCTTCTTCTTCACCTTTTAATTTTATATAACCACCCAAAGGTATTAAGGAAATAGAATAACTTGTTTCTTTAATCTGTTTTGTTATTAAAGGTGGTCCAAAACCAATAGAAAATTTCTCCACCGGAATTTTATAAATTTTGGCGGTGATTAAATGACCAATTTCGTGAATAGTAATCAAAATACCAATAACAATTACTACTATCAATAAATTCATTTTAGCTCCTTTTCATTTTATTTATCAAACTGCGGGCATAATTTCTTGCCCAATTTTCTACCTGAATTAATTCTACTAAATTAGGATTTAAAATCTTTTTATGAACTTTTAATGTTTTTTTAATTATTTTTATAATATCAGTGAATTTGATATTACCTTTTAAAAAATTTTCTACCGCCACTTCATCAGCACCAACCAAAACCGCCGGTAGCGAAGTATCTTTTTGTAAAAAATCAACCAATTCTAAAGCAGGAAAATCTTTTTTATTTGGTTTAATTAGGGCTAAATTTAAAGAAAAATCCTTTATTTCGTTATCAAAAATATTATAGTTTTTATTTACCATTTTAGAAAGAGCATAAGAAAGGAAAATTTTCATATCTGGTTTCGTTAACATTCCGTAGATAGTTCCATCAAAATTTTCAATAAGTCCGTGGATTATTCCTTGGGGATGAATAAGAATGTCAATCTTTTCAATTGGTAGGTCAAAGAAATAACTGGTTTCCATTATTTCAAAAATTTTATTAATGAGGGTTGCGGAATCAATAGTAATTTTTTTACCCATTTTCCAAACAGGATGATGGAGGGCTTCTTTGGGAGTAATTTTGTCTAAATTTTTTTTGGAAGCAAAAAAATAACCACCAGAAGCAGTAAGAATGACCCTTTTTAGATTTTTATTGCCGAAATTATTTAAAAGGGAATGGATGGCTACCAATTCGGAATCAATAGGAATAATTTCTATTCTTTCTTTTTTTGCTAACTGGAAAATGGGAGAACCAAAAGCAACAATCAATTCCTTAGAAGCCAAGGCAATTTTTTTCCTTTTTTTAATTGCTAAAATTAAGGATTTCAATGATTTTGTCTTGGCAGCAAGAAAGAGAATTCCGTCTACTTCCGGATGGGCAACAATCTCTAATAAACCATCTTCACCATAAACAACTTTACAATCTCTCAAAAAATAATTCTCCTTAAAAGTCTTGTAAGCATTAAGATCGTAGATTTGTAAATAGCGGGGCTTATATTTTTTTACCTGGTTTATTAACAAATCAATATTTTTCTCACAAGAAAGAGCAAAGATGTTAAATTCTCTTTTTAATTTATCAATAACTTCTAATGCCTGTCTTCCTAAAAATCCGGTAGAGCCAATTATTGCCAAATTTAATTTCATAATAAATTTTTTATCAATGCCAAGTCTTCTTTCGTAGTAATTTTTATATTCTTTTTGTCGCCATCAAAAAGATAAACTTGAAAACCAGCCTTTTCTAAAAAGAAGGAATCATCAGTCCCTTCCCATCTCTCTCTTTTTGCTAATTGATAAGCCTTCTTTAAAATTCCAATTTCAAAAAATTGAGGAGTTTGAATCCGATAAATATTTTCTCGGTCTAAAGTGGTAATTACCTTTTTATTAAAAACTATTTTTAAGGTATCTTCGCTTTTTATTCCCAATATTACTGCTTTATATTTTTCTACCAATTTGAAACCCCGATTAATAAAATTTGGTGTGATTAATGGTCGGGAAGCATCGTGGATTGCTACATAGCCCTCATTTGGTAAAAATCTTAATGCCTTCCTAACCGAATGAAAACGTTCTTTTCCGCCAGCGATCACTTTCTTTACTTTCTTAAAGGATAATTTTTTAATCCAATACCAAACTTCTCTTCTTTTTTCTCTTAAAGTTACCACAAAAATTTCATCACAAAGGGATTTTTCAAAAGCTCTTACGGAATAGATAAAGAGAGGGATATTTTTAACAAAAAAAAATTGTTTTAAAAATCCAAACCTTTTTCCCTTACCTGCGGCAAGAATTATGCCATATTTTTTCATTTAAAATAGTCAATCTTAATTGCTTGTCGCACTTCTTTTAAAGTTTCTTCGGCAATCTTTTTGGCTTTCTTTGTTCCTTCATAAAGGATTTCCATCACTTCTTTTTTTCTCTCTTCGTAATATTTTCTTTTCTCGCGGATTGGTTCTAAAATTTGATTAAGAACCTCAATTAATTTCTCTTTACAAGCCACACAGCCAATTTTACCCTGCCGACAATTCTCTTCAATCTCTAAATAATTATCTTGATTAAAGGCTTTGTGATAGGTAAAAACAGTGCAAACTTCTGGATGTCCTAAATCAGTAGGATGGATTCTTTTTGGGTCGGTTACTGCTCTTTTAATTTTTTTACTTATCTCTTCAAAAGAATCGCCCAAATAAATACAGTTACCCAAACTTTTGCTCATTTTTGTTCCACCATCTAAACCTGGTAATCGGGGTGTGTGAGACAAAAGAGGCTCTGGTTCCACAAGGACTTCACCATATAATTGGTTAAATTTTCTCACAATCTTTCTGGTCAATTCAATATGGGGAAGTTGGTCCTCACCAACCGGAACTAAATTTGCCTTACAAAAAGTGATATCGGCTGCCTGACTTACCGGATATCCCAAAAATCCATAAGGCATACTTTTTTCAAAATTATACTGTTTTGCTTCGGTTTTAATCGTTGGATTATGAGAAAGTAAATTAACCGAAACAAGCATTGAATAATAAACCGTAAGTTCGGCAATCTCTGGTATCATTGATTGAATAAAAATAAAAGAGATCTCCGGATCAATTCCGCAAGACAAATTATCAATCGCCACTTCTAAGACATCTCTTTTTAATAATTCCGGATGTTCAAAATTTGTTGTTAATGCTTGGACATCAGCAATAATAATAAAAGTTTCGTATTCCCTTTGTAATTTCACTCGGTTAATAATTGTGCCGACATAATGTCCTAAATGGAGCGGTCCAGTAGGTCGGTCGCCAGTTAAAATCCTTTTTTTCATAATTAATATTATAATTTAGAATTTAAAAATTGTCAATCTTAATTGACTATCGGCAAGAAAACGAAAATCCCGTCAGCCGCTCTCTTTTTATTTTTTTAAACTAAATTTTCAAAGAGCAAAGAATTTTATTTATTTTAAAATTACAATCTTTTTATTTTCTTTTTCGGTTTTTAGAAAATAAATACTTTTTTTTAGTTTGTTTTCCTTATCTTAAAATCAATATCTTTTTAATTCCTTTTTCGGTTTCCTGAAAGTAAATGCCTTTTTTTAACTTCTTTTCTTTTATAAATTTGCCGGTTATGTCGTAGATTTTCTTGCCTTCAAAAGAGATATTTTTTGTTCCTTTTGTTATTTCTTTCTCTTCATTTATGCCTGTGCCATAAAACTGATAAATACCTAAACCAGCCTCATCATCGGCAACATAGGCATAGGAAGAAGAGACATAAACACCATAAGCATAGCCTGGTGTATCATAATAGCCAACCTCCCTTGGATTACTCGGATTTGAAATATCTATCAC
>JBDRVN010000053.1:0-10477 GCA_039801885.1 Caldifarciminota bacterium
TGAGTAATTTAAAAAGGAGGAAAACAATCAAATATATTCAAGAACCAAGTATCAGCGAAGGGAAAGGAAATAAGAGCGAAAAGAAACTAAAAAAGAAATAAAAAAGATATTAATCTTGAAATAGAGAAATAATGATAAAGGAAAAGAGAATTTTTTAAATTAAGTATGCTAAAAATTGACATTAATTTATTTTCTTTTAAAATTAAGAATTATGTATCTTTTTAATACTTTAACAAGGGAGAAAGAAGAGTTTAAACCAATTAAAGAAAATGAAGTTAGAATTTATACCTGCGGAATGACCGTTCAAGATTCGCCCCATTTAGGACATTTAAGGACTTTTATCTTTGCTGATGTTTTAAGAAGATTCTTTGAGTTTTTGGGTTATAAGGTTATTTATATCCAGAATTTTACTGATATTGATGATAAAATTATCCAAAAGGCAAAAGAAGAAAAGATTGATTGGCGAGATATTGGTCAAAGATATATTGATGAGTATTTTGAGATAAGTGACCAATTGAATATCAAAAGAGCAAACGCCTATCCCAAAGCAAGCCAGTTTATTTTAGAAATGATTTATCTTATCCAAAGATTATTAAAAAAGGGGTATGCCTATAAGACAAAATCGGGCGTCTATTTTGAAGTAGAAAAGTTTAAAGGTTATGGGAAATTATCTAAAAAAAAGATTGACGAACTTATGGCTGGTGCCCGTATAGAAGTTGATGAAGAGAAAAAAAATCCTTTGGATTTTGCCTTATGGAAGAGTTATCAGGAAGATGAGCCTTATTGGTATACCCCTTTTGGCCGAGGTAGACCAGGTTGGCATATTGAATGTTCGGCAATGGCAATGCATTACCTTGGTGAGACCTTTGATATTCATATTGGTGGAGAAGATTTAATTTTTCCCCATCACGAAAACGAAATTGCCCAATCCGAAGCAGCAACCGGTAAGCCCTTTGTAAAATACTTTCTTCATAATGGTCTTTTACTATTAAAAGGTGAAAAAATGGCTAAATCAACAAAAAACTATTTTCTGGCAAAAGAGGCATTAAAGACTTATGAACCTGATGTTATTAGATTATTTTTGTTAAAGGCACATTACCGCTCACCTTATGAATTTAGTATTGAAAGATTAGAAGAAGCAAAAAGCCAATGGCAAAGAATAAAAGAGTTCTTTATCTTTGCGCAAAAAGGTAAAATTGATTATCGATTTACTGTCCCGGAAAAGATTGTAAATATTTTGCTTGATGACCTCAATACCCCATTGGTGATTGGTGAGATTTTTAAAATGATTGAAGAGTTCTTTAGGACCAAAGATTGTTCTTTATATTCACCAATTTATTCTTCATTAAAACTTTTAGGTTTTCAATTACAAACGAAAGAAACTTTGGAAATAAAAGAAAAGGAGCATATAGAAAATTTAATAAAAGCAAGAAAAATTGCTCGTCAAAATAAAAGATACGATATTAGTGACAAAATAAGAGAAGGGTTAAACTATTTGGGCTATGAATTACGAGATACTAATGGTGAGACTATCTATTTTAAAAAAGAAGATAAAGAAAGGGAAAAAGAAGAATTTAAAAGAGTTATTGAGGATTTAAAAAAAGATATTGAAGAAGAATTAAGAAAAGAAGAGCTTGTTTATTTAAAAGAGATTTTAGAATTGATAAAGGAGTATGAACATGGAAGAGATTAAAAATTTCAATAAATATATTGACCACACAATTTTAAGACCCGAAGCAACAAAAGAAGAGATTATTCAAATTTGTAAAGAGGCGATAGAATATAATTTTGCTACCTGTTTTGTGCTACCCTGTTATCTTAAACTGGCAAAAGAGATATTAAAAGATAGCGAAGTAAAATTGGGCGCGCCCATCTCTTTTCCCTTTGGCTATCAAGATACCGAAATAAAAGTATTAGAAACAAAAAAGGCAATAGAAATTGGTGCTTGTGAGATTGATATGGTTATCAATATCTCTTATCTCAAATCAAAAGAGTATGATAAATTATTAGAAGATATAAGCAAAGTGGTTGAAGCAGCAAAGCCCTATGGAGTGAAAGTGATTGTCGAAACCTGTTATCTCACAAGAGAAGAAAAGATAAAAATTTTAGAGATAGCAATAAAGGCGGGTTGTGAATATATAAAAACTTCTACTGGTTTTGCTCCAAAAGGAGCAGAATTAGAAGATATAAGACTTTTTAAAGAACTAGGAAAAGAGAAAATAAAGATAAAGGCATCAGGTGGGATAAGAACCTATTTACAGGCAAAGAATTTAATATTGGCTGGTGCTTCAAGAATTGGCACCAGTGCTGGTGTTAAAATCTTTAAAGAATATTTAAATTTAATCGGGAGGGAAAAATGAAAATGAAGGCAGTAAGAAAAGTAAAACCAAAATTTGGTGCGGAATTGTGTGAAATTGAAATACCAAAAATTCCTGATGATTGGGTATTGGTAAAAGTAAAAGCAACTTCTATTTGTGGTACTGATGTCCATATATATAAATGGGATGAATGGTCACAAAAAAGGATTGGTGAGAAGAGATTGCCCCAGACTTTAGGACACGAAGTTGCCGGTGAAGTTGTGGAGGTTGGCAAAAATGTAAGAAGAATAAAAGTTGGTGATTATGTATCTGCTGAAACCCACATTTATGATCCTTCCGATTTAACTTCCCTATTAGGGATTTTTCATGTTGGCGAACGTATGAAAATTTTGGGCGTGGATTGTGATGGCGCCTTCGCTGAATATTTTGCTATTCCAGAAATTGTCTGCTGGAAAAATGATAAAGAGATACCACCAGAATTTGCCACTGTCCAAGAACCTTTGGGTAATGCCACTTATGCCGTATTAGGAGAAGATGGCGATGTGTGTGGAAAGAAGATATTAATTACTGGTGACGGACCAATCTCCCTCTTTGCGATTGGTGTTGCCAAGGTTGCCGGTTGTGCCCAAATTATCCATTTTGGAAAATATGATTTCAATATGGAAATTGGTAAAAAAATGGGAGCGGATTATCAAGTATGGACAAACACAACTACCAGAGAAGAGAGATTAAAGATTGTAAAAGAACTTACTGATGGTAACGGTGTGGATATTGCCTTAGAGATGACCGGTAGTGAAGATTCTATCTTAGATTGCTTCCAAATGGTACGAAGAGGTGGCAGAGTTACTGCTTTTGGTATTGCTTCGGTTTCTCCCCTACCTTTTGGATTTGATTATAATAACGGCATTGTCTTTAAAGGTTGCCAAATTCACGGCATAAACGGCAGAAAGATATTTGATACCTGGTATCGGGTAAGAAACCTTCTTAGTAGTAAAAAATTGGATATCAGTCCGGTGATTACCCATTTATTCAGTTTAGAAGAATTTGAAAAAGGTTTTAACGCAATGTTAGAAAGACCAAGAAGAAGTGCCAAAGTAGTTTTATTTCCCGATAAAGAAGAATTAAAAAAGGCAAAAGAAAGATTAAAACTATGATTGTATGATTGAAGGAATAGAAGTTAAAAAATTGAGAATAATTCCTGATGAGCGGGGATTTGTATTAGAAATCCTGCGCTCCGATGATAATATCTTTACGAAATTTGGTCAAGTTTATATTTCTGTTGCCTATCCCGGTATTATCAAAGCCTGGCATTATCACAAGCGTCAAACTGATTTTTTCACAATCATTAAAGGAATGGCAAAAGTTGTTTTATATGACTATCGAGAAAATTCCCAAACTTATAAAGAGATAAATGAATTCTTTATTGGTGAACTTAATCCATTACTAATAAAAATTCCGCCACTTGTTTTACATGGATTTAAACCCTTAGGAAATGAACCTGCCTATCTCTTAAACATACCGACCGAAGTCTATAACTACAAAAATCCTGATGAATATCGGATAGATTATAAATCAAAGGAAATACCATACGAATGGTAAAGATTTTACTTACCGGCGGCGCTGGATTTATTGGTAGCCATTTGGCAAAAGAACTTGTGAGACGAGATTATTACGTATATATATTAGACAAACTTACTTATGCCGGAAATTTAGAAAACATTAAAGATTTATTAAACAAAAAGAATTTCCATTTTATCCGAGGCGATATTAACAACAAGAAATTGGTAAAACAAATATTTAAAAAAGTAGATAAAATAATTCATTTGGCTGCGGAAACACACATTGACCGCTCTCTTTTAAATCCTGATGTATTCGTCAAAACAGATTTTTTAGGAACCTATAATTTATTAGAAACATTGAAAAAATATCCCTGCGAAAGATTTATCCATATATCAACAAGTGAAGTTTATGGTACTGCTTTAAAAGTGCCAATAGATGAAAACCATCCCCTAAATCCCCAAAGCCCTTATGCTGCAACAAAACTTAGTGCTGATCGATTATGCTATGCCTATTATTTATCTTATAGTCTACCAATTATTATTTTAAGACCTTTCAATATCTATGGAGAAAGGCAATATCCAGAAAAACTAATTCCCTTCTTTATTACCCAGACATTAGAAGATAAACCCCTTTTTATTTATGGCGACGGTGAAAATACCCGAGACTATCTCTATGTAAAAGACCTTTGCGAAGTGATTATAAAATTCTTAGAAGCACCAATTGAGAAATATCAAGGCGAAGTTTTCAATATTGGCAGTGGTATAGAATATAGTGTGAATGAGATTGCTTACCTGATTTTAGAATATTTCAAAAAACCAAAAAGTTTGTTAAAATATATATTAGATAGAAAAGGACATGTGAAGAGATTGATTTGTGATTATACAAAATTACAAAAAGAGTTTAATTGGCAGCCCAAAACTGTCTTTAAAGATGGATTAGAAAAGACAATGAAATGGTATTTAGAAAATGAAAACTGGTGGAAAAAAATAAAGAGAAGCAAAATATTCCAAAGATTTTATTATCTGAATTATATAAAAAGAAAATGAAAATTACTTTAGCCCAATTAAATCCAACCATTGGAGATTTTAAAGGCAATTTAGCAAAGATAAAAAAATCCCTTTTAGAGGCCAAAAAAGTAAATAGCGATTTAATTATCTTTTCTGAACTTTTTGTTACCGGCTATCCTCCGCGGGACCTTTTAGAAAAAGAAGAATTTATTGAAGCAGCGAAAACAACTACTTTAAAAGTAGTTCAGTTTTCGCAAAAACACCCCAAGATTGGCATTATTTTAGGCACCATTACGGAAAATCCAAAGAAATTTGGTGCTCGGCTTTATAATTCAGCAATTTTTATTTTTCGAGGAAAAATTGTCTTTATTCAACATAAATCATGTTTACCAAAAACTGATGTTTTTGATGAACCAAGATATTTTGAGCCAGCTTCCATCATTAAAGTTTTTCCTTTTAAGGGAGAGAGATTGGGAATTTCAATTTGTGCCGATGTTTGGGCAGGAACACCATGGGCAAAAGGGGAATACGAAGTTTTTCCAATAAAAGAACTGTCCCAAAAAAGAGCCACAATTTTTATTAATCTTTCTGCTTCCCCTTTTTATGTGGGTAAAGAAAAAATTAGATACCGACTTTTAAGATATCAGGCAAAAAAATATAAAACTCCTATCGTCTACGTAAATCAAGTTGGTGGAAATGATGAACTCCTTTTTGATGGAAGGAGTATGGTTTTAAACGAAAAGGGAGAATTAGTAGATATTTTACCTGCTTTTAGAGAAAGCATTAAAACTGTCGATACTTCAAAATTTAATCAAACCATCTTTTTTACTTCCCAAGAAGAAATTGCTGCAATTTATGATGCTTTGATTTTAGGCTTGAGAGATTATATGAGAAAATGTGGTTTTAAAAAGGCAATAATCGGGCTTTCCGGCGGAATTGATTCCAGCGTCACTTGTAGTTTAGCTGTCAAAGCCTTGGGTAAAGAAAATGTTTTAGGTGTAAGCATGCCTTCTCTTTTTTCTTCAAAAGGTAGTGTTAGCGATGCCCAAAAATTAGCCAAAAATTTAGGAATAAAATTAATAAAAATTCCAATTAATCAGATATACCAAGCTTATTTAAATTCTCTAAAAAAATACTTGGGTAAAAAGAAAAAAGTAACAGTGGTTGAAGAAAATATCCAAGCCCGAATCAGAGGAAATATTTTAATGGCTCTTTCCAATAAAATAAAAGATAGCATTGTTATTTCAACCGGAGATAAAAGTGAATTAGCAGTTGGTTATTGTACCCTTTATGGCGATATGAGCGGAGGAATTAGTTTAATTTCTGATGTGCCAAAAAATAAAGTCTATAAATTAGCTGAATATATCAACCGAGAAAAAGAAATAATTCCCAAGGAGATTTTAAAAAAACCACCTTCACCGGAATTAAGACCAAATCAACTGACAGAAAAAGATCTTATCCCCTATAAAATTTTAGATCCGATAATGGAATATTATATTGAAGAAAAACTTTCAATCAAAGAGATTATCAAAAAGGGATTTCGTCCGGAAGATGTTAAATGGATAATTAAGAAGATTGATAGAAATGAATTTAAAAGAAGACAGGCTGCTCCTGGATTTAAAGTTACCAGTAAAGCCTTTGGCATGGGCAGAAGGATGCCAATAGCTGCCAAATATGATTTTAATATTCAAAATTTTTCAAAGATTTTAAAAAGAAAATGAAAGAAAGATTTGCTCAAATTGAAGAGGCAATAAAAGATATCAAAAAAGGAAAAATATTAATTGTTGTCGATGATGAAGAAAGAGAAAACGAAGGTGATTTTATTTGTGCGGCAGAAAAAATCACACCCCAAAAAATAAACTTTATGTCTAAATACGGCAGAGGACTAATCTGTGTTGCCTTAGAAGAAGAGAGAATAAGAGAATTAGATTTACCTTTAATAATTGATAGCAAAAATCCGGCTAAATATGGCACACCAATGACAGTTCCCGTAGATGTAAAAATTGGCACCACTACCGGTTCTTCGGCTTATGACCGAGCAAAAACAATCAAAGCATTAATTGACCCGAAATCAAAACCGGAAGATTTTGCCCGACCGGGTCATGTCTTTCCCTTAAGAGCAGTAAAAGGCGGTGTTTTAAGAAGGGCAGGGCATACGGAAGCAAGTGTTGATTTAGCGCGTTTGGCGGGACTTTATCCAGCAGGTGTTCTTTGTGAAATAATGGCAGAAAATGGCAAAATGGCAAAATTAAATGAGCTATTCCGATTGGCAAAAAGATTTAATATCAAAATAATCACTATCAAAGATTTGATTGCCTACCGAAAGAAAAATGAAAAACTTATTGAAAGAAAAGTGATAACCAAATTACCAACTCCTTATGGTGAATTTACCCTTTATCTTTACGAAGATTTATTAGAACACCAACTACATATTGCACTGGTTAAAGGAGATGTCAAAGGAAAAGAGAATGTTTTAGTGAGAGTCCATTCTCAATGTCTTACTGGTGATGTCTTTCATTCTTTAAGATGCGATTGTGGTGAACAATTACACACTGCCTTAAAAATGATTAGCAAAGAAAAAGAAGGAGTACTTTTATATATGCGTCAGGAAGGAAGAGGATTAGGATTATTTCTAAAACTAAAATCTTATGAATTACAGGATTTAGGTTTAGATACTGTTGATTCAGCAAAGGCATTAGGGAAAAAACCGGATTTAAGAGACTACGGAATTGGTGCCCAAATCCTCGCTGATTTAGGAATTACCACCATTAGATTACTTACCAACAATCCAAAAAAAATTATTGGCTTAGAGGGGTTTGGTTTAAAAGTAGTAGAAAGAGTGCCTTTAATTATCAAACCAAACAAAAAAAATATAAAATATTTAGAAACAAAAAGGGATAAACTTGGTCATTTATTAGGAGACCTAAAAAGTGAGGTGAAAGATGGAAGTAAAAGAATATAAAGGCTATTTAGACGCCAAAAATAAAAAATTTGCCATTGTTATCTCTCGTTTTAACGAATTTATAACCCAGAATTTATTAAAAGGCGCCTTAGACTGTTTAGAAAGACACTATGCCCAATCTTGCGATATCTATTGGACTTTTGGAACCTTTGAAATTCCTGGTGTTGCAAAAAGATTGGCAGAAAAAAAGATATACGATGCGATTATTTGTTTAGGAGCAATTATTCGTGGTGATACTCCCCATGCTGAATATATCGCCAACGAAGTAACCAAAGGAATTGCTAAGATTTACTTTGATACTGGTATTCCAACTACCTTCGGAATTATTACTGCTGATAGTTTAGAACAGGCGATAGAACGGGCTGGTACAAAAGAAGGTAACAAAGGCTTCCTGGCTGCCTTATCGGCGATTGAAATGGCAAATCTGAAAGAGAAAATTTGAAAGAACCAATAAGAAGAAAAGCACGAAAAACTGCTTTGACCATCCTTTATATCAATGACCTTATGGGTTTTCCTCTTGACGAAGTAGTGAAAGAAGTTTTAGAGAAGATTAAACTAAATGAAAAAAATTTAGAATTTCTTGATAAACTTATCTCCAAAATAAAAGATAATAAAAAAATAATTGATGAAATAATTAAAGAACATTTGATAAATTGGGAATTAGAACGTCTTTCTTATATTGACCGAGCAATATTAAGAATTGCCACTTGCGAACTTCTTTATTTCGATGATATTCCACCCAAGGTAAGCATTAACGAAGCAATTGAATTGGCTAAAGAATTTTCCGACGAAGATGCCAAAAGATTTATTAATGGTGTGCTGGATGCAATCTATAAAGAACTAAATAAATGAAGTTTGGTATCCTTTCCGATATTCACGGCAATTTAGAAGCTTTAGAAATTGTTTTAGAAGAGATAAAAAAAGAAGATTGTAATGAGATAATTTTTTTAGGAGATATTGTTGGCTACGGCGCTAACCCCAATGAATGTATTGAATTACTAAGAAAAGAAAGAGTGGTTGGTGTCGCCGGTAATCACGATTACGCAGTTTTAAATAAAACTTCTATTGAAAATTTTAATCCCTATGCCAAAGCTGCTATTTTGTGGACACAAAAAGTATTAACCAAAGAATCTTTATGGTATCTTGATGCCTTTTTATTAGTTAACAAATCTTATCCTTTTCATATTGTTCATTCTTCACCCGATGATCCCAGTGATTGGTATTATCTTTTCACGATTGAAGATATCATTCCTCAATTCAATTTTTTTAACTATCCGGTATGTTTAGTTGGACATACCCATATGCCTTTCATTGTTGCCAAGAGAAATGATGGAAAAATTGAAATAACTAAAGAAAATAAAATTGAGTTAAATCCGGATTGGCAATACATCATCAATGTTGGTAGTGTTGGTCAACCAAGAGATAAAAATCCCAAAGCCTGTTTTGCTATTTATGATACCAAAAAAAATATTTTTGAAATAAGAAGAGTCGATTATGACATAAAAAAGGCAGCTGATAAAATAATTAAGGCTAACCTTCCTTCAATACTGGCAGAAAGATTATTTTACGGTCAATAGCCTTAAATTTTGGACCTTACCTTTTTCTTTTAAAATCAGATAATAAATTCCCGGTGAGAGATTACCAATATCAAAATTTTTCTTATTTTTTATTTCGCCCTGATAAATTCTTTTAATTATTTTACCATCAATTGTTGCTAAATATATTTCACCGTTAAAAGAAGTCTTTACCGCAAGAGTAAAACGATTCTTTACCGGATTAGGATAAATTTTAAAATCCTTTTTTAAATCAATAGTAAATATCTCTTCTCCTTCTTCAATTGCGTAAGGCAAAGTTTCACCAAAGAAAAGTAAAATTCTTCTTAACAAGGCTGGTCTTTGGATATATCTGGTAGCGACATAGTCTACTGCTTCAAAAGGAAAAGCAAAATATACTAACCGGTAATTTCCTTCGTATCTTATTCCGGCATAAGAATTTGGCTGGTCTTTATAAAAATGGGTGGCGATACCACCGTTGATTGGTTCAATTACATCATTAGAACGAGCATTATTCGCACCACCGCCACCGGCCGCAACAACCGTATCGCCGCCACCAATTGGATCATTAGAAATTCCAACTATCCAATAAGTGTTAGCATTAGGAGCAACATAACGGGCTTTTAAATAATTCTCATAAAATGGTGTGGAACCAATATTCTGACCAATATTCTGACCGGAAATAAAGAGATTACCACCATTATCTAAATAATTTGCTAAAAGATTTCTTTCACTTTCGGTTAATGAATTAATACTATCTAAACCGGTAAACCAAATTACCACCGGATAACGATTTAAAGTATCCTGAGGTGGTAAGCCTAAGGTATCTATTGACCAATAACGACGCAAGGCACCGATCGAATCAATCGCTCCTAAATAAAATCTTTGATAATCCTTTCTGTCATCGTCATCAACAACGATTATTCTTGGAAAACCACAGGTGATTTTTATTTTCCAAGGTGTTTCAATATAAGGCATTGGGTTGGCAGTTATCTTTACTTCAAATTCTACAACTTGCGAAGGAGCATTTTCTCTCATTCTAAAAACAAAAGAGTCACTACTTAACCAAACACTATC
>JBDRVN010000054.1:0-8942 GCA_039801885.1 Caldifarciminota bacterium
ACCTATGCGACAATTGAATTTGTTGATATCGCTGGGTTAGTCAAGGGAGCGTCAGAAGGAGAGGGTTTAGGAAATAAATTCCTTTCCCATATTCGTGAAGCCGATTTAATTTTACACTTACTAAGAGATTTCAATAATCAAATTCCTCATATTTATAGTTCTCCTAATCCGGAAAGGGATTTAGAGATTTGTCAAATGGAATTGGCATTAGCCGATTTAAATATAATTGAGAATAATCTCCAAAAGATTGCTAAGGTGCCAACCTTAAAAGAAGAAAAAGAAGCAATGATAAAAGTAAAAGAACATTTAATCCGAGGCGAGATTGATATAAATCTAAATGAAGAAGAAAGGAATTTATTAAAGAAATATAATTTATTTATCTTAAAACCAAGAATATATGCGGTCAATGCTGATAAAAATAATGGTTTTGATATTGAAAAATATCCGAAACTAAAAGAAAAGAAACCCTATATTTTTTCTACTGCCTTAGAAGAAGAGATAATTAATTTAAGTGAAGAGGAGAAAAAGGAATATCGGAAGATATTAAATCTAAATGAAGAAGGGATAATGGGATTAGTTAGCGAATGTTTTCGCACCCTTTCTTTAATAAGATTTTACACAATAAAAGGTGAAGAGACGAGGGCTTGGTCAATAAAAAAGGGTTCAAAGGTAATTGAGGCAGCAGAAAAGATCCATACCGATATAGCAAAAGGTTTTATTAAAGCCGAAGTGATAAATTACAAAGATTTAATTGAAATTGGTGATTATCATAAGGCAAAAGAAAAAGGATTTGTAAAAATTGAAGGTAAAGATTATATTGTAGAAGATGGGGATATAATTTTGATAAGGTTTAAAGTTTGAATTTTTAAAGATTTTTATTACACTTTAATAATAACTATGAATTAAAAATTGATAAAAGAGAGCTTTTGATGTTAAGGTATCAAATTAGAATAAGAAGAAAAAATGGTGAAGCATATTAAAAATTTTTTTTTAATTTTTCTTTTTTCTTTTGGCTTTTCCCTTACTTCTTTGGAAAAGGATGAAATTCTTCTTAGTAGTAAAGCAAAGATTCAAAATGGTGAATACTTAATTCAATTTTTTCTGCCAAAATTAAAAAATAGCTTTTATCTTAATCTAAAAGGTCTAAACCAATTTAAAGTATTCCTTAATGGAGAAAGGATTGGAGAATATTCTAATCAAAGTTTCACAACAATTGATTTGAGTAGGGAAAAGAATATCTTAAAAAATAAAAACCAAATATTAATTTATTCTCCAGAAGAAGGAAAAGTTTTTTCTTTCTCTCTTTGGCAATCAGACTACTGTTGGTATATGGGCACTTTTCATGCCCACACTAATTATTCCGACGGTCGCTATTCAGTTTCCCAGCTTCTTAATATGGTAAATAATGAAGGTGGTAATTTCTGTGCTATCACTGATCACGATACTCTTGGCCAGTGTTATGATACTGCCTTTCAGCGCACTGGTAACTGTCAACCAATAAGAGGAACAGAATGGACATCTGATTCCGGTCACGCCAATATTTTAGGACCGGAAGGAAGAAATGCTTTTAATAAACTTTCGGTTCGCCAGATGATTGACGATGCTACCTATCGGGGCGGTTTAGTACAAATTAATCATCCCTGTGATGATGAATTAGGAATGGGTTGGAGTCATTATCCTTATTTAGACCCAGGAATAGATGCGGTTGAAATCTTTAACGGACCAACCTGGTTTCCTAAAAAAGCAAAAAGTGATGATGAAGCAGTAATGTGGTGGCACCAATTATTAACCCAAGGAAAAAGAATTGCCGCAGTAGGTAATTCTGACTATCACGGTACTATGCCCGGTGAAGACCCTTTGGGTGCCCATTCTGCAGTTTGTGCTTCATCCGATCATCCCGACACAATTTTGAAGGCATTAAAATTAGGTCGGGTTATGGTCTGTGATGCGATGGAAGATTCCCGGCTTTATATCTATGCCGATACCAACAATAACAATATTATGGATTTGATTATGGGGGAGAATATTTTAATTCCTTGGGGAAGCAAAAGAGTTAAGTTCCGATTAGAGGTTGACGATGCGGATATTTTAGATGTGGTTAAGGTATACTCCAAGAGCGGTGAGATTTATAGTCATACTTTAATAAATGGTGGTGACTATGAATACGAATGGACAATGACATTTAGTAATCTTGATACTAACTTCTTTCGGGTTTCCTTATTCGCCTGGAACGGCGATTATGAATACTGCACCAACCCAATTTATATTAATTATCCGGAATATGAATTAGGTCCTTGTTATTTCCAAATTCAACCTCTAAATCTGCCAGAGACCCTTTATCTTAACGAAGAAGAGACCCTTTTCTTTTCTCTTCAGAATGATGGTTTGGTTTCGCCATATCAATTTGGTTTCTTGATTGCGATTGAGACAACCGGTTTTCTTTTTTCTGATTGGCAGAGACAGGGACCGGGAATTGGTGAGGTTCGGCATACCCCAAATCTTTTGGGTTATGAAATCTTAGAATGGCGTGGTGGTTATCCCTATTTAGTACGATTTTCGCCACAAAATCAATTTTGTTATTGGCAAAAATTAAGACCAAAAAGAGAAGGTTGGCAAAAGATATTTTATCGTAGTTGGGCAGATGATAGATTATTTATCATCGAGAAAGTTCCAAAGATAGGATTTTTGGGACCCGATGGTGAATTTTGGCAAGTTGATTCTATATTTATTTGCGCCTTAACGGAAATATCCCAACCCCAAATCGAAGAAAGAGAAATCTTTTTTATAGGACCAAATCCTTCAAAAGATAAAATAAAAATATTAATCCCTTCTTCTTTCAACCAAAAGAATTTATTCCTTATTATTTATGATATTAAAGGCACTTTAATTAAAACCTTTCCATTATATAAAAAAGAGAAAGAGTTAAAATTAAAAGAACTAAAAGAAGGAGTCTATTTTCTAATTCTGAAAAACGAAGAAAAAGAACTCATTAAAAAGATTATCATTAGCCATTAATTTTTAGTAATCTACACTGATATAGCAAAAGGTTTTATTAAAGCCGAAGTGATAAACTACAAAGATTTAATTGAAATTGGCGATTATCATAAGGCAAAAGAAAAAGGTTTGGTAAAAATAGAGGGTAGGGATTATATAGTTCAAGATGGAGATGTGATTTTGATAAGATTTAAATAATTTATTAGAAATTGAATGGACTCCGTTCCCCCAATAGTCTGGGATATAGTATCAGGGTGGTTTTGATAGTCATTTATTATAGGTTCTACTATATAGTCTATTTTTCAATCTTAAAAAGAGTTTTGTTTAAAGCAATGAATTTGGTTAAAAAGAAATTATCTAAAAGAAAAGATGAGTTATTTTGAGAGTTAATAATTTAAAGAAAAGAGAATTTTTTGTTTTAAGTTTTTATATAAGTAGCCAGTAAATGCTCTCATCATTGACCAATAGAGAAAAAGGATTTATACTTATTATATGGAATTTAGATTAAAAGCACCCTTTACACCAAAGGGAGACCAACCAAAGGCAATAAAGGAGTTGGTTGAAGGAATAAAAAAGGGAGAGAAATTTTTGTGCCTTTTAGGCGTGACTGGTAGCGGTAAAACTTTTACAATGGCGAATGTTATTCAGGAAGTTCAAAAACCTACTATTGTTATTTCGCATAATAAAACCTTGGCTGCCCAATTATACGGTGAATTTAAACAATTCTTTCCGGAAAATGCGGTTGAGTATTTTATCTCTTATTATGACTATTACCAACCCGAAGCCTATGTACCAGAACTGGATTTATATATTGAGAAAGATGCTTCAATAAATGAAGAGATTGAAAGATTAAGACTATCTACTACCTCTTCGCTGATTGAAAGAAGAGATGTGATTGTTGTTGCTTCGGTTTCTTGTATCTATAATTTGGGTGAACCTTGGGAGTTCAAAGAATCAATATTTCCAGTTAATCTAAATAAGAAAATAACAAGAGATGAGTTGATTGAGAAATTTGTTGATTTGCAATACTCCAGAAATGATATAGAGTTAAAAAGGTGTTGTTTCCGAGTAAGAGGAGATATTATTGAGCTCCATCCTTCCCATAAGGATTTTGGGATAAGATTTGAATTTTATTATAATAGTTTAGATAAGATTACCATTTTTGATTTATTAACTAATGAGAAGATAGAAGAGAAGGAGATGGTTGTTATCTATCCGGCAAAATATTTTACCACAAATAAAAGCAAGATTGAAAGGGCAGTCGAGTCAATTGAGGAAGAACTAAAAGAAAGGGTTGCGGAATTAAAGGCGATGGGCAAATTATTAGAAGCCCAAAGGTTGGAGCAGAGAACCCGCTTTGATATTGAGATGCTTCTCGAATTTGGTTATTGTCCAGGAATTGAGAATTATTCAAGGCATCTTTTATTTAAAAAACCTGGTGAAAGACCCTATTGCCTTTTGGATTATTTTCCGAAAGATTATTTAATGGTGATTGATGAGAGTCATATTACCGTTCCCCAGATTTATGGAATGTATCGTGGCGACCGTTCCCGAAAAGAGGTTCTTGTTGAATATGGTTTTCGGCTACCTTCTTGTTTAGATAACCGACCATTAAAATTTGAGGAGTTTGAGCAATTAATTAATCAAGTTATTTTTACCTCGGCAACACCTGGTGATTACGAATTAAAGAAAGTAAAGGCAAGGGTTGTTGAGCAGATTGTCCGACCTACTGGACTTGTTGACCCAAAGATGATTATTAGACCAACCGAAAACCAAGTGGATGATATGATAAATGAGATTAGAAAAAGGGTAAAGAGAAAAGAAAGGGTATTGGTGACAACACTAACAAAAAGAATGGCAGAAGATTTGGCAGATTATTTGAAAGAATTAGGCTTTAAAGTTAATTATTTACATTCAGAGATTGACCCAATAGAGAGAGTGGAGATTCTGCGGAATTTAAGATTGGGAAATTATGATGTTTTGGTTGGGATAAATCTTTTAAGGGAAGGATTAGATTTACCAGAAGTATCTATGGTTTGTATTTTGGATGCGGATAAGACAGGTTTTTTAAGGGATGCCCGTTCTCTAATTCAGATTGCTGGTCGGGCATCAAGGAATGTTCGGGGCGAAGTTATTTTATACGCTGATAATATAACCGAGGCAATAAGAGAAGCATTAAAAGAGGCAGAAAGAAGAAGAAAAATTCAATTGGAATATAACAAGAAATATGGTATAAAACCAGAAAGTATTAAAAAGACTGTCCAACAGGTTTTATTAACAACCGTTGTCGCCGATGCCAAGGAAGAAGAATATAAGATTGATGAAATAATGGAGAGCGATGATAAATTAGAAATTATTGAAAAATTGACAATCGAGATGAAAAAGGCAGCCGAAAATTTAGAGTTTGAAAAGGCTGCCTTCTTAAGAGATAAGATTAGACAACTGAAAGATGAATTAACAATTGAAACCTTAAAAAACCAAAGAAGAAGGAGAAGAAAATAATTAAATGCTTTTAAAAGAACTTAATAAATTAAGAAGGAAAATTTTTCTTTCCCATTTTTTTATTCTATTCTTCTCTTTTCTTTCCCTAATTATTTTCCTTTTCCTTGCTTTAATAACCAATTTTTTAATCTTTGAAGGTATTTATTTAATTATCTTTTTCTTCTTTCTTATTTTATTTATTTTTTCTTTCTATCTCTTTATTAAAAGAAAGAATTATTTCCCCTTTTTTAAGGATTATTCCCTAATCAAAATTGCCCAAATCCTTGATGAAAATTTTGATGCTTTAAATAAAGAATTGACACCGGCAGTTTCCTTTTTAAGGAATTATAGAAAATATCAAGCAAGCAAAGAAAAATATTCCCTTTCTTTAATTAATTGGGCAATAAAAGAGGGAGAAAAAAAGTTTCGGGAAAATTATTCTTTTATCAAGAAAAATTTATTTAAAAAATTGGGGATTGATAAGAGATTAAAAGAGAATTTTATTATCTTCTTCATTTCTTTAATCATCTTTTTTTTATATTTCATAATTTTTCCCATTCCTTTTAAGATAGGTTTTTATTCTGTTTTTAACAAAAATAAATTGCCCATCCAATTTGAGATTGAGCCAAAAAATCTTTTTGTTAAAAAGGGTGAAGCAGTAGAGATAAAATTGAAATTGATTTCGCCCTTTAAATTTAAAAAGGTTAATTTTGTCTACGGTAGAGACTTTAAGAGAAAAACAGCGTTAAAATTAGAAAAAGATTCGGTGAAAGTGACAATTGTTCCCAAAGAAGAATTTACTTATTATTTCGAAATTCTAAATTTAAAATCGCCAGTGTATCAAATCAGTTTTTTACCAACAAAGGAATTGGCATTATTACACTTAAAAATTATCCCTCCTTTTTATACGCAACTTTCACCAACTGAATATTCTTTTCCAAAAGAGATTTCGGCAATACTTGGTTCGAATGTAATTTTAAAAGCAAAACCTTATTTTAATCAGGTATTAACGGAAAAGAGAATAATTAGTGAAAACCAAGATTCTTGTTTCTTCTCGCTGTTGGAGGAGGCGGAAAGGAATTTAATGGTTATTTTTAATAGCGAAACAACAAGTATTGGGATAAACTATTTAGCCGATGAATATCCTTATATTACCTTTCTTTTCCCTAATAGAGATATTGACCTTCCGGAAAATATGAAAGTTCCTTTAAGAATTTATCTTTTAGACGATTTTCAAGTTAAAGAGGCAAGGATTTATGGGATAAAAGATAATGATACCTTATTGATTAAAAGATTTAGCGTTAATAAGAAAAGTGACACAATTGATTTTTTGTGGGATTTAGCCGATTTAAACCTTTTACCCGGTAAAGAGGTTTTTTATTATGCTCTTTGTTATGATAATGACATTATTAAAGGTCCAAAATCTTCAAAAACCGATATTTATAAAATAAGATTTCCAACAATTGAAGAGATATTTACCAAGACAACCCAAAGGATTGAAGATGTTTATTCCGAAGTGGGTAAAGAAAAAATAAATATGGAAGAAGTATTAAAAGAAATGGAAAAATTAGAAAGCTCTTTTAAAGAAAAGCGAGAAATCTCTTACGAAGGAAAGAAGGCATTAAGCGATATTTTAGATAAAAATAAAGAGTTAATAAATAGGCTCTCTCAGTTAAAAAAAGAGGTTGAAGATTTTTTAAAAGAATTGGAAGAATATCCTTTATTTGATGAGGCAACTTTGAGTAAACTTATGGAACTATTTCGGATATTGGATGAGATAATTCCTAAGGAATTGAAAGAAAGATTATTAAAATTGAGAGAGGAATTAGAAAAATCAAAGAATTGGAAGGAATATCTTTCTCAATTAAAACTGAGTAGTGAAGAATTAAAAAAGATGATGGAAAGGGCAGAAAAACTTTTGAGGAATTTGTTAAATTCTGCTAAGTTAAAAGAGTGGGAAAAGAAGTTTAGCGAATCAGCAAGACTACAAGAAGAGATTGAAAAGGATATTGAGAAGTTGCCAATTTCTCAAGAGAAAGAGATTGAAAAAACTTTAGCAAATTTAGAAAAAGAAATAAAAGAATACCAATTTGAAGATAAGGATTATCAAGAATTCCAAAAAGAGTTGAAGGAACTATTAGAAAAATTGGATTTAAAAGAGAGGGCAGAAAAGATTATTAAAGAAATGGAGAGAAAAAATCTCTCTTCGGCAAAAGGATTATCTTCTTCTTTAAGAAAAGATTTAAAAAATTTGGCAGACCGCTTAAAGAATTTTCAAAAGAACATAAATGAGAAAAATAAAGAAAAGATATTTAATAACCTTTTAAAAATTGGCTTGGCACTAAATGATTTAAGTAAAGAAAGTAAAGATTTGATAAATTTTCCAATTAAAGATGAAGAGAAGGAGAAAGATTTTGGTAAGAAGATAAGTTTACTTAATAAAAGTATAAAACTGCTTTCCGACTCCTTACTTTCTTTGAGCAATCAATCTTTAATTATTTCGCCCAAATTAGCCCAGGGATTGATCAAAAGTATTTCCGATTTAGAAAAGACTAGTAGATTTATTGCTGAAAAGAATTTCAATTATGCGAAAAATATTTTAGGGAATGTGAAATTAAATATTGATAAAACTATTTTGAATATTATCTATCTTTTAAGCCAAAGAAGTAAAGGAGGCGGTGGAATAGAGGATTTTTTAAATGCCTTACAGCAAGCAAGTGAAATGCTTGGTGAGATGTTGTCCGAAATGGGTGGTTTGCCGATACCAATGCCAATGAGCGGAATGGATTTACAAAGATTACAAGAGATGGTGAATAAATTACGGGCAATAAGAGAAATGTTAGAAGAGGCATTAAAAAGTTTGGGTTCTGAACCAGGATTGACAGGTAGTATGGAAGGAATTTTGGAAGAGATGAAAAAATTGGAAGAGGATTTAAGTAAGTTAAATGTGAAAAGGGAATTGGTTGAAAGGACCGCTGGTATTTATCGGCGACTATTAGATGTGGAAAGAAGTATAAGAAAGAAAGAAAAGAAAGAAGAATATGAAGCAGAGGTAGGTAAGGAATATGAGATAAAAGAGAAAATCTCCTTACCCAAAGATTATGGTGAAAGAAAGAAATATCTCCAAGAAGAGCTTTTAAAGATATTAAAAGGAGACCTTCCTCAAAAATATTATCCTTTGATTAAAGAATACTTTTATAAATTGTTAGAAGAATGAAGGGATTAATTTTATTATTTCTTATTTTAAACAACGATTGGCAGACAAAACTTTTAAAGGAAGGCTTTAAAGAGAGTCTTTATTTAAGATATAAAGAAATAAGTATAAAAGAGAAGAAATATGATGAATTTAAAAAGTTTTCTTTGGAGCTTTTAAAGAAATACCCTAAGGAATATTTAATTTTAATGGCTTTAGGAGAGATAGAAATTATCAATAAAAATTTAAAGGCTGGTTATAATTATTTAGAAGA
>JBDRVN010000055.1:0-8648 GCA_039801885.1 Caldifarciminota bacterium
CTGAAAATAATTTTAAATTAGACTTTGAACCAAAAATTGTGCCGGTGGAAATAAAACCAGAATTAGTTATAAAGTTGTTGAGAGAAGCCAAAAAAATTTTAGACTCAAAAGTCCCACCTCCAGCTCGACCCGGCTGCAAGGGAACATGTTTTTATATTGACAAAATTAATAAAGGAACCAATTTTAGACAAAGCGTTTAAAAGGAAATTGCGATTCCGAAATTCTACAAATGTAGAATATTACTGCGCGCAAAAAAGCAAAAGAATTGTTGAAAAAAGCAAAGCGAAAGGTTGAGCCCCGATAGTAGAAACTGAGTTTCACTACGGGGCAGGGAATTGATTGAGAAAAATTAACTCACAGGAAAATTCCAACATTCTGCAGAATGTGAGAATGTTATTCGGCGTTTATATAAGTCATTACTAACGCATACTTGACACGTTTCCAAAAGTATACTATTTTAGTATATCATGGGAAATAAGCCAAATTTTAAAAGTGAACGAATAATGGCATTGGTTAAGACCTTGCCTTATTTTTCTATTGAGGATTTGATTTCTTTTGAAAAAAATAAACACTATTTGAAAATTCTTTTTTCCCGTTATGAAAAATCAGGAAAACTGATTCGGTTAAAAAAAGGAATGTATGTAACAAAAGAGTATGTTGATGATCTTGAAAAGCAGGGGAAAATTTCAACATTTTTGGAATTTTTATCTGAAATCTTATATTCTCCCTCTTATTTGAGTTTAGAATATGTTTTGTATCAGCACAATTTATTAACTGAAATACCAAAAAATTTTACTGCCATTACAAAAAAGAAAACTACTTTTTTTTCTAATAAATTTGGTAATTTTTTTTATCATAAAATTAAAGATAAACTTTTTTATGGCTTTGAAACAATAAAAGAGGGTGATTTTATAATTTTTAAAGCAAGGAAAGCCAAGGCTCTTTTCGATTTTTTGTATTTAAGAAAAAATGAGATTTTAAATGAAGATTCTTTCAAAGAGTTGAGGTTGAATTTAAGAGAGATTTCAAAAAAAGATAAAAAAGAATTAGAAAATTTTATTAAATTGGATGGGTCGAAAAAAATGAAAAAAATTTTAAGTTTTATTTTTTAGTATGGAAGAATTAAAAAATTTTTTGAAGAAATTAGTTTCAGAAACTTCTTCTAAAAATAGAGTTTTCAAAAGAAATATACTGAAAGAATATTTTCAGATTTTGGTTTTAGATTTTATCTATTCTTCTAAAGATTATAGCGATTTAATTCTTTATGGTGGTTCTTGTCTTTCTCATTGTTATGGTTTGCCAAGGCTTTCTGAAGATTTAGACTTTGTTGATCCAAAAAAGAAAATTAATCTCCCAAAACTAAAGAGAGATTTGGAAAATTATTTTTTTAAAAATTTTAGACTAAAAATTAAAACCAATTTACAGAAATTTCGCCTCTATCTTAAATTCCCGATTTTGAAAGAAATAGATTTGGCTTCAAAAAATGAATCTAATTTTCTTTTTTTAAAAATTGAAATTTTTAGTGATTTTGATTTTTGCAAAAAATACAAAATAGAAATCATTCCTTTGTTTAAATTCAACAAAACAATTTTGGTGAAAACTCTTGATTTACCAACTTTGATGGCAACAAAAATCAGAGCAATTTTGCACCGAAAATGGGAAAAAACTGATAAAAAAGGAAGGACGATTGCCAAAGTAAAGGGAAGAGATTATTTTGATTTGATGTGGTATTTAGAGAAAAAGGTAGTGCCAAATTTTGAATGTTTAGAGGAAATCAAAAACATAGAGGAATTGAAAGAGAAACTGTTTGAAATAATAAAAAAAGTGGATGCAAAAAGTATTAGAGTAGATCTTGAACCTCTAATTGAAAACAAAGCATTAGTGGAAAATTTAAGTAAAAATTTAAAAAAAATTCTTGAAAACCAAGTCGAAAAATTAATAAAAAATTAGAAATTGACTCTCAAGAAAAATTAAATTAAAATTAGTAAATAGGCTGATTTTTTCATTTAAGGTCGAGAGTCAATCGGGAAATAAAAAAGTCGAAAAACTTAAATCAAAAACTTTATGAACAAAAATTTATTGCTGGGTATTTTAATTTTAGTAGTGGTTTTAATAGTGGGTGGATTTTTCGTGATAAAAAAACTAGAAAAAAGTCCAGAAGTTAAAAAAACTGAAATGATTCAGGAAGAAACACCAGCTGGAAAAAATCAAGAAGGAGAGGGGAATCAGGGATTTTTCGAAAAAAATGTAAGTATGGTCTGTAAATACAAAGTAGAAGGTAGTTTAGAATTTACAAGTTATATTAAAGGAACATTAATAAAAACAATTGTTGAGGTACCAGGAGACACAAATTATAGCCTTTTTAGAGACAATAAAGTTTATCAATGGAGCGAAAAGCAAAAGAGAGGATTTTTTATGAATATCGAAGATGCTAAAAAACAGCCCGGGACAGAAATCAAAGATCCTGAAAAATATGTTGATGAAATAATGACTAAATATAAACCAGATTGTAAAAAAACCGATATCCCCGAGAGTGTCTTTGCCATTCCTCAAGATGTTCAATTTGAGGATATGAGCAAACTTTTACAAAGATGATTAGAAAATGAAAAAATTTTTTCTAATTATCATCCTCACTCTTTCTTCTTTTTTGTCTTCTTCTGTTTTTGCCTATGAGCAAACAGCAGAAATTTGTTATTCTCAATGTTTGGCCTATAAATTTGTTTGGCGAGGAAATTATTGTTATGACAAGTTTACCCAAGAATGCGTTATTTCTGCCGGCGATGCTGCTATCAAAACCGTCACTATTCTTAAAAATATCGTCAGCTCAGTTATTTCTGGTCAGAGAAAAGAAATTTTGGATGTTGGATTAGTTTTTAAAGCTTGGTTGGTCTGTAAACCTCTAATCGAACTATGTTTGGTGCCAGTAATGAATAGTTGTGAATGGGAGTGTAGAGATGATCTCTATTCTTATGCTCCTGATTTTGCAGTGGGGAACTACAGAGAGGCTCCTTCAATCTCTTATGATAAAAACAACAAACAACTAAAATTTAGAGTGATTAATGTTGGCGATGCTTATGCTTGGGATATTGATGTTGCTGCTTATTATGGTTGGAGCACCGCAATGAAAGGAGTTAATGACGAGGTGGAAGATTTTCAAACTCTTTTTGAAGAAAAAATTGATCATTTAATTTTTGCTGGAGCCAGAAATGGTCCACCAAAGAATATCAGTGATTATGTAAAAGATTTTTTAATTGAAGAAAGCCGTTTTTCCCGGTGGCTTCAAGAATATAAATCCGATGCTAAAGATTACAATGTGCCGAAAGAGTGGGTAAAGGTTATTCCTTTTGAACCAAAAGAACAGGCTTTAAATCGAATTATTCTCAAGGTTAATTACAACAATGTTATTCCGGAAAGAGACTGGAACAGGAACGAATTGGTTTATGATATTGATTTAAGACCCAACCCTCCTCAAACCTTTATTGAGAGTTTACAAACAGAACTGCATCAAATCTATCTTCGCAAGTTTGAAGTTCATTTACTTTTAAAAAACTACGGCGATTTAACCGACTACGTAACCCTACAATTTCGAGAAGGAGAAAAAGAAGGAGAAGGAGGGTTATTTTATGTGAAAGAAATCGTCGACCCCTTACATAGTTTACCCAACGAGAAAGGACAATGGTTTAATTATTTCATTGATGTTAATGCCGATAATGTTGATTACTGCGGGGTGAACAAAAAATACCGCGTTGAGATGACCGACTCTTTGGGAAGAAAAACAATCAAGACCTTTTTTCTACCCGTTTATTTTCCGGTAATTAGCGGAAGGATTGTCGATTTAGATGGAAAAGCAATAAAAGGAGCTACAATTCGAGCCCATACCGGCGAAGAAGCAATTTCAGATGAAAACGGTTTTTATCATTTAAGAGTAAAAAAGTTGAATTATTTTACAGAAAAAATAAATTTAACTATTAGCCATCCGGAGTATTCTCAAATTCAAAAGAGGGAATTAGAAATTAAAAAAATAAACGAGTTTAATCCTTGCGAGGATTTAACTTTTTATCAAGATTTTATTTTAAAAGATGTTGATGTTAATTTTAGGGTTGAGGTTTATGATAAAAAAACTAATGAACTCTTAAATAACGTTTACTTGGTGGCTACTAATTTAGAAGGATTCAAGGTAGGTTCCAGGGTGGAAACGATTGTTGATGGTGCCACCGATTTACCACAACTTCAACCAGGAAAATTCCTTTTTACTCTCTCAAAAGAAGGTTATAAAACTATTGGTCAAACAGTTAATGCAGTACCGGAGGAACAGACGCTTAAATTTTATATGGAAAAACTAACCGGTCGAGAAAGTGATGAAGGATTAGAAATTATCAAACCTCAACTTTTATGGACAAAAGATTTGAAAGGAGAGAATTTTGTAGCCATAAGAATGACCAAAGATGGAAAAACGGTGATTATTTATACCTCTCAAAATAAACCAAATACTGGAAAAATTTATTTTTTAGACAGCTTATCAGGAGAAGAAAAGAAAATTGTTTCTACCATCGCTAATAGCGGAATTTCGCAGGCATCAATTGATACTTCTTACGATGGCAATACAACCGCTTTTTGCTCAAACGATGGTAAAATTTTTGGTCAAGAAAGGGGTAAAAATTGGATTAAAATTTTCGATGCGGAGGGTAATCTAATAGGGGAGAAAGAATACGCAAGCGAATTAAGCACTGATATTTGCGAAGTTTCTCCTGATGGTTTTTATCTTTATCCGTCCGCAGGTTTGATGAATAAGGGATTTTATGAATATACTCGTTTTGATACCGAGGGATTATTAGATTATGACCGTCCATCTCAAGAAAAAGTTGGTTTTAGTAGTTATCAAGGAACACATTTTCTAACCAATAATAATGTCGTTGGTCCGGGAGAAGAAAATTGCCCTGTTGGAATTCGCAGTATTTTTGGAAATAAATTTTTAGGTTGTCTTAATGAGGCAGAATCACCAGTTTTTGTTGACAGCAGTGTTGACGCTTCCTCAATTGCGGTAATGGGGCTGGAAAAATTATTTTGGTTTAAATCAGGAGTTAGTTTCAAAAAGGAAGTGGAAACAAGAAGTAATTTTTTAACCGTTGGTTTAACTCCCGGTGGTGATTATTTAATCTATAATACCTATGTCGAAAATCTTCCCTATCGGATTTTTAAAATTTTTAACAAAAACAAACAGGACCTTACTCCTCTTTCCCAAAAAGAAACAGAAGATTTAGCGCGAGGTGAGGATGTAATTTATGTTGCCGCCAATGATAAAGGAATTTTTTATGCCAGCCAAAAACACCATACCCTGCGGTTTTATCAGGTAGGAAAATATCAAAAAGAGTACAAACCAGAAACAGAAACAACTCAGGAAGAAATCAACGCCTCAACCAATCATAATCTTTTTAAAATTGAAAATGGCCAATATATCCCCTTGGGAAATATTGATTTTCGGACTTTACCTTTTGGACAACTTTATTTTGCCAAAAATGATGTCAATTTAAATTTAGGACCCCTTTTAAAAACTTTAAAAATTACCAAGGATACTTATTTTAGCATTAAAGAAAATAATGTTTTGGTTCTGTTAAAAGGACAAATTAATGTTGAGGCGAAAACTCCATTTAGAATTTACGCTATTAAAAATGATCGCTTTGACCTAAATGTTTTTCAGGAAAAATTAGACAAATTCCTAAATAATTCACTACCAGAAGATGAATATTTTTTAATTCAAAATATTCAAACTAAATTTTTGGTTAAAAATACACTAAACAAAATAACAGTGGTTGTCGAGAAAGGTGAAGTGGAGTTAAAAGGAAAGAATATTCAAGAAAAAATTACTGTCGGTAATCAGCTTACTATTGATAAGGAGAATAGAATTAAAAGATCAAAATATTATGGAGGGAAAATTTATCAAATTTTGAGTTTATTTATTTTAGTTGCTATTATAGTTTTATTATTTATTTTCCGAAAAAGTAAATCGGTTCAGTTGATATTTAAATTTCTTAAAAAATTTTTTCATTTCTTATTTCAAATAATGAAGTCTTTTTTAAAGAGAAATAAATGAAAATCATTATTTCTGGTGTTTTTTCGAAAAAAGATATAAAATAATAAATCAAAATTGTAAATTATAAAATATCAACAAAATTGCGATTTATGGTTCAAACATCTTCCCAAAAACAAATTTTCTTAACCATCTTTATTACCTTAATTATTTTAGGAATAATGGTTGGAGGAATAATTGTTTTAGGAATTAAAACGGCAGCAAAAGTAAAATCGGGAAGGTGCGAGTGGCAGCCAGCAAATGAGGTGTATAAAGATATTGTTTGCGAGGGTTTTGTGGAAAAAAATCAAATAGTAACAGCAAAATTAAAAAATGCCGATTTGAAAGAGACAATTTTAGAATCTGCCGCCGGTAGAAAATGTTCTAATACAAATAATATTTTTATGTGCGTTGGATTACTTTCACCTTGTCAAGTGGTGGAACAAAAAGGTCCGGAATTTACCGCTAAATGTCCTCTTCCTTGGGGACCAATGTATACAGAAATGCATTTTAACATTGGAATCGCTAAAATTACCTGGGAAAGGTAAAAATTGATGAAATTATCAATAGTCATTAAAATATAAAAATTTATGAAAATAACAAAAAATATTTTAATTATTCTGGCAATAATTGCTTTAATAGGAGTTGTTTTCGCCTTTTCTTTTGTAAAAAAAGAGAAAGCGGGAAAGGTCGAATTAACAGAAGAAAAAAACAGGGAAGAACAAGAAACCAAAGAAAAAGAAGTTTGTATTGAAGGAATGAGTTGGGGATTCAGGGGAGTTGAATATAAAATAACTGGTTGGGAAAATCATGAAATAGCTGGTAAAGTGAGAAAGGTTTGTTGTGGCACGAGCAAAGAATACGATGGTACATTTTACAAAGCCTGTGCTTATAAGGGAGAATATATTTTATGGGTTAAGGCACCTTATACCAATAACGAATTTAGAAAAGATACTGTTGGTTATCGAAAAAATGGTCAGTTTTGTAAGGTTTCATATGATTATTATCAGCCGGGAGAAAAAATAGAAAGCGAAAATTGTTATTCAGAAAGCGAATAAAAAATAATTAAATTTTCAAAAATATGACTCAAAAACTCTTAATCAAACTACTAATTGGCGCTCTTATAATTGGTGGAATAGGTGGGGCAATTTTTATTGTTTCTAATAAAAAACAGGATTCTCAAGTTACGAGAGATTCAAAGCCATCAAGTCAAGTTCAAGAAAAAAAGATTTCTTTTAGTGAAATGAATGTGTGCGATTCAATATCAAAAGAATTAATCGAAGAAGCGATCGGAAGAAAAATTGTTAAAGTAGAAAAAGCATTAAGTAATGGTTGTGATTATTACACTGATTACAAAGAAAATTTTTTTGGTCCAGAAAGTCCTGGTGGTCCGCATATCTTGATTGGTTACAGTAAAGAAGATTATGAAAAAATTAAAGAAGATCTTTCTAGGCCGGGTATAGATAACGAATTTCTAAAGGATGATAGAATATCAGTTAATCATTATTTAATAAAAAGCAGAGTAGGAAAAGTTTGGGAAGTTGATTTATTTTTAAAGGGTGGAGGCTATTTGGGTATTAAATCTAACTATGAAGCAGCCACTGGCGAAGAATTAATAAAAATTGCCTTAAAAATAATAGAAAAAAAACCAGAATTATTTTCTGAAGGAATAAAAGAAGGTCAAAGTGAAAAAACAGAAGGTGTTCCTTTACCTCAAGAAGAAGATATTATTCATAATTTTGTTAATTTAATTGAAGAGGGAAGACCGGATGATGCTGTCAAGATAATGAAAGTAAGGGATGAGAGTGAGCTCCAGGCTTGGGCAGTTCAGTTTAGCAATATCACCTCATTTAAACTTTTAGAAATAGAAAGAGCGAATGAAAATGAGTGGACGGATACTAAACATATTTATAAAGTAGTTTTAGATGTCTGGATGGATCCCCGTTCAGCTAATGCCCCCATTCCTTATTATGGCTGGGAAAACGGACAAAATGTCCGTTGGATTACTTTAGAAATGGTCAACAATAGTTGGAAAATTTCACAAATTAATACTGGTCCTTAAAATGCACCCCATTATTGCTATTTTCTTGATTTTATTTTTTGGTTTGCCCATTTTATTTTTTACTCTTTTGGTGTTAAAAATAGTTAAGAAAGTTAGAGGAGAAGAATGGCGGGGAGAAATTATTGATAAGGTATATAATGTGAAGGTAGATAAGAAAATTGTTCATCCGGGAGAAAAAGAAAAGATATTTAAAGAAAAAAAGAATGTTCAACATCTTTATACTTTAGTAGTGAAAACCGATAGCGGACAAATAAGAAAAGTGGCGGTAACGAAAGAGATGTATGATAGTTGTCAAATAGGCGATAAATTAGTCAAACCCAAAGGAGCGTTAAACCCTAAAAAATTGTGAACTTTATTTTTCGTTATTTAACGCCAGTCAACTTTTTTACAGTTTTAGGTTTGTTTTTGATGATTTTAGGTTTTATTCTCTTCCCCTTTTTTATTGGACTACCAATTTTTATTTTTGGTACAATTTTATTAATTGGAGCGATTTTTTGGTACTTTTTTGATTATTTACCA
>JBDRVN010000056.1:0-8471 GCA_039801885.1 Caldifarciminota bacterium
TTATGGGAAAGGAGATATAACGGTCCAGGAAATGGTTCGGATGAGACTTATGCCCTTTTTGTTGATGGTCAGGGCAATGTCTATGTCACTGGTGAGAGTGATGGTTCTGGCACCGAAGGCGACTATGCGACATTGAAGTATGATGGAAATGGCAACTTATTATGGGAAAGGAGATATAACGGTCCAGGAAATGGTAGAGATATGGCTAGCGCTCTTGCAGTTGATTTGGCTGGCAATGTCTATGTTACTGGTGCTAGTCCTGGTTCGGGCACCAATGCTGACTATTTGACATTAAAATATGATGGAAATGGCAACTTATTATGGGAAAGGAGATATAACGGTCCAGGAAATGGTATTGATGTAGCTTTTGCTCTTTTTGTTGATGGTCAAGGCAATGTCTATGTTACTGGTCGTAGTTACGGCTTAGGTACCGACGATGATTATGCGACCTTAAAATATGATAACGATGGCAATTTGTTATGGGAAAGGAGGTATAACGGTCCGGGAAATGATTATGATGATGCTCGTGCTCTTTTTGTTGATAACAATGGGAATGTCTATGTTACTGGTGGTAGTTATGGCTCGGGTACTTCTTACGATTATGCGACCTTAAAGTATGATAGCGATGGCAACCTATTATGGGAAAGGAGATATGACGGTCCGGGAAATGGTAATGATGAGACTAATTCTCTTGTTGTTGATAACAATGGGAATGTCTATGTTACTGGTGGTAGTTATGGCTCGGGTACTTCTTACGATTATGCGACCTTAAAGTATGATAGCGATGGCAACCTATTATGGGAAATTAGGTACAATGGTCCAGGGAATGGGGGAGATCATGCTTATGCTCTTTTTGTTGATATTGATGGTAATGTTTATATTACTGGTGATAGTTATGTTTCTGGTACCGGTTATGATTATGCAACAATCAAGTATATCCAAGGAGAACCCGGTATAAGCAAAAATAAAGAAAATAAAATAGAGAAAAGGCTTACAAGAGATAGAAATAAAATCTACAATGCTACTGGCGAGTTTGTGAAACAAAATAAACTGAAAAAAGGCATCTACTTTTTAAGAACCGAAAAGGAGAATAAAAAGATTATAATTTTAAAATAGTTATCTTTTGATTTGGAGACGAATATAAATATATATCTTTGACTTTTCTTTTAGATTTATTATAATTTTTTTTAATGGCAAAAGCGTTATTAAGTGGTAATGAGGCGGTTGCTCGAGGCGCTTACGAGGCTGGTTGCCAAGTTGCTTGTGCCTATCCGGGAACACCTTCTACCGAAATCTTAGAAGAGATTTCTAAATATAAAGAAATCTATTGTGAATGGTCAGTAAATGAGAAAGTTGCCTTGGAAGTTGCCTTGGGCGCATCTTTGACTGGTGCCCGTTCCCTTTGTGCAATGAAACATGTTGGTTTAAATGTTGCCAGTGACCCATTATTCTCTTCGGCTTATATTGGTGTCAATGGTGGTTTTATTATTGTTACCTGTGATGACCCAGGTATGCATTCTTCCCAAAATGAACAAGATAATAGATTTTATGGACTTTTTGCCAAAATTCCGGTATTATGTCCCAGCGATTCACAAGAAGCAAAGGATTTAGTAATTAAGGCATTTGAAATTAGTGAAGAGTTTGATATCCCAGTTATTTTAAGAATGACAACCAGAGTATCCCATTGTAAATCAGTGGTAAGTTTAGGCGAAAGAAAAGAGAAGGGGATTAAAGGATATAAAAAAGATGTGAGTAAAACAAATCTTTTACCCCAATTTGCCAAAAGAAGGCATGTTTTATTAGAAGAGAAGATCGAAAGATTAAAAGAGTATAGTAATAATTTTGTTTATAACCGATTTGAAAAAAGAAGTGATGATTTATTGGTTATTGCTGATGGTGTTGCCTATCAATATGCCAAAGAGGTTTTTAAAGATGCTTCCTTTTTGAAATTGACAATGGTTTATCCATTTCCTGATAAATTGGTAACTAATATTTGTCAGAATTATAAAGAAATAATTGTTGTGGAAGAGGTTGATCCGTTTATTGAATTAATGGTAAAGAGTTTGGGATTTAAAGTCAAGGGAAAGGATTATCTGCCAAAGTTTGATGAGTTAAATCCTGATAAGTTAAAAGTTTTCATCAAAAGAGATACTAAAGAAGAAGCAAAAACTGATAATTTGCCAAGAAGACCACCGGCTTTATGTCCGGGCTGTCCCCATATTGGAACTTTTTATTTATTACAAAAGAAGGATTATATTATTACTGGTGATATTGGTTGTTATACTTTGGGTGCTTTGGCGCCCCATTACGCGATGGATACCTGTGTTTGTATGGGTGCTTCTATTACCTTGGCTTGTGGTATTGAGAAGGTAAATAAAAGAATTAATGACGGAAGACCAATAATTGCGATTATTGGCGATTCAACATTTTTCCATATGGGATTGCCGGGACTTTTGAATATGGTTTATAATAAATGTGATATTATTCTTTTTATTTTGGATAACGAAACAACTGGTATGACCGGTCATCAAGACCATCCTGGAACTGGTAAAACTTTAACAGGTGAAGAAACAAAAAGAATATTACCGGAAGATATTGCTCGGGCTTGTGGTGTGGAGCAGGTTTATGTATTAAATCCTTATAAAATAAAAGAGAACAAGAAAATTATTGATAAACTTTTAAAAGAGAAAAAACAAGCAGTTGTTGTGATGCGGGAACCTTGTATCTTCTTAAAGAAAAGAGAAAAACCAAAAGAGGTGGATATTGAATTGTGTACCGGTTGCAAACTTTGTATTAGATTAGGTTGTCCAGCAATCTCTTATGAAGATAGCAAAGCAAAAATTAATAAAATTTTCTGTGTTGGTTGTGGAATGTGTATTGAAGTATGTCCCAAAGGAGCAATAAAATGAGAATAACTAATATTCTTATCTGTGGTATTGGTGGTCAAGGTGTTTTACTCTTTTCTGATATCTTAGGCGAAGTGGCAATGGAAAGCGGATTTTTAGTTAAGAAAAGTGAAGTAAAAGGAATGGCACAAAGAGGTGGTAGTGTTATTAGCCATTTAAGATTTGGTAAAGAAGTTTATTCGCCTTTAATTCCTTTAAAAGAAGCACATTTTCTTGTTAGTATGGAAAAGGTAGAAGCCTTAAGGTATTTAGATTATTTAAAAGATGATGGAATTTTAATTACTGATGATTTTTATGTTCCGCCATTACCGGTTTTGATTGGTGAAACCGAGTTTGATTTTAGTATTATTGATAAAAATTTAAAAGAAAAAGTAAAAAACCTTTATTATGTGCCCTGCCAAGAAATGGCAAAAGAACTTGGTGATGTCCGAGTTAGTAATATTATCTTACTTGGTTTTTTATCCAATTTTTTAGATTTTAAATTGGAAGATTATTTTAAAGTGTTAGAAAGAAATATCAAAAAACAATATTTAGAAATAAACAAAAAAGCCTTCCTTAAAGGAAGAGAATTTTTCTCTCAATAATTAAAATGTGTGGTGTTATCGGAATTTATGGAAATGATGATGTAGTTTATGAAATTTATGAAGGCTTAATTGCCCTTCAACATCGGGGACAAGATTCTTGCGGCATAATCACCTATAACGATATGTTCCATTTAAAAAGGGGAATGGGCTTAGTTAACAATGTCTTTAATGAGAAAAATATTGCCCGATTAAAAGGCAAAATTGGAATTGGTCATGTTCGATATCCAACAATCGGTGTTGGCAGTTTAGAAGATGCCCAGCCTTTTTATATTAATTATCCCTTTGGAATTGCGATGGCTCACAATGGTAATGTAACAAACTATTACAAATTGAGAGAATTGTTAGAAAAGAAATTTTATAGAAAACTTACTTCTTATTCGGATGTAGAAGTTATTTTAAATATGTTTGGGGTCTTTTTGGAGAGGCATATTGGTACCAAAAACTTTTTCAATGCCTTGGTTGAGACAACAAAACAGATTTTCAAATATGTGAAAGGCAGTTATTCAGTAGTAGGAATTATTGCTGATTATGGAATCTTTGCTTTTCGCGACCCCTACGGAATAAAGCCTTTAGCTTTTGGTAAGAAAAATAATAGTTATGCTTTTGCTTCGGAAAGTGTTGTTTTTGACATGTTGGAATTTGATTTTATCCGCGATATTCATCCTGGAGAGATAATTTTTATTGATAAAGATAAAAAAATCTATTCCAAAAGATTAAAGAGAGAAAAATTTTCTTATCCCTGTATCTTTGAATATGTTTATTTTGCTCGGCCCGATTCAATAATTGATGGAATTGGTGTTTATGAAGCAAGATTAAGATTGGGTGAGGAATTAGGCAAAGAATGTTTAAAAGAAGATATAAAACCGGATGCGGTAATTCCGGTTCCGGATACCGCCAGGGCAGCAGCTTTTGGTGTTAGTAAAATTCTAAATGTTGACTGTAAAGAAGGTTTAATAAAAAACCGATATATTCCAAGAACCTTTATTATGCCCACCCAAAAAGAAAGAGAAATAAAAGTGAGGCAGAAACTTAATCCAATAAAAAGTGAGATTGAAAATAGAAAAGTATTAGTCGTTGATGATTCAATTGTCCGAGGTACTACTTCCAAAGAGATTGTTTCTTTGTTAAGAAAGGCAAAGGCAAAAGAGGTCTATTTAGCAATTACTTGTCCACCATTAAGATTCCCTTGTGTTTACGGGATAGATATGATGACCAGAGGCGAATTTATTGCTAAAAAATATAGTATTGAGAAAATTAAAGAAATTATCGGTGCGGATAAGCTTATCTACCAAACAGTTGAAGGGTTAATAAGAGCGGTTGGCGATGGTAAAAGAAAAGATTTCTGTACCGCCTGTTTTACGGGTATTTATCCAACAAAAATAAAAAAGAAAGAGATTGAAAAATTAGAAAAAGAGAGGATAAAACAAAAGATTATTTTGTAAAGGAGGAAGAAATGAAGGAGTATAAAAATTTTATTGATGGCAGATGGGTGCCATCGGTTACGGGTAAAACTTATGAAAATAGAAATCCGGCAAATTATGATGAGATAATTGGAATTTTCCCTCAGTCTAATTATGAAGATGTGGAAAAGGCGGTTGGCGCAGCAAAAAGGGCATATGAACATTGGCGAAAAGTTACGGCACCAAAAAGGGGCGAGATTTTAAGAAAAGCTGGTGAAATAATGTTAGAAAGAAAAGAAGAATTAGCAAAATTAATGACCCAAGAAATGGGAAAGATTTTAAAAGAGGCAAGGGGCGATGTTCAAGAAGGAATTGATACTGCCTTTTATGCTTTTGGCGAAGGTAGGAGATTATTCTCTTATACCACACCAAGTGAATTACCCAATAAAATGGCATTTGTCATAAGACAATCGATTGGTGTTTGGGGAATTATTACTCCTTGGAATTTTCCAATTGCTATTCCTTCTTGGAAAATATTTCCTGCCTTATTATGTGGCAATACTGTTGTATTTAAACCGGCAACCGATACACCGGCTTGTGCAGCGAAATTTGTTGAAATTCTTGCTGAAGCCGGTGTTCCTGATGGTGTTGTTAATTTAGTATTTGGTAAAGGAGGAGAAGTAGGTGAAGCGATTTTAAACCACCCCGATATAAGAGGAGTATCTTTTACCGGTTCCAGCGAAGTTGGTAAAAGAATTGGTGAAGTATGCGGTAAGATGCTAAAAAAATGCTCATTAGAACTTGGTGGTAAGAATGCCCAAATTGTTTTAAATGATGCCAATTTAGATTTGGCATTAGAAGGAGTTTTATGGGGTGCTTTCGGAACTACTGGTCAAAGATGCACGGCTACTTCCCGATTAATTTTAGAAGAAGGGATTTACAATGAATTTCTTGAAAGATTAGTTAAAAGAGTAAAGAAAATAAAAATTGGTAATGGTTTAAAACCAGATACTGAAATGGGACCGCTAATTAATGAGAACCAAAGAAAAAAAGTTGATGAATATGTAAAAATTGGAATAAAAGAAGGAGCAAAACTTGCCTGTGGTGGTAAATATTATGAAGAAGGAGAATGTAAAAAAGGATTTTTCTATGAGCCAACAATCTTTTTAGATGTAAGAGAAGATATGAGAATATTTCAAGAAGAGATTTTTGGTCCGGTCTTATCAGTAATCAAAGCAAAAGATTTTGAAGAGGCAATTAGAATTTTAAACAATAGTAAATACGGACTTTCTTCTTCTATTTATACTAATGATATTAGAAAAGCAGCAAAGGCGATTGAAATGATTGAAGCAGGGATCACCTATGTAAATGCGCCTACAATTGGTGCCGAATGCCATTTGCCTTTTGGTGGTGTAAAAGAAACCGGTAATGGTCATCGAGAAGGCGGTTGGACAGTTTATGATATATTCTCTGAATTAAAAACTGTTTACATTGATTATTCAGGAATTTTACAAAAGGCACAGATAGATACTTGGGAGAAATAATTTGTTAAAGCCCCTAAATCTCACTAATAAACTAACACCAATTGAAAAATACCAATTTCCTGATTTTACCATTCATATTAAACGGGATGATTTAAACGGACTTATTGATAGTGGTAATAAGGCAAGAAAATTAGAATATCTTTTATCCGATGCCTTAAATAAGAAATGTGATACTATTATTACTGCTGGTTATCTCAATTCTAATCATTGTCGGATTACAGCTTACTTTTGTAGTCGGTTAGGACTCAAAAGCATTTTTGTTCTGAATTGGTTAAAGAAAAGAAAAAAGATAGAAAAAGATGGAAATCTCTTATTGGATTATCTTTTTGGGGCTGAAATCCACTTCTTAAATAATAAGGAATATAAAGAAAAAGAGAGATATGTTGAAAACTTGATAAAGCGATTAGAAAAGAAAGGTTATCGTCCTTATTATATTCCTACTGGTGGCTCAAATGAAATTGGAATTTTAGGTTATCGGGATTGCTTTTTAGAAATGGTTGATTATATAAAAGAAAATAAGATAGACGGAATTTTTTGTGCTGTTGGTAGTGGCGGAACCTATGCCGGAATCCTTTATGGAAAGTTGCTAACCAATTTAGATATTCCCATTTATGGTATTTTAGTTGATGAGACGATTGATTATTTTAAAATAAAAATAAGAGATATTCTTAAAAAGTTAGATTGTCAAATCGATGAAAAGGATTTTCATTTAATTGATGGTTATATTGGCAAAGGTTATGGAATTCCTTATAAAGAAGAGATAAAACTTATGAAAGAATGGGCAAAGAAAGGAATAATCTTTGACTTAACTTACACTGGAAAGGCATTTTATGGAATGATAAAAGAGAGTAAAAAGATGGGATTAAGAAATCCCTTATTTATTCATACCGGTGGTATCTTTTCAATATTTGCTCATAAAGAATATTTAAAATGAAAATAATTATTACTGGTGCTACTGGTCTTTTAGGTAGCGAACTTTCTTTATATCTCAAAGAAAGAAAATATGAGATAATTGAATGGAACTCTAAAAATCAAGACATAACTGATATTAATAATACAATTACAAACATAAAAAAGATAAAGCCAGATGTGATTATCCATTTGGCTGCTTTTACTAATGTTGATAAATGTGAAGAAGAGAAAGGGAAGGCTTTCTTAGTAAATACCCAAGGAACTTGGGCAATTGCTTTAGGAGCAAAAGAGGTTAATTGTAAGTTAATCTATTTTAGCACCGATTATGTGTTTGATGGTAATAAGAATACTCCTTATTATGAAAATGATTTACCCAACCCAATAAATTATTATGGAATGACAAAATATCTTGCTGAGAAAAAGATAATTGAGACCTTAAAAAAATATTTCATAGTTAGAACTTCGTTATTATTTGGGAAAAAGAGAGAGAACTTTGTTTTAAGAATATATGAAAAAGCAAAAAGAAAAGAAGAGATAAAGGCTCCTATTGATGTAACAACTTCACCAACCTATGTAAAAGATTTGCTTTTACCTATTGAGAACTTATTAAAAAGTGAAGAATACGGAATTTATCATATTGTGAATTCTGATTACTGTTCTCGTTATGATTTAGCAAAGAAAATAATCGAGATTGCCAATTTTGATTTAGAAGTTAAACCGATAACCCAAAAAGATAGCGAATGGAAAGCAATAAGACCTAAATTTTCCGCATTAAATAATACCAAATATGAACTTACTTTTAACCACAAAATAAGAAGTTACAAAGATGCCTTAATTGAGTTTATCAATTCTTTAGAATGAAAAGAATGAGAAGAAAACAACCCTTTTTAGCAGTTGATTGCATTATTAATTATCAAGATAAGATACTTCTTATTGAGAGAAAGAATTATCCTTATGGTTGGGCATTAGTTGGTGGGTTTGTTGAATATGGTGAAACGACAGAGAAGGCAATTAAAAGAGAAGTAAAAGAAGAAGTTGGGTTAAGATTAAAGAATTTAAAACTTTTTGGTGTCTATTCTCACCCAAAAAGAGACCCAAGAGGTCATTGTGTCTCTATTGTTTATA
>JBDRVN010000057.1:0-8072 GCA_039801885.1 Caldifarciminota bacterium
TCACAAATCCTATTATTCCTTCTTCATTTAAATTTAATATCTTCCGATATTCTTTTTTCTCTTCTTCACTTAAATTAATTATCTCTTCTTCTAAGGCAGTAGAAAAGGGATAAAGCTTTCTTTCTTTTAATTTTGGATATTTTTCAATATCAAAACCATTGTTCTTATCAGCATTCACTGCATAAATCCTTGGTTTCAAGATAAATAAATTATATTTTTTTAATAAACTTCTCTCTTCTTCATTTAAATTTATAGCAGGTTCGCCTTTTATTAAATGCTCTTTTACTTTTATCATCACTTCTTTTTCTTCTTTTAAATTTGGTACTTTAGCAATCTTTTGAAGATTGTTCTCAATTATACTTAAATCAGCCAATGCCAATTCCATTTCGCAAATCTCTAAATCTCTTTCTGGATTAGGAGAACCATAAATATGAGGAATCTGATTATTGAAATCTCTTAATAAATGTAATATCAAATCGGCTTCGCGAATATGGGAAAGGAATTTATTTCCTAAACCTTCTCCTTCCGATGCTCCTTTTACCAATCCCGCAATATCAACAAATTCAATTGTCGCATAGGTTTTTATTTTAGGCTTGGTTATCTCGCAAATCTTTTCTAATCTTTCATCGGGTACACAGACAATTCCGATATTTTTCTCAATCGTGGTAAAAGGATATAAGTCAACTTTTGCCTGACATTTTGTTAATAAATTAAAAAGGGAAGTTTTACCAACATTAGGAATACCAACAATACCAACTTTCACAACTTAATAATAGAAAGAAAATTAGTAAAAGTCAATCTTTTTATTAAACTTATTCATTACCGATTTTATTCCTTCACTAATAAAAACAAGAATTGCCTTTTTGGTAAGTTCAATAATTTGTGGCAGCTTTTCTTTCTCTTCCTTATTAAATTCGGAAAGAACATAATCGGTAGCGGTCATTCCTACCGGTTTACCAATGCCAATTCTCAATCGGGGAAATTCGTTAGTTTCTAAATAATAAATGATACTTGCTAAACCCCGATGGCCACCATCGCTACCTTTCTCTCTTATTCTAATTTTTCCCAAAGGCAAATTTATATCATCCAAAACACAGAGAAATTTATTTAAATCATAAGAAAGATTTTTTAAAAACTCTTTTAAACCAACACCGGAATAATTCATATAAGTTAGAGGTTTTATCAAATAAATCTCTTTGTTTTCAAAAAGAATTTTGGCGCTTTCGTAAAACTGATAATTTTTAAATTTCCTATTAAAATCTCCTATTAAACTATCTAAAACTAAAAAACCTAAATTGTGACGGGTAAATTGGTATTCTTTGCCTGGATTGCCTAAACCACAGATAATATAAGGACTTTCTTTTTCATTCACAAAAGAATATTACTTTTCTTCTTTCTCTTCTTCTTTTTCTTCTTTCTTTTCTTTTATCACTTCCGGCTCTTTAACCTCTTCAACAGTTGGCGCCACTTCTTCAACCTTCTTTGGTGTTAAGACAGAAACAATTGGTGTATCTAAAGGTAAGTCTGGTTCTATTTTTTCCCATTTTATTTCGTTAATATGAATACTATAACCCATTTTGAGATTACTAATATCAATCTCGATATAAGGTGGAATATCAACAATTTTTCCTTTTACCGGAATAGAATAAAGATGCTGGTCTAAAATTCCACCCGTTTTTATACCAATTGCTGTCCCTTTTAAAATCACTGGACAATTAACAGTTACTTTTTCTTCCGGATGGATTTTCTGAAAATCAATATGAATAAATTTTTGGGTAATTGGATTCTTCTGCAAAGATTTCAAAATTACTGGAAACTCTTCGTTATTTTCTTCAATTCGCAAATTTAAAATTGGGCTCCTTTTAGCAATCTGGGAAAGGATTTTTAAAAATTCTTTTTCCTCCACCCAAAGGTCAATATTTTTTTCGTTTCGACCATAAAGAATGGCTGGAATTTTCCCTTCCCTTCGCAATTTCTTGCAAATCTCTTTTCCAGTCTTTTTTCTAAGATAAGCAACAATTTTTAATTCCATTTTACCTCCTTTAGATAAATAATGAACTTACTGATTCATTCAAATGAATCCTTTTTATTGTTTCTGCCAAAAGTTTAGCAATTGTCAACTGTTTAATCTTATTATTTAATTTCTCTTCTGGTAAAAAGATGGTATCGGAAACGAAAACTTCTTTAATTGGACTATTAAGGATTTTGTCACAAGAATTTTTGGAAAATAGAGGATGGCAGGAACAGACATAAATCTCTTTGGCACCTTTATCCTTTAAAAGCCCAGCAGCCTTAACAATTGTTCCGCCAGTATCAATTAAATCATCAAAGATAATACAAAATTTATTTTTCACATCACCAATCAAATTGTAAACTTCAGCCTGATTTGGTCCAACTCTTCTTTTATCAATAATGGCGATTGGCAAATCACCAAGTCTCTTAGCAAATCCGGTCGACCTTCGCGCACCGCCGATATCCGGAGAAACTACCACGGCTTCCTTTAAAATATCTTCTTTTTCCTTTTTAAAATATTCGATAAAAATTGGTGCGGAATAGATGTGGTCAACTGGAATATCAAAGAAACCCTGAATCTGCTCCGCGTGCAATTCCACTGTTAAGATTCTATCCGCACCGCTTTTTTGGAGTAAATCAGCAACCAATTTTGCCGAAATCGATACCCTGGGCTCATCCTTTCTATCCTGTCGGGCATAACCAAAATAAGGAATTACCGCAGTTGTTCTTCCGGCTGACGCCCTTTTTAAAGCATCCAAAAATAAAAAGCATTCTAATAAATTTTCCGCCGGTGGATTTGTTGGCTGAATCAAAAAGACATCACAACCCCGCACACTCTCTTCAATTTTTAAATAGATTTCACCATCAGCAAAATTATAAATAGTTACTTTTCCCAGGGGTAAATTTAAAATCTCGCTAATTTTTTGGGCTAATCGGGGATTAGCCCGGCCGGTAAAAATTTTTAATTCACTCTCTTTCATTTTTTAAAAAATGGCTGGGGCGGGAGGATTCGAACCTCCACAACAGGATCCAAAATCCTGGGTCCTGCCCATTAGACGACGCCCCAGAAAAGTTTCTACTGCTAAAACCTCTATCCCTTTTTCTTTTAATAAATTCTTTATCCTTCTCTGCTCTTTTCTATCTTTTACCCAAATAAATACTCCACTACCGCTTCCCGTTAATATCGGTTTCAAATTTAACTCTTCCATTTTTTTAATAACCCTTTTTATCTTTTTATATTCTTCACAAATTAAATCTTGAAAATCATTTTTTAAATATTCCAATACTTCCCTATATAATTTTTTTCTTAATAAAAGTATTAAAATTTTAAGGGAAAAATTATGTTTTGTCAATTTGATATGGTTATATGCCCATTTAGTAGAAATAACAATTTTAGGTAGATAAAGTAGAAAATATAATTTGGGGATTTTGATTTTTTCCAAAATTTCACCGCGTCCTGAAGCAAAAGAAGGTTTGGGATTGATAAAAAAAGGTACATCCATTCCAATCTTTTCTGCCAATTTATAAAGCTCTTTTTCTTGAACAACTTTTCCAAAGATTTTATTCAAAAAATAAAGGGTAGCACCAGCATCCGAAGAACCACCACCTAAACCACAGCCAATTGGTATATTTTTTTTTAAAATAATTTTTATCCCTTTTTTAATATGGAAAGTATCAAAAAATAGTTTTGCTGCTTTATAAACAAGATTATCTTCTTTCTTTATTTTCTTGCCAAAAATTTTAATAATAATCTTTCTCTCTTTTAATGGAAAAAAATAGAATTCGTCAAAAAGATTTATTGGAATTAAAATCGTTTCAATATTATGATAACCGTCTCTTCTTTTATTTAATACAAATAAGCCAAAATTAATTTTCGCTGGTGTTATAACCCGCAAACCGGACATTTTATTTCCATATTGGGTGGTGGAATTGGATGGTCTTCCCTTGAAAAATTTGGATTATCTTTGTATTTATGGAAGTATTTACATTCTAAAAGATAACCTTCTTTGGAATTGACGACATATTCATAGGAGAAGAATTTTCCCATTTCAATATGTTTTTTCAATTCTTTTGTCAAATCTTCATCACTCCGACCAAGATAAACTACTTCTCTCTTTTCATTATAAATAAGAAAAACTCCCTTTCTCTTGGGATGGATTAACGAATCGATTTGAATTAAAGTTAATGGATAGGGACCGCGCATTTTTATTTTAAAAAACCCATTTTAATGACACCGCCCAGCCCTTTTTCTTTTACTTCTGAGTTAAAAATAACATAATCGGGCATTCCCATTGCCGAAGATAATAAAGAAAAATAAGTAGCAAGAGAAAGGTTTTCCAAATTTGTTCCCGAAGAAACCAAAATAAATTTATCCTTATTTAAGGGATTAAAATAAATAAACCGATAAGCAAACTCTTGTTTTAAATCCTTAAAAATCTTTTCTTTTATCTTTTTAATACCTAACCTTTCTGCTAAGTAATTATAATTCTCATCACCAAAGATTATTAAATTATAATTTTTTGCTGTCTCATTACTTATCAAAGTATCTGGTAAAATAGAACAATAACCATTGCCATAACGATACCAAAGATAGCTCTCTCTTAATGCTTGGGAATAAGTAATTTTATAAGCACTATCGGATTTTGTGGAATAGACCAAAATAAAGGGTGAAAAATATGCCTTCTTCATTGTCCTTAAATATTTCTTTTCTAATTTTATCTCTTTCTTTATTTTCCAGTTTCTATTCTTTATTAAATAGATGGGGGAAAAGGAAGTAAATTTTAAGATATTTTTATCAATTAAAATATAAATTTTTTCTTTATCTTTTAATTCCGGAATTAAATAGATTTTTAAGATTTTAACATTGTTTGTATTTATAAATATTGTCTCCTTTTTTATCTCACAAGAAACTTTTATCTCCCTGCCAAATTCTTCTTCTTCTAAAATCTCTAACCAATAACTTTTATTATTAATATCTAAATCATAGGTTTTAAAATTAATCTTTTTTGGAAAAGATTCCCTTTCATTTTCTTTAAAGAAATTAATAATATCTGGGTCATCAACACAGACAAAATTAGTATCCGGTAGAGTATACCAATGTTTTACGTTGGAAACTTCTTTATATATCTTTTTAAACCCTAATCTTTCTAATTCAAAATTAAACATCCGACCAAAAAGAGTTGGCACATTATCATCCAAGGAACCATGAAAGATAAAGATTGGTAAAGAATGGGCATTTTCTAAGTAATAGATTGTCTGATAGGTCTTTAAGATTTTATCCCTTAAAGCAATTATCTCTGGATCAGCATATATTAAACTTCTTTGGAAAAGCCAAGGAACATAAGATTGATGGGAAATCCAACCAGCGCCCGGAGCGATTGCGGCAAATAAAGAAGGATTTAATAACCCAAATACCCAACAACCATGCCCACCCATGGAATGACCAGTTAAATATATCCGATTTGTATCAATGGGATAATTTTTTATTATATATTCTAAAACCTCTTTACAATCTAAATATCCCCAATCCTCCCAATCAAAACCAAAGGGTCTTCTATTTGTCGGACAGGCAACAAAGGCAAAATCCTTTTTAGAATAGACTTTACAAAGACCAATTGCTTCAACACCCGCTCCGTGTAATGAATAGATTAAACCGTATCTTTTATTTTTATCGAAATTATTTGGATAGAAGATAGCAAAATATTGGCAGGAAGAATCAATTTGGGAGATGAAAGTTACTGAATGGGGCAAGGTTTCCGAAGTGATATAGATTTTAAAAGAATCCCTTACTTTCTCATCTTTTGTTTCAACCGAAAGAGAAATATAAATAAAAGAATCGTTAAGGTTTATTTTTTTATTATTTATTTTTAATTCTATTGGGAATTTGGTAATCGCAAAGGGCATTAAATATTTATTCTCTTCTTTTAATAACTCATCTTTTAAATAAAATTTAATTTTAAAATCAATCTTTTCTTCGGTAGTATTTAAAAAAGGTATTCCTAAAATAAACCTTTGCTCTTCTCTCTCTTTTAAAATATCTGGTTTTGTTATATCCTCTTTCATAAAGATAATCTTATTTTTTGGTTGGAAGATAATAAATTTAAAATTCCTTTCGCCATAACCACTTACTTTTAATAAAATTGAATTCTTACCTTTTTTAAACTTTACCGGTATTCTAAAAAAGTTATGGCCATAGGCATCACCAAGATAGCCTTTACCATTAACAAAAAAACTACCAACCCTCTCTGCCATCACAAGCATTATCTTATCTTCTTCCATTTCAATTTCGGTATAGGCATAGGTAAGATTTAAAACAACACTAAAACCATAAAACTGGATTAAAGTATCCCAAAGGACATTATCAAAAGAAAACTTTACATTCCCTTGGCTATCAGAAACTGTTGATTGCCAACTTGTATAACCTCCTTGGGCTAAACTTGTTGGGAATTTTTGAGTTGTATCAACGCCAAAATAGAAATTCTCTTCTTTTATCCCACTAATCCCTTCTCTTGGCGCAACTAAAAAAGGTCCTAAATAATAATATCTTTCCGGAATTATTGTATCTTTCAATTGAAAAAGGAAGAGAAAAAGAAACAACATTGTTAAATTATAATTCTCAAAGTTATTAAGTCAATAATTAAATTTCATCTTGATTTAATTAAAATTTAATCCATAATTTATTAGTGAGAAAGATCTTAATATCTCTCCTACCTTTTCTTTTTTTAAATTCTTATTTTGGCTATAGAATAATTGAAGATTTCGAATCGGGCTCTATTACTCTTTATTCTTATCCGAATGAAGATTCCCAACCAAATTTCTGGCGATTGGATACCATTATTACCCATAATAACTCCCGATATTCTCTAAAGCTTTATGGTAATACTTGGAAAATAGAAAGCATAATTCCCCAAAGAATTGACACGAATAGTCTCTGGCAGGTTGCTTGTTATGTTAAAGATACTGGTGAAATCCAAGGGATTGGATTTAGCGATTCTATTAATACTTTATTTTACTCTTTTGCGGGCAGTGAACAGTTAAATATTTATGAATGGATAACAGTTTATCAAGGAGCTTTCAGTGTTAATAATTGGCATAATTATCTTTTGCCAATTGGTGAAGACTGGTTTAACTATTTTGGCTATTTACCAATAATTAAAGCGATTATCTATATCAATGACCGAGATGTTGATACCAACGCAATTGTCTATTTTGATGATATTTGGGATATTACCGAAGATTTACCAATTGCTCCCCAAGTAAAAATCTGGTATACAAAAAGTGATATTTATAAAAATTTAGGTAGATATTTTATTGATATTCAATTTTATAGTCGGGTGATTGATCCCGATAGCAGAATCCATCAATATTTTTGGGATTTTGGTGATGGGACAACGAGTAATGAATCTTGCCCAAGGCATAATTATCTCATTAGTGATGACCATGAATATACCGTGCTTTTAAGAGTAAAAGATACTACTAATCTTTGGGGAAAGGCAATAACCAAAGTAAGAATTGATAGTGGTCCTTCAACCCTTCCTTTAAAGATTAATTTTATTGGTGATATTATGCTTGCCCGAAGATACGAAGAACCCGGTGGTATAATTCCTACTTTGGGAGTTGAATCAATCTTTTCGCCAACAAAAAGATATTTGGGAGATAATGCCGATATTACTGTTGCCAATTTAGAATCTCCCCTTACCAATCAAGGAGTTCGCCATCCAACAAAACCGATTGTCTTTCGGGGAAGACCAGAAAATGTGCATGGTTTAGTTTTTGCTGGAATCGACTTTGTTTCTTTAGCCAATAATCATATTTTAGATTATTTAGAATTGGGAATGGAACAGACAAAAAGGGTATTAGATTCGGTTGGTATTTTAGATTGCGGTGCCGGTATGAATCAATACGAAGCAATGCTTCCCAATTTTATAAATAAAAAAGGAATAAATATCGGTTTCTTAGCGTTCAGCGACCGCACTGGTCAGTATAACAATTATCAGCCTTATTTAAATGCCGGTTATAATAAACCGGGGTTTGCTATGCTTGATACCTTTTATATAAAA
>JBDRVN010000058.1:0-7929 GCA_039801885.1 Caldifarciminota bacterium
ACTATTAAACTTCTAAAAGAAGGTAAAGGAAGTATTAAGGTGAAAAGAACCTGCCCTATTCAAACATCCCAAGGAAAATTGGAGATTATGATTGAAAAGCGAGAATATAAAGAACTAAAAAATGAGATAAAAGAATTGCTTAAAAAGATAATCATTGGTGAAGATATTAATTTTGAATATTTAATTACTACCTCCGAAGAGTTTATTAAAACTTATGAGAAGAAGAATGTAAAAGAAGATAAAAATTTATATGTGTTAGTTAAAGAGATTTACAATTATTTAATAAAGATAAAAGAACTTGCTCAAAAAGAGATAGAATGATTCAGATTTATACCGGCAATGGTAAAGGTAAAACCACTGCTGCTATTGGTTTAGGAATTAGGGCAATCGGTCATGGTTATAAAGTCTTAATGGTTCAATTTATGAAAGGCGAAGATATCTATGGTGAAATTAAAGTATTAAAGAATATTCCCAATTTTGAAGTATATCAATTTGGCTTGAAAACCTTTGTAAAAAAAGGTGATTTAAAAGAAGAGGAGATAAAAATTGCCAAAGAAGGTTTTTTATTTGCTAAAGAAAAAATAATGAGTAAAAACTACTTTCTGGTTATCTTAGATGAGATAAATGTAGCCATTGATTATAGATTAATACCTTTAGAAGATGTGACTGAATTACTTAAAAATTGTCCCAAAGAAGTTGAATTAGTGCTGACCGGTCGGTATTGTCCAAAAGAGTTATATGAATATGCCGATTTGGTATCGGAAATAAATGAGATAAAACATCCTTTTCAAAAAGGTTTTTTTGGAAGAAAGGGAATTGACTATTAAAGAATATTTAAAAAGATTTGAAGAGAAAGACGAAAGGGCATTAAGTAAAATTATTACTATTGTTGAAGAAGAGCACAAAGAAAGTAAAGAAATTTTAGAATATATAAGTAGAAAAGTAGGAAAGGCTTACCGAATAGGGGTTACCGGTCCCCAAGGAAGTGGTAAAAGCACATTGATTGCAAAATTAACTAAGAGATTGTTAAACAGATATAAGGAAATTGGCATAATTGCCTGTGACCCTTCTTCACCCTTTTCTTACGGTGCTTTATTAGGCGACCGAATAAGGATGAACGAACTTTTTTTAGAAAAAGGGGTTTTTATCAGAAGTATGGCAACGCGGGGAAGTTTAAACGGTTTAGCCTATAAGACAAAAGAAGTTGCTGATATATTGGATGCCTTTGGAAAAGAGATTATTATCGTTGAGACGATTGGAGTGGGTCAAGTAGAAGTAGAAATCAGTAATCTGGTTGATACGACAATTGTCGTTTTTGTTCCGGAATCCGGCGATGGAATTCAGGTTTTAAAAGCCGGTCTAACAGAAATCGGTGATATTTTTGTAATTAATAAATCGGATAGAATAGGCGCTGATATTTTATTTTATGAGTTAAAAAATTTGGTTGAAATGTCTTATCAAAATAGCAGATGGAAGCCACCGGTAATTTTAACTCAAGCAGTCAATAATTACGGAATTGAGGAACTTGAAAAGGAAATTGTTAATCATTATAATTATCTTATTGAAAATAATCTTTTAGAGGAAAAAAGGAAAAAGGCGGTAATTAGGGAATTAGCTAACAATTTTGAAAATGAAATTTTGAAGATTTTATGGGAAGATGAAAAAGTGAAAAAATTGTTTGAGGAGGTTTTAAAAGAGGTTTGGGAAAAGAAGCTCACAATTGAGGAGGGAGTAAAAAAATTGATAAAGGAGGTAAAATATGACTGATAAAGAGTGGGAAGAGTTAGAAAAAGCTTATGAAGAATGGGAAAAAAAGGTTAAAGACCTGCCCCAATGTACTTTACCTTTATTTAGAACCCTTTCTGATATTCCTTTAAAAATAGTTTATACACCTTTAGATGTTAAAAATTTTGATTATTTAAGAGATTTAGGTTTTCCTGGAGAATATCCTTTTACGAGAGGAATAAGACATACAATGTACCGAGGAAGATTTTGGACAATGCGACAGTTTTCTGGGTTTGGAACAGCCGAAGACACTAATAAAAGATTTAAATTCTTATTATCTCATGGAGAAACAGGTTTATCAGTTGCTTTTGATTATCCTACATTATTAGGAAGAGATTCTGATGACCCAATGGCAAAAGGAGAAGTCGGTGTTTGTGGTGTGGCAATTTCTTCTTTAAAAGATATGGAAATTCTTTTTGATGGCATTCCTTTAAATGAAGTGTCTACTTCAATGACGATTAATGGTCCGGCAGCAGTTATTTGGGCATTCTATTTGATTACTGGTGAGAAGCAAGGGGTTCCTTTTCATAAATTAAGAGGAACTATTCAAAATGATATTCTAAAAGAATATATTGCTCAAAAATCCTATATTTTTCCGCCCGAACCTTCCTTAAGAATTATCGTTGATATAATGGAGTTTGCTTCTAAAGAAGTGCCGAAATGGAATACTATTTCAATTAGTGGTTATCATATTAGAGAGGCTGGTTCAACAGCAGTTCAAGAACTCGCCTTTACTTTAATGGATGGCTTTACCTATGTTGAAGAGGGAATTAAAAGAGGTTTAGATGTAGATACTTTTGCTCCGCGTCTTTCTTTCTTTTTTAATTCTCATTTAGATTTTTTTGAAGAGATTGCCAAATTTAGAGCAGCAAAAAGAATATGGGCAAGAGAAATGAAAAACAGATATGGTGCGAAGAAAAAAGAATCCCTTTTATTAAGATTTCATACCCAAACGGCTGGCTGTTCTTTAACTGCTCAACAACCAGAAAATAATATTATCAGAACCGCTTACGAAGCATTAGCAGCAGTTCTCGGGGGAACGCAAAGTCTTCATACCAATTCAATGGATGAAGCCTGGGCATTGCCAACGGAAAAGGCAGTATTGATTGCTTTAAGGACCCAACAGATTCTTGCTTATGAAATTGGTGTTACTAATGTTATTGACCCGTTAGGTGGTTCTTATTATATTGAGTACTTAACAAGTAAATTAGAAGAAGAAGCCTATCGTTATTTTGAGAAGATAGAAAAAATGGGTGGTATGGTGGCAGCAATTAAAGCTGGCTATCCACAAAGAGAAATTGCTGAAGCTGCCTATCGTTATCAAAAAGAATTAGAAGAGAAAAAAAGGATAATTGTTGGTGTGAATGAATTTACTTTAGAGGATGAAAAAATAGAGATTCCCTTATTAAGAGTTGATCCAGAAGTAGAAAGAAAGCAGGTAGAAAGATTACAAAATTTAAGAAAAGAACGAGACAATATTGTGTGTGAAAGAAGATTGAAAGAGTTAAAAATGGCAGCAAAGAGTAATGAAAATATAATGTATCCAATTTTAGAATGTGCTCGTGCCTATTGTACTTTGGGTGAAATTATTAATGCCTTAAAAGAGGTTTTTGGTGAATATAAAGAAGAGACCTTCTTCTAAAAGGAGGTAATAATGGAGAAAAAGAAGATTAAAATTTTAATTGCTAAGCCAGGTTTGGATGGTCATGATCGGGGAGCAAAAGTAGTGGCTCGGGGGTTAAGAGATGCTGGGTTTGAAGTTATTTATACTGGTTTACATCAAACACCAGAAATGATTGTGAATACTGCCATCCAAGAAGATGTGGATGTAATTGGTTTAAGTATCCTTTCCGGTGCCCATATGGCAATATTTCCGGAAGTTTTAAGATTATTAAAGGAGAAAGAAGCCACCAATATCCATCTATTTGGTGGCGGAATTATTCCGGATGAAGATAAAGAAAAGTTGTATCGGATGGGTGTGGGTAAACTTTTTGATCCGGGTACAAAGATTTCCGAAATAGTTGAATATCTTAATAACCTATTTAAAGGGGAAAATTCTTAATAGGTTTAAGAGAAAAATTTATAATCGCTAATAGCTTCGTAAATTGGTCCAGCAGAAGTTAAAGTGCTTTTAAATAAGGTAATTTTATTAATTAAAAAATCTTTACTTTCATATTTTAAAGTAAGATATTTCTCGGTATTAGAAATTGCTTTAAATCTGCCAATTGTTAAATGGGGAGAAAATTCTCTCTCTTCTGGTTTAAAACCAATCTTTTTAAGTTCTCTGTTTAATTTCTCTACAATTTGAATAATTATCTCTTTATTTTTCTTTATGCCAATCCAAAAAACTCTTGGCTTTTTAGCATTGGGAAAGAAACCAAAGTTTGTTAGGTTTATGTAAAAAGGTTTAAAACTATTACTAATATTTTTTAAAATCTCTTTTACCTTATTTATAAAATTTAAATCCTGCTCTCCTAAAAAAATTAAAGTAATATGGAGGTTTCCTTTTTCTACCCATTTTACCGGCAAATTATCTTTTTTAAAGTTTTCAATATAGTCATATACTTCATTTTTAATATCTTGAGGAATTTCTAAAGCAATAAAAGAACGAATTTTATTCACCTTCTAAAATCTTTCTTAACAGATTTAAAGCCATTTGGGTTGCCTGTTCTTTTATCATTTTTCTTGTTCCTAAGAAATGATATTCTTCCACAATTGTTTTTTTCTGATAGACAACACTGATATAAACAAGTCCTACTGGTTTTCTTTCGCTAATTGTTGGACCAGCCACACCGGTGGTTGAGATGCCAATATCAGTCTGATAATAATTTTTTATACCTCTTGCCATTTCAATCGCAGTCTCTTTACTAATTGCTCCGTATTCCTTTAAGGTTTCTTCTTTTACTTTACAGATTAACTTTTTAATTTCGTTACTATAAGCAATGACACCGCCAACATAATAGTCAGAACTACCGGGGACATTAGTAATTTTATTTCCTAAAAGCCCACCGGTACAAGATTCAGCAGTTGCCACAGTCAAGTTCTTTTTCCTTAAAATTTCACCAATCTTTTCTTCCAAACTTATATTTTCATAACCATAAATATACTCTTTTAAACGGGAACTTATCTCTTTTTCACAGAAATTCACATCTTTTTTATCTTCACTACTAATTTCAATATCAACACCGGGGTGGGAAGGTAGATAGGAAATTTGAATATTCTTAAATTTCTTCCGACAAATCTCATCAATTCTTGCCATTATTTCTGACTCACTAATTCCGATTGTTCTAATAGTTTTGTAAATTCTTGGTTTTAAATTAAAACTATCTTCTAAAAAAGGAATAACACTATTTTCTAAAATTATTTTTAACTCTTCAAAAACTCCGGGAAGTAAAATTATTACTTTTTTACCTCTTTTGATAATTAAACCCGGAGCAAAACCGATGGGATTTTCCAAGATGATTGCCTTTTTGGGTATCAATGCCTGTTTAATGGCAAATTCAGGCATTGGTCTTTTGAGATTTTGATAATAATTTTCAATTTTATTTAGAACTGTTTCATCAATATAGGTTCTTAAAGAAAAATGCTTGCTTACAGTATCTTTAGTTATATCATCTTTAGTAGGTCCTAAACCACCGCTAACGATTATCACATCTGCTGTTAAGAAGGCATCATCCAATTCTTTTTTTAGCATTTGACAGTCATCATTAATTATTGAAATTTTTTCAATTTGAAAACCGATTTTTGTTAAGCTTTTTAAAATTTGATAAGAATTTATTTCGATAACCTTTCCCGAAAGAATTTCTGAGCCGGTAATAATTATTCGGGCTAATGCCATAAAAGAAAAATAATTCTTAAACTAATGTTTGCTAAAATTCCTGCCAAAATATCATCTAAAATTACTCCCCAAGCACCGTTAATTTTTTCTGCTTTTCTTATAAAAGGGAGCTTAAAGATATCGTAGAACCGAAATAGTAAAAATCCCAAAATAAGGATTTTTAAATTTATGCGAATAAAAAAGAAGGTGGTTAATATTCCTAATACCTCGTCAGCCGTTATTTTTCGGTTATCTTTCCCCCAAACTTTTTCTAATTGATTTATTGTTAAAAGACTAAGAAAAAAATAGATGATAAAAAATAAAATGTAGAAATAATAACTTCTTATAAAAAGAGGGAAGATTAAAGCAAAAAAAGAGGAGTAAGTTGCTGGTGCACCAGGCAGAAAACCAAGAAAAAGGGTAGAAGCAAACATTTTTTTAATAAAATCCAAATCTTATCTCCGTGAAGGATATCTCTTTTCCCAATCAACTACCAAGGCGGTCACAATAAATATAGAAGAATAAGTACCAGTGATTACTCCAATGGACAAAATTTTGCCAAAATCTTTAATGTCAGCCGTTCCTAAAAACCAAATTAAAAGACTGACAAAAAGAGTTGTTAAAGCGGTAAGTACTGTGCGAGAAATGGTTTCATTAATACTTAAATTGGCAATATTTTCAAAACCTTCTTTTCTCATCTTTTTTAAATTTTCTCTTACCCGATCAGAAACAACAATCGAGTCATTAACAGAATAACCAATAATTGTTAATAAGGCAGCAACAATTGGAATATTAATTGTTGTTTTCGTTAAAATTGTGAAACCGATAGAAATAATTGCATCGTGAATCAAAGCCAAAATAGCAGCAGTACCAAATCTAAAGTTAAAACGAAAAGAGACATAGATAAGAATTCCGACAATACCAATAATTAAAGCAATCAAAGTGATTCTTTGTAATTCTTTACTAACCCTTGGTCCGACAATTTCCTCTTTTAGGATTTCGGGATTGCTATCTGGAATTTTTTTACTCAATTGGGAAATAAATTGAGTTGAAAAACCACCACCATAGGGAAGTTCTTTTAAATCAATTTTGATTAGGTAGTCATATCCTTCTAAAGAGCGTTGGATAGTTGGATTATGGATATTCAGTTCTTTTAAGGTATTTCTAACATCTTCAATATTTACTGTTTTAACAAAACGGACAGTATAAAGAGAACCACCAGTAAAATCGACACCGTACTTAGGTCCAATAATAATTAAAGAGAGAAGAGAAATAATTATTCCTAAAAGAGAAAGAAAATAGAAAAACTTTCTTTTATTTAAAAAATTAATATTGGTTTTTTTAAATAGTTGAATCATATCGGCAACCTCTTAAATTGAAATTGATTTAATATCACTTCAAAAAATATCCGCGCAACAAAAATTGCCGTAAAAAGATTGACCAATAAGCCAATAATAAGAGTAGTCGCAAATCCTCGAATTGGTCCGGTTCCTAACCAGTATAAAACAATTGCTGTAATAATTGTTGTTAAATTAGCATCAATTATTGTTACTGTGGCTTTTTTAAATCCCGCATCCACCGCTGTTAAAGGAGTTTTTCCGCTTCTTAATTCCTCTCTTATCCTTTCAAAAATGAGAATATTGGCGTCGACACTCATTCCAATTGTTAAGGCAATACCGGCAATTCCGGGTAAAGTTAAAGTGGCTCGTAAGCTAGCTAATAAGGCTAATAAGAAAAAAATATTAAGAAATAGCGCAATATCAGCAATCAAACCGGAAAGATTGTAATAGATTATCATAAAAACAAATACGATTATTGCTGAAAAGATAATTACTTTTATACCTTTATTAATTGCATCTTGTCCCAAAGTCGGTCCTACGGATCTTTCTTCGCTGATAATTACTGGTGCTGGTAAGGCACCGGATTTGATAACGATTGCTATCTCTTTTGCTTTATCCGGATTAACTTCGCCAGTCGTAATCATTGCCTCGCCCGAAGGTATTCTTTCTCTTATTACCGGGGCACTTCTTACTGTTTTATCAAGAATTATTGCTAATCTTTTGCCAACATTTCTGCCGGTAATTGAAGCAAATTTCTTGGCATCTTGTTTTTTTAGTTTTAAACCAACAACCCAAGTGTTTGCTAAGCCGGCTTCTGTGCCGCTATAAGGATGGATTTCAGCACTAGCAACTGCGGCACCGGTTATTTCTGGTTCTTTTTTTATTACATATACTTTTCTTATCATTCTTCCTTGATAAGGCTCCAAAGGTCCAAAAAAGATTTGCCATTCACCGAGAATAGTAGTATCAAGTGAGTTAATGATATTT
>JBDRVN010000059.1:0-7910 GCA_039801885.1 Caldifarciminota bacterium
TAGGTAGGTATAATAAGCATTTAAAAAGCCAAAACCATAATATCTATCCCAATTTTTCTCTCCTAAATCAATTGTTCCCACATCTAAAATTGCCCTTAATTGATAATTATTAAGATAAGGAAAAGAAGATAGGATTAAAGAAGCAACACCACTAACCTGTGGCGCAGCCATAGAAGTTCCGTCTAATAAAGAATATTGATTATTTGGGATTGTTGATAGAATTTCTACACCACAAGCAACCAATTCTTGTTCCTTTCCATAATTACTAAAATTGGCTAAACTACTATTTTTATCTAATGCACCACAAGCAATAACTTCTTTAAATCTTGCTGGATAAAGAATATTTGCTGTCCCGTTATTTCCACTTGCACCAATTAATAATACTCCCTTTTTATAGGCATATTCCACTGCCTCTTTTAATACCGAAGAATAATTACTTGCTCCCAAACTTAAATTTATAATTCTTGCTCCATTATCTGCTGCCCATCTTATTCCTTCTGCCACATCAAAATCGCTTCCTTCACCATTCTCGTCTAAAACCCTAATGGCTAATAACCGAACCTGTGCCCAACCACTTATACCAATATAATTATTTGTAACACCAGCAACTATCCCTGCGACATGGGTTCCATGATATTCGTTCTCATTATCCGGATAAGGATTACTATCATCATCAACAAAATCATAGCCAATTAAATCAAAAGAAAAATTGTCCTTTAAATCCGGATGATAATAATCTATCCCTTGGTCACAAATCGCAACGATGATATTATTTTTACCAATCTCAAAATCCCAAATCAAATCGCTATACATAACCCATTTATCCCATTGATAATCTAAATAAAATTCATCATTAGGTATAAAACAGGCTTTTAATTTTACACTGGGTTCAAAATAGTTAATAAAATCTTCATTTATTAATTGAAAAGAAGGTAAATAGACTAATAAATAGTTGCCACCGGTTTTACTTTCTTTTATTATCCTGCCACCAATTTTCTCTATTAAAATTTTTGTATCTTCTTTTCTTCCTTCTTTATAACCAATAATCCAACAATTGGAAAAATCTTTTGATAGATTTCTTTCGTTTATTGAATAAAACTCTTTTGATTGATAAATATTTATTAACGAATCAAGTTTTATTAATCTCTCGTTTATATCAATTGTTAAAGATTGAAAGATAAATAAAAAAATAATCATTTAATATTTAATCAGTAGCCAAATAAAATCTAACCCAAATCTCTTTCACTCTTAAAGAATTATTTTTCCATATTAAATAATATTTAGCACTCTCTTTTATCTCCTTTTCGATATTTTCATAATTAAAATCTTTTAATTTGATTATTGTATCATTCTTCTCGTTAAGAAAAACAAATAAAGAAAAGGTATCGTTATTTTTTACTAAAATTTCACCAACAATTGAATCTCCTAAATTGCCGAAAATCTCTTTTCTATATTCACTATGAGGATTAAGAGAAATACTTCCAAAATAGATATTCTCTTTCCTTTTGCCAAGATATAAAACATTTATCTCTTTGGAAATCCCTTCGTTATTATATATATCATAAGCCTTAGCAAAAATTTTATGCCAAATAAAAGCCTTATCAAATTTAATATTAAATTCATAAGGATAAGAGGTATCAGTATCAAAAAGGTTATTATCTAAATAAAGTAAAACATTATTTATTTTACTACTATCAATTACCAAGACCTCAATTTTTAAACTGCCACTAAATAGACTGCTATCTTTGGGAGAAATTATTTCTATATAGGGAGGTTCTTTATCTTTTTTTACACAAGATATAAAAAAGATGAAGACGATTGCCGTAATTTTAAGTAGTTTGTAAGAAAAATACGGCAGGTAGTTGGTGCCTAACCTTAAATGGTTTCCCTCTCTCCTTCTCAATTTAAGAGGGTAGAGGTCACCTAACCACCTGCCTATTATATTAGATACATTAAACATACCAAAGGTTTAATATTTTTTTAACTGAATTAAATCTTTTTCAAAAATTCCGTAAGTGAAATTATTTATCCAATCACCGGTATTTAAATAATATCCATTACCAATTTTTATTAATGTAGGAATATGTAGATGTCCTAAAATAACAATATCATAATTCTCTTTTAATATTTTATGTTCGGCAAATTTATAAAAGGCATCTTTTAAATTTAAATTTCCTCCCTTTTTTCTTGCAAAATGGATAAAAAAATGTGCCAAAGGAAGACCAATATCCGGATGAAGAAAGGAGTAGAGAAATTGGTTAACAGGATTTTTGGTTATAAACTGACTTATTTTTGTTAAAAGGGCATTATCAAGAAAATCCCCATGGGCAATATAAACCTTTTTATCTTCAATTAGTAAATCAAAATATTTTTCAGCCACAATAAAATTAAATTCCCTTTTAATAAATTTGAAAAGCCCATAATCGTGATTACCAAAAAGAATATAAATTTTTATTTCTCTTTCTTGTAATTCCTTTAATTTCATTAATACCTTTAAACAATTCTTAGGAATAACGGCGTAATATTCCAAAAAATATTCAAATAAATCACCAATAATAAAAAGAGAATCCTGCTCTTCCATAGTTGATAAGAAACTTAAAAATTTCTCTTCCCTTTTTTTGTTATTTATTCCTAAATGGATATCAGAAACAAAATAATACCTTCTCAAGCTTTTTTATCACCCCTTTATAATTTTTAGAGTTATCCAGTTTTATTGAATTCTTTAAATTTCCTATGGGATAAAAATCCTTTTTCATTTGCTTATAAATTTCTAAGCGACCGTCAGTAATTTTTCTTACTCTTTCTAAGCGCCTTTTAATTACTCTTTCATTGGCATAAATATAAACCCAATAGGGCAAAACCTTTTTATTGGTAATTTTCTTAACCATATCCCGCCATTCCTTTTTGTTAAAGGTGCCATCAAGAATAACCGAATAACTACTTAAATAATATCTTAATCCCCTTTTTATTAAATAATTATAAGTCCTTTTAGAAAAAGAGTAAGAATAGATATCCTTACCATAAGCAACCTTTCTCTCTTGTTCTACTGGTAGATTAGCCAACTCTTTTCTCAGAATATCAGTATTTAAAACAATTGTCTCATTTCTTTCACCAAACTTTTGGGCAAGAAAACTTTTACCAGTGCCAATCTCACCAAAGAATATTAGAAATTTTCTCTCTTTAAAAAGATTACCGGCATATCTTTTTGCTAAATCAAAATATCTTTTTGCCTTTTCTAAGATTTCCCTTTCTTTATTTTGTAAAAAAAGAAAACCAGTCACTTTTCCACGGACATAAGCCCGATAGGTTTTATAAAAGGTTAATAATAAAAGACCTTCAAAATCATTAGTAATCTTTAGGTAATTATCTAAAAAATAATCACTAAAATATTTTCTCTCATAAAACTCTAAATCCATTATCATAAAGGCAACTTCCGAAATCAAATCACCAATAGCAAATCTTTTATTAAATTCAATACCATCAAAAAGATATATCTTATCACAAACAAAGATATTTTGGGAATGTAAATCACCATGAAAATACTTTATTTTACCTTTTTTAACTCTTTTTAAAAAAATATCTTCTTTTTCAAAAATAAATCTTTCAATCTCTCTTTTAATAAAATCATATTCTTTTTCTTCTATTATTTTATTAATAAAATCTTTTGTCTGGTAAAAATTTTCATCCCAATTATAGCGAATAATTTCTATCGAGCCATAAAGAAAACCTTCTCTATCGGGTTTAATATTATTATGGAAATTACCAACTATCTCTGCCAGATTTTTTATTGTTGAATAATTTATTTGGTTTTTTAATAGTAAATTGGTCATAATTCTTTCCTGAGGCAGTTCCTTCATTTTTATTGCGTAATCAATAATTTTTCCTTTATTACCAAAATCTATCTTATTTTGATATTGACTAATTGGCAAAACTCTTAAATAAATTTCTTGAGAAAAGCGGCGGTTCAGTTTTAATTCTAATTGGCAATATTTATATCTCAAAGGCAAAGTGGTATAATTTAGAAAGCCAAAATTTACTGGTTTTTTTATTTTATAGGCATATTTTCCTGTTAATAATACCCAAGAAGTATGGGTTTGAATAATATTAACTTTTCTTTTTTCTTTTCTTTCGATATTCTCTTTAAGTTTTAATACCTCTTTTTCGTTCATTAATAAAATAGAAGAGATTAAAAACGAGAAAGATTAATGCCAAGATAGAAAGAATCTTACCTAATTGATAATATTTTGAATAGTAATAAAACTCAACCTTATGTTTTCCTTTCTCTAAGAAAATTGCTCTTAAAGTATGAAAAGCCCTTAAAACTTTTATTTCTTTATTATCTAATTTCGCCTTCCAATCCGGATGGTAATTTTCTGAAAGGACTAAGAAACAATCTCTCTCAGTTTCTACTTCTAAATTGATTTTGTTTGCCTTATATTCTAATAATTGAATATTACCAATATTTTTATTTAGAGAAATATTAGAAATCTCGTATGCTTTTTTCTCCAAACTTTCCGGTGTTTCGGGTTTTTCATATAATAAAACAAGTTTTTGACAATCAAAATCATCTCTTTTTAGAAATTGAAAAATCTCTTCTTTATCTTTGACAATTGAATAATAGGGAACTAAAAAGGCTCTTTCTAAAAATGTTAAATTTTCATATATATTATACTCCCTTCCGGAAAAGACCTGTTTAAAATAAGGCAGGTTTAAATAGTTTTTTATTTGAATAATTAACCTTCTTGTTTCTTCATCATAGGGAGATAAGTCTTCAGGTAATTTGGGAACGATTATATATTTTACTGATAATAGATTTAGAAAATTCTTATAATAAAGATTTGGTGGATTAGAAAAGATGACAGTATTTTCTAAACCAACAAATTCTTGATAGCTTTGGAGTGGATTAGGATGATGACCAGCGACACTTTGGATATTATGCCTTTGTAAAATTCCATCATCACTTCTTCGATAAAATAAAGGAAATACCCGATATAAACTGGTATCAGTTTTTAAGAAATTGACAACTTCATCCGGAGCATAATAAATATCTGGTATTTCAACCGATTTTATATATTTTACATCATTTCTTACTAAATCAAAAACCAAAATAAGACCAGCAATTATTGTGAAATAAAGCAATTTAATCTTTTTCTTTATTAAGTTGTAAATAAGCAAAGAAAAGATAATCCAAAGAAGACTGGCAAAAAGAAAGCCCTGTTGGATTTTTGGATAATTATTTTCTAAGTTTGTTATTTTATCACCAGAAATTTTACTTACCGAAACAAGTAAAGAGATTACTGTTTCTTTGAAAATTAAGATAAAGAAAGTTAAAAAGATTAAAATCAAAGAAGAGGTGAATAAGAATTTTCTTAATCTTTTTAGTTCTTTCTCTTTGAAGTTTTCTTTTAAAAGAAGAGAAAAGCCATAGATTCCTAAAATAATAATACTAAAAACAACGGTAAAAAATATCATTGAAGGACCACGGAATTTATTTACACCAGGTAATAGATAATAGGGAAGATAGTAAAAAGGTGTGTGGCCACCAAAAGCCATTAGAATTCCAAAACAGGTATAGATAAAGAAAAATTTTACTAAAGATTTTTTGAAATAGAAATATAATGTTAAGAAGAATAGTAAGATAAAAAATATTGAGAAATATTCACTATGGAGTTTAAAGGCATTTCTTCCCCAATAGAAATCTAAACCACCAGAAAAGTTTGGTGTTACTAAATCAAAAATCTCTTCCGGTGGTAGCGACCAAGAAGTAGCAAAGGAATAATCCCTTTTTTCTCCTCTTGCCGCATAAGGTAAGTTGCTATATATCGGTAAATATTGGATAGCAACAAAAAGAATGATAAATATTGCCATTATTACTGAATAGAAAATAGTCTTTATTTTTCTTTCTTTTAAAAAATGATAAACAAATAAAAAGAACATAATTAAGGCAGTATAATATCCTTTTTGAATATGACCGGAAAATAATTGCAAGCCAACAAAAGAACCAGCAAAAATAAAATAATAAAGTTTTTTATATTTTAGTCCTTTATAATAGAAATATAAAATTAATGGTAAAAAAGAAGAACAAATTAACCTGCCATCATGACCGGCATAAGTTAAAGAGACTAAAGAACCGGAAAGCATATAACCAATACCACCAAGAAAAGCAAGATATTTATTTATTTCTAACTCTTTTAAGAATAGATAGGTGCCTAAACCGGCGAAAAATAGATGAATAACAAATGTCCATGTCCAGACAATATAGGTAGGAATAAAAATTCTGAAAAAGGTTGTTGGATAAAATAAATCAGCAAAAAAGCCGGCAGTTGTTGGTAAGCCAGAATAGATATAAGGAAGCCATTGGGCAATTTCCTTATACTTTTTTAAATATTCAGCAATAAATTCCCGATTAGGTAGTCCACCCAAAAGCCAATCAGTGCCCAAAAGCATTTTCTTGCCAAGGATAAACTCAAAATATAAAAAGACGGGAATTAAGAATAAAATAATAATAAAATATTTCTCTTTTAGCGCAATCTCTTTAACTTCTTTTTTTTGAATCTTTTTCATAAGAAATTATATCTTTTTTCTTATTTTTGTCAAAAAAAGAAGACCAAAGATTAAGAAATTTAATAGTTCGTGAACAGTTATCCAAATCCGTGAAATTAAGGCAATCAATGAGGCAATACCAATTGGAAAGAAATCTTTCAAAAAGAGAAGGATACTTCCTTCTCGCACTCCCAAGCCACCGGGCGCAATCAAAACAATAAACCCGAGCATCCAAGATAAGGCATATATGCCAATCAGAGAAAATAAATTATGAAAATTAACTTGGAAATAAAAGGATTTTATTAACAAAAAGAAAGAAATCCCTTGAAAAAACCAACAAAGAATATAAAGAAAAAGTAAAATAATTGATTTCTTTACAGGAAAAGAAAATTCCATTTTTTCCTTTTTAAAGATTTTCAAGAGAAAATTAAAAATAATTTTAAAAAAATTCGGAGTGATAATAATTAAAAGAAAGAGGATTGGTAGAAAGAAGAACTTCTTTAAAAAAAAGATAAAATAAAAAAAGGCACCCAAAAAGAGATAAAAACTTTCTAATAAAATACCGAAAAAGATATTCTTTTCCGAAAAGCCAAACCGTTTAACAAAATCTATTCTTGACAAGGCAAACCAGATTTTTCCCGGAACATATTTTCCGAGATTAGAAACGACAATAATTCCCAAAGAGTCAAAAAAAGAAATATTTTTATCCTTTTCCAATTCTTTAATTATTATCTGCCAAGCATAGGCATAGAAAAAAAGGGAAGGAAAAAGTAAGAGATAAGAAAAGAGAATGTAATACCAGTTGATATTAAAAAGAATTGGTTTTATTTCATACCAGTTTCTAAAAATATTCTTAAAAATAAAATAAAAGGCAACAAGAATAACTATATAAGAAAAAAACCTTTTAAGAAAAGAAAGAACTTTCACAATAAATTATAAACGAAAGAAGTAGTTTTTCAAGAAAAGCAAAACCCTTGACCATATTAAAATATTTTGTCAATAATAAAAAAAGTGGTAACCTTTTTGCCTTCTTATCCGTTATATATATATAAGGGAAAATATAAAAAGGAGAGATTATGAAGTTGTATTTAACGAAAGAAGAGAAAGATAAGATAAAAAATTTGGGACTTTTGAAGGTAAGTCAGGTTGCCTATTTCTTGGATGTTAATCGCCAAACAGTCATTAACTGGATTAAAAAGGGAGCCCTTAAAGCCAACTACCTGAAATTCTATAATAGAAAAACCTATCTTATTAAGGCAGAGGAGTTAATCAGATTTATTAAAGAAATACCAAAAGGATTTTATGGGATTTGGTGATTTTTGGTGATTTTTTTATTTACTGTCAAGGTATTTTTGACTATATTATTA
>JBDRVN010000060.1:0-7899 GCA_039801885.1 Caldifarciminota bacterium
TCTTCCGGATAATGGAACCATAAATAATCATTTTTATAATAGTAAATTCCAGCGGTATTGGTATCATAGGAGGAGAAAACAACATAACCATCAACTCCCTCAATCGTTTGCTTGCCAACAATCTTTAAAGTATCAATATAAGTTGCCGGTGATTTAGAAAGTCTTTGAAGAAGATGAGATTTTAAACCTTTCGGCGAAAGCATAGTTTGGGTAGTAATTTGATATGACCACCAGTTATCAACCGCTAAGGGCATTGGTTCTTCTTCTTTTTTAAACAAAGAGCAACTTAAAAAAACTAAAAAAATAAAAGTGATCAACTTCTTCATTTTTCCTCCTTATTATAAAACTTTAAAAATTTTATTAAAAATTTTAAAAATGTCAATAAGTATGTAATGTTCCGCTCTTTCTTGTTTTTTTATCAATAAGATAAAAAACCATTAATCCAAAACTAATCCAAACAATTGTTAATAAGAATAGTCTAAAATAGATTACTGTTAAAGGAATTTCTAATCTTTCCTTTAAAAGAAAGTGTCTTGTGGCAGTAATACCATAAGTGGAAGGAATAAAATAAGATGCTTTTCTTAGAAAGATTGGTAAAACTGCTAAAGGATAGGCAATTGGTGTAATCACCATCATTATTCCGGAAAGGGCTTCCGATACTAACCAACCCTGTTTTAAAGTTAATGTTAAACCAGCAATCATCATCCCAAAACCATATAAAGATAAAATCATTAAGGCAATAACAATCAAAGAAGGTAAAATCCCCGAAATATTAAAACGCAGAGTAAAAATGAAATTGATAATTATTATTTGAAATAATAAAATCAATGTTTGATGAAGGGTTGAATGAAGTGCCATTCCCAAGGTAAAAACCCATCTCGGAACCGGTGTGGAAAAGACCTGCTCTAAGGTTCCGTAATACTGTTCTTTTCTTAAAGAAAAACCCATTGCCCATAATGCCATATTCATAAAACCAATAAAGATATAACCAAGCAGAATAAAACTGACAATATCACCCATTCCCGTTAACCTTTTCAATTCTTGGGATTCCCGACCGCCCACAATTGCCATTCCATAAAGTAAATATGGTAAAAGATAAACTATTGGGTCAATAAAGGTTCTTAAAAAATCTGCTTTATAAGATAATTCAATTTTCCATTCTTTTATATTTTCTGCCCAGATTGCTTTTAGATATTTACCTATCATATTTTAATATCCACCGATAGTGCCCAATTCTCTTGTCTTTTTTTCTAAAAATCTAAACAAGAAAATGGCCAAAACAATTAAGATAATATCAATAATTCCTAAAATTAAAAGAATTTTAGAAAGGGAATAAATATTTTTATTTAACAAAATAATTGCCCGAATTGCTACTAAGGCATAGGTTAAAGGAATGAAACTGGCAATAAATTTTGTTATCGGATTTATTTCTACCGGATAACGAATTGGTGAGAAAAGATAGAATATCCATTCCAATGTTCTTACCCAACCCTCTACTTCTTTTAATAACAAAGTAAAACCAGCAAAGGCAATAGCAAAACCATAAAAACCAACGAGAAGTAAAAGAATTATTAAAATTATTGGTAATATTTTCACGAAAGTAATTTTCACTCCTAAAATTAAAATAATAATTAAGGCTTGGATAATAACGGTAATTGTCGCATACACAAATTCGGTCAAAGTCTTGCCAATAAGAATAACCAAAGGATTAGTTGGTGATAAAATAAGATACTCTAAAGTTCCCCAATAAGTCTCTTCTCTTAAAGAATTACCAACTCCCCAAAGACCAGAAAAAACATAGGTAGAGACAATTGAACCAAGAAGTAAAAAAGCCAAATAATTTCCGCTACCAGTTAGTTCTTTAAAAGGAAGAGAAGAAAAACTACCAACCAATGCCTTTCCTTGAAAGATAAAAGGTAAAACCCAAATTAAAGGAAAGATAGTAAAGAAAAGAAAGATAATCGGATAACTGATCCAGATTTTTGTTAATTTAATAAATTCATAATAGATAACCGCTAAATTTCTTTTTAACATTTTCTATTTTACTTTCTCTCTTAAAATTTCACATCTACCTTTGGCATTCTGATAAACTTCGGTACAAAGATGATACAATTCATTTCTTTTCTCTTCTTTTGCCCTTTTCAATTCTTCCAAAAGTTCTTCTCCCTTTTTAATTTCTTCCTTTAATAATTTTATCTCTTCCGGCATCGGCTTTCTCTTTAATTTAGCCGAATTTTCCAAGGAATCAACTCTTAGTTTTAAGCGATTCAATTTCTCCTCGTAAAGTTCAATTACCTTATTACTTAGCATCTCGACACTTATTTCTTCCTTATTAATTTGACTAAAAAACTCACGATAATTAACATAAAAATAGATTAAAAGCAAAATAAAAATTCCTAAAAGGATAAAAACAATTACTCGCATTTTACTCCTTAATCACAATATTAATTAATTTCTTAGGTACATAGATAATTTTTAAAATCTCTTTTCCTTTTAGCAATTCTTTTATTCTCTCGTTTTCTAATGCCAATTGTTTTATCTTTTCTTCTTTCTCATCCCTTAAGACCTCAATTTTTGCCCTTATCTTACCATTAATTTGGATAGGAATTTCAATCTTTTCAAAATAAATTGCTTCTTTATCATATTCCGGAAATTTACTTTCGACTAAAAATTTTTTAAATCCACATCTCTCATTAATCTCTTCCGCAATATGAGGAGCAAAGGGTGAAAGTAATTGGTAAAAAATATAAAGGGAATAATAATACACTTCCCTCTTATCTTCAAACTTATATAAATCATTAAGAAACTCCATTAGTGAAGCAATAGCCGTATTAAATTGGAAGCTTTCCATATCTTCAATAACTTTTTTAATCGTTTGGTTTAACCGGATATAAAGATATCTATCTTTTTCATTATTAATTTTTGGTTTTTTATCTAAGACTTGAAAATTATTTATCTCATAAATTCGCCAAACTCTTTCCAAAAATCTTTTCACACCACTAACAATCTCTTCTGACCATTCCATATCCTTTTCCGGTGGCGCAGCAAAGAGAATCGTCAAACGGGCAATATCGGCACTATTTTCTTCTAAAAACTCACCTACCCAAACACCGTGTCTTTGGGAAGAAGACATAACTTTTCCTTTATATAAAACCATTCCTTGAGTGAAAAGGGAAGCACAGGGCTCATCATAAGCACAAAATCCTAAATCATATAAAACCTTAGTGAAAAATCGGAAATAGATTAAATGGCCAGTAGCATGCTCAATACCACCAATATATTTATCTATTGGTAACCAATATTTTGTGTCTTCATAGGTAAAAGGTTTCTCGTTATTATGGGGGTCAAGATATCTTAAAAAATACCAAGAGGAGTCAACAAAGGTATCCATCGTATCCGGATCCCTTTTTGCCTTTCCACCACATTTTGGACAGGTCGTATTAATAAACTCTTCAATTCCCGAAAGGACTGATTTTCCTTTTGGTAGATAATCTTTTACATCTTTTGGTAAAACAACTGGCAAGTTTTCTTCTTTTTCGGGAATAATACCACAATTATCACAATGAATCATCGGGATTGGTGTTCCCCAATATCTTTGGCGAGAAATTAACCAATCTTTTAAACGATAGTTTATTTTTCTTCTACCCGTCCCTTTTTCCTCTAAAAATTTAATTATTTTCTCTATTCCCTCCTTTGAAGATAAGCCATTGAATATGCCGGAATTCACCATTATTCCCTCTTCTTCAAAAGCCTTTTCCATATTTTCGGGTTTTAGTTCTTCTCCGTAAGGATTGATTACTATCTTGATTGGTAGATTATATTTTTTAGCAAATTCAAAATCCCTTTGATCGTGAGCCGGAACCGCCATAATTGCTCCGGTACCATAAGTGGCTAAAACATAATCAGCAACGAAAATCGGTATTTTCTCATTTGTTAACGGATTTATGGCGTACCTGTTAATAAAGATGCCTCTTTTTTCTCGTCCGATTGCTGTCCTTTCAATCTCCGAGATCCTTAAGACTTCTTTTTTAAATTGATAAATCTCTTCTTCTTTATCCGTTCCTTTAATTAGTTCCTCCAAAATTTCTGCTTCCGGAGCAACTGCCATAAAAGTAACGCCAAAAAGGGTATCTGGCCGGGTAGTAAAAATTCTTAAATATCCGCCACCAACAATTGGAAAATCAACCTCTACTCCTTCACTTTTACCAATCCAATTTCTTTGCATTATCTTCACATTCTCCGGCCAATCCAATTTATCCAAATCTTTTAAAAGTCTTTCTGAATAGGCAGTAATTCTGAAAAACCATTGCTCCAATTCTTTTTTCTCAATTATATTCTGACAAGTTTTCCGATAACACCTGCCATCAACAACCTGCTCATTAGCCAAAACTGTTTGACAACCCGGACACCAGTTAACATATGCTTTTTTTCGATAGGCTAAACCCTTTTCATAAAATTTAATAAAGAAATATTGATTCCACTTATAATATCTTTCGTCACAGGTCATAACTTCTCTTTCCCAATCATAACCGATACCCATCATTTTTAAGTGTTTGCGAGAGATATCAATATTTTCTTTTGTCCATTCCCAAGGATGGATACCATGAATAATTGCTGCATTCTCCGCTGGTAGTCCAAAGGCGTCCCAACCAAAAGGATGTAAAACATTATAACCGGTTTGTCTCTTATACCGAGCAATCACATCACCAATCACATAATTTTTCACATGACCCATATGTAAATCACCGGAAGGATAAGGAAACATTACTAAACAGTAATATTTCTTTCCATCTTTTTTAGTTTTAAATACTTTTTTCTCTTCCCATATTTTTTGCCATCTTTCTTCAATTTCTCGAAAATTCATAATCTCTCTCCCCAATTTAAAAGTAAGACTTCTGGCTCACTTTCTCCTTTTTTTATCATTAAATCAATTTTATAAAGGGCATCTAATTTGTCCCGCAATTCGCTTTCCTTAAAAGAAGAATAAACATTTATTTTTTTAAAATAAATATTTAATAGTTGACTTGCCAAGGAGCCTATCAAATAAGGAATTTCCTCTCGCTTGGCACTTCCTAAATAACCATAAAGACTTTTAAAAAATCTTTCTTTATCTTTATAACTGATTGCTTCTAAAATACTTTTTAACTTTCCCTCAAAACTATAACCAACAAACTTCTCTATCAATTCTTCACTAATTAACTTTTCTTTTGAATAGAGCTTTATTTTATTAAATTCAGAATAAATTAAAGAATAATCTTCGCCACAGAGAAAAATTAGAAGTTCTAAGGCACCGTTGGTCAAAATATAGCCTTCTTCTTTTGCTTTTTCTACAAGATAGGTTTTTAAATTAGTTTTTGATAAAGGATAGAGATAGATTATGTATTTTTCTAATTTATTTATTTTAAAAAAACTTTCATATTCTTTCTGTTTCTGTGGTGATTTTGCTAAATAAATTACCATCGTTTTATCTTTATTATTTTTTAAATTGTTAAAAAAATTTTTGAGGATTTCTTCCTTCTCTTTCTTCCTTCTTTTTTTAAATACTAAATCAAAATTCTTGATAAATCCTAATTTTATTTCTTCAAAAAAAGAAGGAGAATTGAAATTTAAAAGAATATCTTTTAAAGAAAACTCTTTTAAATCGTATTTTTTATATAAACTTCCAATATATTCTTCATCATTAAAATAATATTTCTTTAATGCCCCGAGGATATCGTCTATTCGAGCATCTTCTTCGCCATAAAGTAAATAAAAAGGTTGAACCTTACCTATCTTAATTTCCTTTAAAACTAGCTCAGTTTTTAAATAGTCCATAAAAAATAAAAGGGGAGAAGGTAATCTAATTTACCATCCCCCCTTTCTCCTTTTCATTAATGGAGGATAATTATCTTTTTATAATTATCCTTTTCTTTGATAAAGTAAATTCCTTCTTTTTCAAACTTTAAGGCTTTCTGACCATTAGCATTAAATATCTCAACTTCTTTCAATTCCTTTAATTCGCTTGCCCGCATTATTCCCCTTTCTAATTTTCTAATCGGCATAATAGAAATTTCTTCTTCTACACCAGGAACCATCTCCACTACTGCTCTAATCATCACATCATGCCTATCAGCAGTCCGATATTTTGCCCAACCAGTTGTATATTCCCAAGTCTGCCGGGAAGGAGTATTTGCGGTATCCATACCAAAAGATGGTTGATTGGCAACATTAGAAATTCCACCAACAAAGAAACCACCCTGATTTATTACTACTGCTGGCGAAACATTAATTGTATACCACTGTTGAGTAGAAATTGATGTCTGAGTAAGATATAATGTTTCACCTGGTGAATTATTTGGTCCGTTGTCTTTTAAGATTAATACGGCAATTGGTGTTGCTGAAGTCGCTGAAGCATAAATTTTTACTTGGGTAATCCGACAAGGATATCTCGGCGGAACAAAATGAGCACCATAGCCACCTGGTCCGTTCCATCCCCACATACCATGAGGAGATGCTAAATCTTCATATCTTAATTCACCGGGATAAGAAACCACCCTTGCTTCTAATCTAATTTGGTCATTATTTGGCACCATATCACCTGTTAAACCGGTCTTGATATCAATAGCAAATTGCCCAACAGAACCTGGAATCCAGCGACGATTAAAAGTAACCTCTCTAATTTCACCAGGAGTCATTGCCTCAATTGTTAAGGTATCCGCCAAAACAATTGTTCCTGCTGGCATACTTCTCACCCAACAATATACTTTAAAATTATTTGCCGGTCTGTTACCAGTATTCTTAATCGCTCCTTTTAAAAGAACCGTATCGCCTTGATAAACAAATATACCTTCGGACTGTTCATTCATTACATACCAACAAGCCATATCATTGACAATATAATTTGTTGACTCTGGTGGGAAAAAGATAATTGCTAAATTAGCATGGGGTAGATTATAGTCGGGCAAACCAGCATGCATATAAGAAAGACCTACCTGACCCACAACATTTTCAATTCCAATCGTGCTAGAACCGGTTGATTGCCAACCACCGTAAGGCTGACCAACTTGGATTAAATACTGGAATCTTATAATACTATCATTTTTAGAAAGAATAATCTGGAAAGAATTCATACCCCCTGTATTCCAGAAGGGAACTGAATCAAATTCAATTATACAGGTATCTCGGTTATTTGTCCAATACCATACCGAACCGCCTCTTCCTGGGTCTAAATCGCACATCAAAGGAGCAATAATATTATTTGGTCTATTTGGATTAGGAACATTTTGGAAAGGATGGGCAGAAAGGAAATTATCATCAAAGGCAATATAACCATTAGAACCCAAATAAAAACGATTTACTCGATACCAATAATAAGGGAAATCAAAACCAATCGGAAAGGGACCCAAAACATTATCATCAGCCAAACCAGTTATTCTGGTTCCAATACCATTTATTGAAATCCAATTAAAAGTGGGAGCACCCGGACAAGTTGTATCGGAATCTAACCAGCGATAACCATAAGCATCAGGTCCGCCGCCACCAAAGGAAGGTGTAAAAGATGGATTATTAGAAGATAAACCAATTAAAATTACTAACAATATATTTATCATATTTTTCCTCCCTTTTAATTAAAACCAATAGATTATAATTCATTTTTTCTAAAAGTCAAATAAAAAGAATTTCAGTATAAAATATAGTCTGCCAGCATAATAAAAAAAAGTGGTAACCTTTTGGGCTATTTTTTCGTCTTATATATAGAGAATATATAAAAGGAAATAATTATGGTAAAAGATATCTATCAATCTTATAGACAACTTAGAAAAAAGGTTAGGAAAATACTTTCCATCTTTTTGTGGTAATTATTCTAAATTAACCTATAGATATTACCTTTTAGAAAGACCGACAGAGTTAGAATATTTG
>JBDRVN010000061.1:0-7584 GCA_039801885.1 Caldifarciminota bacterium
AACAAACATTTTTTTGCCTTATTAAATATTTTGTTCCGAATGCAGACGACCTTAATTGGTAGAACAGATTTAATTTGGGTTACAACAGGTTTTATTCCTCTTTTAGTTTTGTGGGCATCGCCAATTATTATTGGGTTACGGGAATTAAATACTATTTATGTAAATCGCACTCGTCGGATATTAATTTGGATATTGCAGAATTTAAAGGACCACACGGTCATATTTGGCTATGGTGATTTAGGGAAAAAGGTATGTCAAGGAATATTTTCTCAAATTGTAGAACCAAGTCTTAAAGAAAAAAATGAGAAATTTAAATGGGCAGAAGTTCTTTCAACAAGAGGTTTTAAATTTGTAAGAATTTCAACTGATTTTGTAGTTGTGGATAAAAACCCAGCCGTTTTTGATGAAACACATCCTGACCCAGATTATGGTACATTGGGAATATGTGATATTGAAATTCCTGGAGAAAATGAAAAAGTTGCTCTATTAGGAATAGTTGGTGATTGTAAAGAAGGAGGGATTCAAGATAATGTAAATATGATAGATTCTAAGATAATAATTTTAGTTGCCCGGGATGAAGAGGCCGTTTTTCCCATTTTTAATGAAATATATAAATTACATCTTCAAAGTTTGGAAAAAGTGCCTTCAGCAATAATTAGAGTGGAAAGAGGTATTTACGCTCCTTATCTGGAATGGAGATGCGTAGATAAAAATATCTATTTTGTTTACACTCCTTTTTTGAGAGGAACTACTATTGGTGAAATGATAAGCGCAGATTTAATAAAACAAGTTGGAAATAAGGAAGAAATCTCGAGAAAAAAAATATTAATTTTGGGAAGGGGAAATCAGATTTTTTATATTATCCGTTCAGTTCATACCCATTTAACAAAATTCTTTTTTTCAAACTCTTATTTAAGCGATAGGTTTATTCAAGAAAATATTATAATTGTAAGCGATGAAGAATATTTTAGAAAAATTAGCACAAAAATAAAGAAACAAATTAAAACATTAGATGAAAGGTATACTTTTATTATTGAAGGTATATTATCTAAAAGAAATATTTTTCCTTTTCTTTATGCTTGGAAGATTCCCTATTATCATAACTTACCAAGAGATGCAAGGATAGTAGAACAAATAATTGGAATAGAAAAACCAAGTGTTATTGCGGTTGTGGCAAATAACTTTTTTGAAAATGTGAATATAATACAAGAAGTGGTGCACGCATTAGAAAAATTAAATTATGATAGGAAAGAAATTAAACCTCATATTATTGTAGGTTCGGGAATAATTGAATGGTATAGAGTAGGCGATGCTTTAGCCTGGTGGCGAAGTTTTTTGAAAGATTATCAATTTTATCCGGTTCAAGAATTTGATACCGTTGTGGATTTTTATGACGATGCGGCAAATATGGTAATTAATTTATATAAATCTCTTATAGAAGAAGTTAATGAAAAAACCCCAATAGAAATTTCTCGCTGTGCTACAAGAGTACCTTATGGTCTTGCTGAATTTACGAGTATTATCTCAAATTTGAAATTTGAATTTGATAAGAATATAAAAAATAATCTAAAACAAATACCCATTTTTCATAATTATAAGACTCAATCTATTAATTCTGCTAAATTTAAAAATTTAAAAAAAGAAAAAGAAACAAAAGGATTCTGTTTTGAAGGTATTATAACAGCGGTCAAATTTCAAGAAGATTTATACCAAAAAGTTAACAAAAGGCATCATATAATAGTAATTGGAGCAAGAAGAGATAGAATAGAGCCTATTAAAAAAATTCTAAAACATAATTTTGTAAATCCGAAAGAAGGATTGCCTAAAAGAAAAGATATTGAATGTCCGGGCGTAAGATTGTGCCCAATAGATATTTCACAAAGACATATAAGAACTTTAGAAGAAATGGAGAAAATGGGAGGCCGTACAGAAAGTATTTCGAAGAAAAAAAGAAGTTTTTGTTCTCATTGTTTGCATAATGAAATCAAAGATAATAATATAAAAGATTTTGAAATTGATTATAAGACTTGTGCACAAATTGCTATTTGTGGCTACGGAGGAGAAGAATATGGTGCATTAGCAAGGGCAATTAACTTATTGCTTTTCAGAAATAAAGTTGAAAAACGATGTAATAATAATGTTATTAATTTGAATTATGAAAGAAGTTTTAGTTGTGTTCATTCTCTTCGTAATTATTATAAATTTTATGGTTATTTAGATAAATGGAATGAGAAAAGACTAGAGGAGATAGAAACACAAACATATATTAATGCGATACTTATACGGGCAACCTCTAAAGATAGTTATAATATTTGGTTAGAATATATGAAGAATTTTTTTGATAATATTATTAAAGATAAGTATCCATATCGTTTATTTTTTTCTAGAAGCAGAGGAATAATACTTTTATTTAGAAATGACGAATTTTTAAAAAACCTTTTGGAAGAAAATAAAGAACAAATTGAGGAAGAACTTAGCAATAATGAGGAAATACCGAACTGGGAAGAACCGGATTTATTTTTATATACTTTAAGAGGTTATAAATACCAATTAAAAAGATTGGGAAAAGAAATATTATGTACAGAACGGGAAACCTCTTGTCCTTTTGAAAAAATACAGGATGAATCAAGAAATTATGATATGAGATGGCAAGAATATTATTGATTTTTATATTTTTTTTGTTATTATTTAATTATGAAAGAAAAGAAGTGTATCTTTTGTGAGAAAGGAGTAAAAGAGATTGATTATAAGGATGAGATTTTGAAGAATTTTTTGAGTGAACGGGGAAAGATTATAAAGAGTGAAATTACCGGTGTCTGTTCCAAGCATCAGCGGAAGTTAGCAAGGGCAATAAAAAGGGCAAGAAATTTAGCAATTTTGCCGTTTGAGATAAAATGAAGATATTACTTTTACAAGATGTTGAGAAACTTGGTAAGAGGGGAGATATAGTAGAAGTAAAAGATGGCTATGCAAGAAATTATTTAATTCCGAAAGGTTTTGCTCTCCAAGCAACGCCATCAATTATTAAGCATTTTCAAGATATAAATAAGTTAAAAGAAGAGGTTAAACAAAAGAAGATTATTAAATTAAAGGCAATTGCTGATAAGATAAATCGGCTAACTTATAAGGCAAGTTTGAAAGGTGGTAAAGAAGGATATTTTGGTAGTATTACCAATGAAGAGATTTGTGAGTTTTTGAAAAGTAAAGGTGTTGAGATTGATAAGAAGCAGATTGAATTAGAGGAGCCGATAAGGACACCTGGCGTTTATGATGTGAAGATTAATCTGGGTGAAGGAATTAGCGGAGTTTTAAAGGTTTGGGTTGTCAAAAAAGAGGAAAAGTAATGGTTGAAGTAAAGGTTTTGACAGTTTATTATGATGAGACAAATAAATCACCGGTGGTCTTGTTAAAAGAGATTGGTGGTAATCGGGTATTGCCGATTTTTATTGGCTATGCCGAAGCAGCTGCCATATCTTATGCCTTAGATAAAGTTGAGTTTGTTAGACCACTTACTTTGGATTTGATGAAAAGGATAGTTGAAAGTTTGAATTATTTTGTCAAAAGAGTGGTTATTACTAAAATCAAAGATAATACTTTTTATGCGGAAGTTATTTTGGAAAGCGATGGCAACTATGTAGCAATTGATGCCCGACCTTCTGATTCTATTGGTTTGGCATTGAGGACAAATTCACCAATTTATGTTAATGAAGAGGTAATGGATGCCTGTTCAACAATTATTACCGAGAGTGAAGAAGAGAAATTGGAAAGGATTAGAGAATCAATTAGAAGACAAAAACCCGAAGATCTCGGCGAATTTCAAATTTAATTTTTCTCCAATTTAAAATAAAAATATGGAAAAAGATATTGTAAAAGTTTTATCTTTTTTAAAGAGAAATGTAAAAGATTTTTTGACCGAGGAGGAATTGAAAGAGAGATTGTTAAGAAAGAAGGTTTTGAGAGTGAAATTGGGAATAGATGTTACTGGTCCAGATATCCATTTAGGATTTGCTGTTGTTTTAAGGAAGTTAAGGGAATTTCAGGATTTGGGACATATCGCCTGTTTAGTGGTTGGTGATTTCACTGCGAAGATTGGTGACCCATCAGGCAGGTCAAAAACAAGACCGAAATTGAGCGAAAAAGAGATAAAGGAGAATATGAAAAGATACGAAAGACAAATCTTTAAAATATTAGACAAAAATAAGACCGAGTTTTATTATAACTCTTCTTGGCATTCTAAATTAAAAGCCGATGAGATAATTGAGATTGCTTCCAAATATACTGTCGCCCGACTTTTGGAGAGAGATGATTTTATTAAGAGATATAAAAATAATTTACCAATCTACCTTCACGAATTTCTGTATCCACTATTTCAGGCATACGATTCAATTGCGATAAAGGCAGATATTGAACTTGGTGGCGAAGACCAATACTGGAATTTGTTAGTTGGCAGAGAATTAATGAGGGAGTTTAATTTAGAACCCCAGATTGTGATGACAATGCCTTTACTAATTGGTACCGATGGCAAGTTAAAGATGAGTAAATCTTATAACAATTATATCGGAATAGAAGAGGAACCTAATGAGATGTTCGGTAAAATGATGTCAATTCCTGATGAACTTATTATCCATTATTTTCAATTATGTACCAATCGGAGCGAACAGGAGATTAAAGATTTGGAAAAAAGATTAAAGGAAGGAGAAAATCCGAGAGATTTAAAGGCATTGTTGGCGAAAGATATTGTTAGTATTTACCATTCAAAAGAAGTAGCAGAAAAGGCAGCAGAAGAATTTGATAAGGTTTTTAAATATAAAGAATTACCAAGCGATATTCCTGTTTTTTATTCCAAAGAAAGAAATGTTAGATTGGTTGACTTGTTAGTTGATGCCAATCTTTTGCCTTCCAAAAGTGAGGCAAAAAGAAAGATAAGAGAGGGAGGGGTTTATCTAAATGGTGAAAGGATTTCTGATATTGATTATCAAGTAGTTATTGATAAAGAGATTGTTATCAAAGTTGGCAAAAGAAAATTTCTAAAAGTCCTGCCAAGTTAATTTATGTCTTTTATTTATCCGGTAAAATATGATGTAATTGTTGTTGGTGGTGGTCATGCCGGTTGTGAAGCAGCTTGGGCAGCAAGTAAGATTGGTTGTAAGACTCTTTTACTAACGATGAATATTGATACGATTGCCTTGATGTCTTGTAATCCGGCAGTTGGTGGTATTGGTAAGGCACAATTAGTAAAAGAGGTTGATGCCTTGGGCGGTATAATGGGAATTGTTACTGATTTATCAGCAGTTCAATATCGTTATCTTAACACAAAAAAAGGACAAGCAGTCCGCTCTTTAAGGGCACAGACCGATAGGACAAAATATCGGTTGGTAATGAGAAGAATTTTAGAGAAAGAGAAAAATTTAGATATTAAGCAAGGCGAAGTAGTAAGATTGTTAGTCAAAGGAAAAGAGGTTTACGGAGTAGAAACAAGATTTGGTACCCAATTTTTATCAAAAACTGTTGTCTTATGTTTAGGAACTTTTATGGAAGGTTTAATCCATATTGGTTTAGAGAGTTTTCCAGCAGGAAGGTTTGGTGAGTTTAGCAGTGATTTGCTATCTAAAAATTTAAGAGAACTTGGTTTTCTATTAGGTAGATTTAAGACCGGAACACCAGCAAGATTGGATGGCAGAACAATTGACTATTCTCGTTTAACTCCTCAATATGGAGATAACGAAAAAAGAAGATTTTCTTTCCGGAAGTTAGATTTAGATATTGGAATAATAAAAGAAGCTCTTTCTTTACCTTGCTATATCACCTATACCAATCCCAAAACCCATCAGATTATTAGAGAAAATTTAGACCGTTCGCCTTTATATACTGGAATTATTAAAGCAACCGGTGTGAGATATTGTCCTTCAATTGAAGATAAGGTTGTTAAATTTTCTCATAAAGATAGGCATCAGATTTTTATTGAGCCGGAAGGAATAAATACTTATGAAGTTTATCCCAATGGAATTTCTACCAGTTTACCAATTGATGTCCAAATAAAGATGTTAAGGACAATTGAAGGATTAGAGAATGTGGAGATTATTAGACCAGGATATGCGATTGAACATAACTACTTTGATCCAACCCAATTATATCCGACATTGGAGACAAAACTTTACGAGAATTTATTTATTGGTGGTCAGATTGTTGGCACTACTGGTTACGAAGAGGCAGCAGCAACTGGGATTATTGCCGGAATTAATGCGGCATTAAAGGCGTTAGGCAAAGAGCAAATAATCTTAAAACGTTCCCAAGGTTATATTGGTGTTTTGATTGACGACTTGGTAACAAAAGGAACAAACGAGCCTTATCGGATGTTTACATCAAGAGTTGAATTTAGATTACTTTTGAGAGAAGAGAATGCGGATTTAAGATTGAGTGAGATTGGTTATAAAATCGGTTTACTAAAAGAAGAAGATTATAAAAAAGTTTTAAAGAAAAAAGAAATGATTGAGAAGATAAAAGATTGGTTGAAAAGAGAAAAATTGTATCCAAGAAGAGATAAATAATAAATTAAAAGAATGGGGGACAAGCATAAAAGAGGTAATTACTTTATATGAGTTATTAAGAAGACCGGAGATTGATATAAATAAAATAAGCCAATTAAAAAATCCGCCCTTTGATATTAAAGAGAATGAAGAAATTTTCTGGAATGTGGAGATTGATGTAAAATATGAGGGTTATATTAACCGCTCATTAAAAGAGATAGAAAAGTTAAAAGAGTTAGAAGATATTGAGATTCCTGAAGATTTTGATTATTACAAAATTCCTTCCCTTTCTAATGAAGCAAAAGAGAAATTATCAAAAATAAAACCAAAGAATTTAGCCCAGGCACAAAGAATACCAGGAATTACACCGACCACAATTTTAAACCTTTTAATCTATCTTAAAAAATGAAGGATTATAAAGAAATAATAAAAGATTTTGTTTTTAAAGAAAAGGCATCCCTTTTTGGTGTTTGTGATTTTAGAAAAGTTGATAAAAGTAATTTTCTATTAGAAAAAGAGGTTTTAGATAGGTATCCTTATGCGATAAGTATCGGAAGAAGATTATCAAAGGCAGTTTTAGAAAGTATCAAAGACCATCCAACCCAATTATATTTTCACCATTATCGCCAGATAAATAACTTTTTAGATAATTTAGCATTAAGGATTACTTTTTTGATAGAAGAATTTGGCTATTCTGCTTTACCAATTCCTGCTTCCCAAATTGTTGACTGGCAGAATCAAAAGGCTCATCTATCCCACAAAAAGATTGCTTATTATGCAGGACTTGGTTGGATTGGCAGGAATAACCTTTTGGTAAATGAAAGATATGGCTCCCAAATTAGGTTAGTAACAATTTTAACCGATATTCCCTTAACACCTGATAAAGAAAATCCTAATTTAGATTGTGGTGATTGTTATGCCTGTATAAATATTTGTCCAGCAGGCGCAATTAAAGAGAGAAAAGAAGATTTTGACCATTTAAAATGCTTTGAGAAACTAAAAGAGTTCCAGAAGAAAGGCTACGTTGGTCAATATATCTGCGGTTTATGTGTGAAAG
>JBDRVN010000062.1:0-7306 GCA_039801885.1 Caldifarciminota bacterium
TGTAAAGATAAATAATACTCTTGCCAAAATTCTTATATATTCTTAATAAAAACTTTAAAATTAGGAAATTTTTTAAATCAATTCACTTAAACATATTGACTTTTTTAACTTAATTAATATAATAGTTTTCTATGGAAATGAAGAAGGTTTATGAGCCAAAGGAGATAGAGAAGAAGTGGTATTCTTTTTGGGAAGAAAAGGGATATTATAAAGCAAACCCTGATTCAGAAAAACCAAAGTTTTCAATTGTTATTCCGCCGCCAAATATTACCGGTCCACTACATATTGGTCATGCCTTGAATAATACTATTCAGGATATTTTGTCAAGATATAAAAGGATGGCGGGTTATGAGGTTCTTTGGCTACCTGGTATTGACCACGCCAGTATTGCTACCCATAATCAAATTGAAAAAGAATTAAGAAAGGAAGGAAAGACAAGGTTTGATATTGGTAAAGAAGAGTTTTTAAAAAGGGCATGGGCTTGGAAAGAGAGACACCATCAATTGATTATCTCTCAGTTGAAAGGATTTGGATGCCTCTGTGATTGGTCAAGGTTTCGTTTCACAATGGATGAAGAATATTCTTATACCGTTAGATACGCCTTTGTCTATTATTATAAAAAAGGTTTAATTTATCGGGATGACCGAATTATTAATTGGTGTCCTCGTTGTCGGACAGCAATTTCTGATTTGGAAGTGAAGCACAAAGAACTTGATGGTTATTTGTATTATATAAAGTATCCTTTGAAAGATAGTAATGATTATGTCGTTGTTGCCACAACAAGACCAGAGACAATGCTTGGTGATACGGCGGTGGCAGTTAATCCTTTGGATGAAAGATATAGAGATTATATTAATAAAACTTTAATTTTACCTTTACAAGAAAGGGAGATAAAAGTTATCGCCGATGAGATGGTGGATATTGAGTTTGGCACCGGAGCAGTAAAAGTAACACCTTCCCACGATCCAAACGATTTTATTATTGCTAAGAAGCATAATTTGGAATTTGTGAAAATAATTGATGAAGATGGCAAAATTATTCCACCAGCAAAAGATAGATACTGTGGTTTAGATAGATTTCAAGCAAGAGAAATAATTATTAAGGATTTGAAAGATAAGGGATTATTAGAAAAAATCGAGAATTATAAGGTACCAGTGGGACTTTGTGCCCGTTGTGAAACGATTATTGAGCCATTAATTTCTAAACAATGGTTTTTAAAAATGGATGGGTTGGCAAAAAGGGCGATTGAGGTTGTTGAGAAGGGAGAAGTTAAATTTGTTCCTAAAAGATGGGAGAAGGTGTATTTAGATTGGTTATATAATATTAAAGATTGGTGTCTATCAAGACAATTGTGGTGGGGTCATCAAATTCCCGTTTATTATTGTTTAGATTGTGAAGAGATAATGGTAGATATGGGAAAACCGGAAAAATGTAGTAAATGTAATAGTAAGAATATCAAAGAAGATGAAGATGTTTTAGATACCTGGTTCTCTTCTGCCCTCTGGCCCTTCGCCACAATGGGCTATCCCAAAAAGACAAAGGAATTAGCGGTTTTTTATCCAACAGAAGTCTTGGTTACCGATCCCGATATTATCTTTTTATGGGTGGCAAGAATGGTTTTCTCCAGTTTAGAATTTCTTAATAAAATACCTTTTAGATATGTCTATATCCATTCAACCGTTTTGAATGAGAAAGGTGAAAGAATGTCAAGAACAAAAGGAATTGGCATTGATCCGCAAGAGATTGTTAGTGAATACGGTGCGGATGCTTTAAGATTTACCTTAACTTATTTGGAAAGCCAGTCTCAATCTTTTCGTTTAAGTAAGGATAGATTTATTATCGGTCGGAATTTTGCTAACAAGATTTGGAATGCCGGAAGATTGCTTTTCTCTTATTATCAGGAAAAGGAGAGCTTTATCGCAGAAGGGAAAGAGAAGATTTATGATTATTGGATTAAGGAACTTTTTAACGAACTTTTAAGAAAATATGATTATTATTTAAAAAACTATTATTTTTCTCTTCTTGCCCAAAGTCTTTATAGTTTCTTTTGGAATAATTATTGTGATTGGTATTTGGAGTTAAATAAAGAGAGGTTTAGAAAGAAAGAGAAAGAGGCATTAAAAATAAGTTTAGATATTTTCTATAACTTCTTAAAACTTTTACATCCAATTATGCCTTTTATCACCGAAGAGCTTTGGCACCTATTTAATAAAGAAGAAAAATCAATAATGGAAGAGAATCTACCTGAGCCCTTTTATATTCCCGAAGAGAAGGTTAAAGAGACTTTTCTTTGTGAAGAGTTGATTAGTTTAATAAGAAATATTAGAAATATTAGGGCAAATTTTACAATTCCCAAAAGTATAGAACTGAAGGGATATTTAAAAACGGATAATCAAAAACTTCTTAATTTCTTACAAGAAGAAAAGGAGATTATTAAGAAGATGGTGAATGTGGAGGTTTTGCCATTAAAAGAGGAGTTGAAAAGAGAATTTTCTAAAATTATTTTAAAAGAAGGAGATTTTTATTTAGAGGTTGGTAATTTCTTTAATTTGGAAAAAGAAAGGAAAAGATGCGAGAAAGAGATTGAGGAATTAGAAAAGATTTATGAAGAAATTAATGAGAATCTTAATAATGAAGATTTTTTGACAAAGGCAAGGAAGGAGATTATCGATAGTGAGCTTTCTAAGAAAAAAGAGATTGAGGAGAAATTGAAAAGATTAAAGGAGTTAATATGAAATATGTTTATCTTGTTTTGTTTTTAATCACTTTGGGTTTTTTTCTAATTTTTTATAATTTTAAATATCTTCCTTTGGAAGAAAAGATTGTAAGAATCAGCGACGAAAATCTCTTGTGGCAAAAAGAGATCCAAGAGTTAAAAGAGAGGTTGAGTGAATATGAAGGAGGAAAGGAAAAATTAGCCTACGCTTTTGAGTTTAATGAACTTTTCTTAACGGAAACTTCCGATAGTTTAAGTCCGGTGGGTGAGGCAAAATTGAAGGCGATAATTCCTACTTTAAAAGAGAGTAATAAGAAAGTGGCAATTGTTTTTTACGGTGAAGATATTGAATTGGGTTCCAAAATAAAAGGAAGATCATTAGCAACTTATCATTTTGGTTTTCAAAAGGCGCTTGCGGTTTTCAATTACTTAATAAACATGGGTTTTTTAAAAGATAATCTTTTGATAATTAATGATTGCGAGAAGAAAAATAAGAAAAATATCTTGGAACTCCAAACTATTAATTATTAGTCTTCTTTTTAGTTTTTTAATGGCAAAAGAAGATTACAAATCACCAAATCGGGCATTATTTTACTCTTTAATCTTTCCGGGAGCAGGACAGTTTTATACCAAAAACTATTTGAAGGGCTCCTTATTTCTTGTTGCTGAAGGAACGCTTGGTTATTTCATTTATAAGGCAAAGAAAAATAATGAAAAAGAAAAGTTTTCGGATTTATTGTGGATACTTGCTGGTTTCCATATTTATAATATGGCAGATGCCTATATCTCTGCCCATTTCTATCGCTTTAAAGAAGAGACAAGATTAACTTTGAATATAAATTATAATTACTAAAATTCAATATCCCTTTATTATTGGTGACCTATATAAAATTTCCTTATTTCTTCTATTAAAATCCGCCCTTCCACAAGTCCACCTTAATTGATTATTATATACCTTTTCTGTGCCAAAATATATAATAATAAATCTTTAAATTTGATAAACTTATAAAATTTAAAATTAATAAATGATGCGACAAAAAATTAATTTTTATCCTAAGTTTTTATAATTGAAATGTTTTTAATATTGCGACAGATTTATTGAATTCATCTTATTTTTTATTATTCTTTATTTTTAAAAGGAGGAATTATGAAACGATTTTTCTCTCTTTTTCTTTTAATTAATATTCTCTTTGCCTTTAATTTTCAACAAGATAAGTATAAATTATCCCTAAATTCTTTATTCACTTTTAATTATGATTATGCCCAAAGGAAAATGGATGCCAAGATAATAAGGTCAAACTCCTTTTATTTTTCAAAGGTATATTTAGATATAATAAATGAGTATCAAGAATTTTTTCTTTTAAAATTTTCTTTGGATATTAGTGATTTGGAAGGTAAGCCTTCTTATGAATTATATGGCGAAATAAAACCAAAGAGAGAGATGAAAATTATTTTAGGAAAATTTAAACAGCCCTTGGGTTACGAAATTTCTCTTTTGCCAAAAGAAAGTTATCTTTTTGAGCCTTCTTTTATTTATTATTGGAAGGAACCTCTTATTTATGATTTAGGTATTGGTTTCTCTTATATTCTTAACAATTTAGAAACAAATATTAATTTGGTAAACGGAAACGGTAGAGCATTCTATTGGGATAATAACGAATGGAAAGATATTTCGGGAAGAATTACATACAAACCTATTAAAGATTTATTATTAGGTACTAATTTCTATTACGGGAAAACCGGATGGGGTGAGATAAAAGATTTATTGCCTTTCTTCCGGTTAGGTTGCGAGATTGCCTATATAAAATCACCTAATATTTTTATCTTTGAATATCTCTTTGGTCAAGATAAAGATATGGTATATAATAAATACCAAAAACAGGGTTTCTATCTTCTTTTCGGTCACCAAATTGACAAACTTTTGCCCGTTATTCGTATCGATTTTAAAAGAGAAAAATATGAAGTAAGAGAAATTATAAAAGATATCGGTTTTACTTTTGGGTTAAATTATTATTTAAAAGAAAGAAATTTAAAAATTGCTCCCAATTTCTGTTTTTATCGTTATAGCAAAACCCATTATTTAGCAAAGTTTGTTTTGCAATTTAAAGGATATATTTAATTTATTGACAAAATAAAAATTTTTAGTTAAATTTTTTTATCCCTGTTAATTAAAAAACAGGAAGGGAGGAATTATGAACGTATCTAAAATAAAAACAATTAGTGAGGCAAACGGAAAAGTATTTTTAGATATGACAATTAAATTAGAATATTCGCCGGCGGAAGCATTAGTTATCCAAGAGGCATTAAGAAATCTTCCGGAAAATATTAACAGTAACGAAACTTTAGAAATTATGACCAATGAGCGAGTAACCCAATTGCATTTTACTGTTGACACCAAAGAAATTTCGGAAAGCGCAATAAACCAATTAGTTAATTCTTGGTTAACGGAGTTAAATCTCTCTTTGGAAGAGAAAAAACATTTATTACCTTTAATGGATGAAATATTAAAACTTAAAAAAGAGCTTAATGAAATAAGCAAACGGATTAAAAATTTAGAAGATGAAAATTCGTTAATTAAGGAGGCATTAATTAAGAAAAAAATTATTAAAGAAGAATTTTAATTTCCTTCTATTTGACTTATCTTTTAGAACTTATATAATAATTTAGTGATAAATGCTTTTTTAAGTTTAGGTTTTTTTGCGAAGGTTATTATCATTGTTCTTATTTTCTTTTCTATTATCTCTTGGGGAATAATCTTTTCTAAATGGTGCCTTTTTAGAAAATTAAAAAAAGAGAGCGAAGGGATAAGAAGAAGATTATATTATTTTAAAAATCTTGAGGAGTTAAGGGGATATTATAATTTTAAACAAAAAAATTATTTCTCTTTATTAATTTCGGTTTTGGGAAATGAGAAAAATGATTATCAAATAAGAGAAACGATTGATGATTTGGTTGATAAAGCCGGTAGAAGTTTACCTTTTTTAGCCACCGCCAGTAGTGTTTCTCCTTTTTTAGGTTTATTAGGAACTGTTTGGGGAATTACCAAGGTCTTTTTTGATGTGAAAGATTTGCCAATGATAACATTACAAGCAATTGCACCTGGTATGGCAGATGCTTTAATTACTACTATTGCCGGACTTTTGGTTGCTATTCCGGCGGTAGTGGCTTATAATTATTTTATAATAAAATTAGAAGAATTGAGAAAAAATTTAGAAAAGATAGCAAATTATTTAATAGAAATAAAAGATAGAAAATGAGGAATATCTATCAAAAATTAATTGCCTTTATCAATATTACTTCTCTGGCTGATATTTCTATCACCTTAATGATAATCTTTTTAATTGCCGGAATTACTGCTGCCTTTTCCCGAGCAGGTCTTTCTGTGAGGTTGCCCCAAAGTGCCTATTTACGACCACAAATAAAAGAAGGAATTTTGATAACAATAAATGAAAAAGGGAAAATATTTGTGGAAGAGGAAGAAGTGGATAAAAAAAATTTAATTAAAACAATTTATAAATATATGGAAAAAAAGGAGAGCGACCGAGTTTACTTACAAGCAGATAAGGATTTGCCTTATGGTCAAATTATTGAAATCTTAGGAGAGATTAAAAATGCCGGTATTACTGATGTTGGACTTTTAGCAACCCAAATTAAAAAGCGATAAAATGAATGGCAATTTTAAAGGTTATTTTTATTCGATTATCTTCCATTTCTTCTTTTTTGTCTTTTTCTCTTTCTTAACAATGTTTAAGAAAACAAAAAATATTGAATATCCAGTAGTCTTAGAGGTTAGTATTGCCCCAAAAATTAGTGAAGAGAATATTGAGAAAAAAAGCGATGTTGCGGTTCAAAAAGAAGGAATAAAAGAAATAAAGAAGAAAGAAGAAAAAAAAGATACGTTAAAAGCAAAAACTATTAAAAAAGAAGATGTCGTAAAATCAAAAGGATTTAGTTTAAAAACCGAAGGAGGGGTTGTTTCCTCGTTTTATTTAAACATTGTTTTAAATAAGATTGCGGAAAACTGGTATAACCCTTATCAGAATGCCAATTTAAATTTAAAAGCAATTATCTTTTTTAAAATTACCCGAGATGGGAAAATTGAAGATGTAAAAATTGAAAAAAGTTCGGGAAAACAAGATTACGATGAATATTGTAAACGGGCGGTTCTTCTAACAAAAAATTTACCGCCTTTGCCTGACGAATTCCAAGCAGAAGCATTAAAAATTCATTTAGAATTTGAATATAAACCTTAAAATTATGGAATTTGTTCATCTCCATAATCATACGGAATATAGTTTATTAGATGGTGCCAATAAAATTAACAATTTGGTTTTAAAGGCAAAGAGAGAAAATATGAGAGCCTTGGCAATTACTGACCACGGTAATCTTTTTGGCGCCATTGAATTTTATAATGAATGCCTGAAAGAAGGAATAAAGCCAATTATTGGTATGGAAGCTTATGTCGCGGTTGGTAGTCGTGAAGAAAAGAAACCCCATCCGACTATTCAAGAATCAAGTTTTCATCTTACTTTATTGGCAATGGATTTAGAAGGTTATCACAATCTTTTGAAGTTGGCTTCTTATGCCTAT
>JBDRVN010000063.1:0-7166 GCA_039801885.1 Caldifarciminota bacterium
TCAGCAATTAAGGGAATTTTATATTTTTTTAAAATTTTGCTTGTTTCGATAATAGCAGTTATCTGGGGAACACCAACACCAGCAACTACTCTTGTTGTACAAATTGAACCTGGTCCAATTCCTACTTTTACTGCATCCACATCTAATTTTACCAAATCTAAACAAGCCTCAGCAGTAGCGACATTGCCGACTACTAATTGAATATCGGGAAATTTCTTTCTTAATTCTTTTGTTAATTTTAATACTAAATAAGAATGGGCATGGGCAGTATCAATTACTAAGGCATCCACACCGGCTTCTACCAAAGCATAGGCACGGTCAATTGAGGTTTTATCAACACCAACCGCTGCTGCTGTCCTTAATCTGCCATATTCATCAACTGTTGCCTGGGGATGTTCCATTTTTTTAAGTATATCTTTGACAGTAATCAATCCTTTTAATCGATTATTTTTATCTACCAAGAGTAATTTTTCTACTTTCTTCTTTCTTAAAATATTTATCGCTTCTTCTAAACTAATATTTTCATCAGCAGTAACTAAATTATCTTTGGTCATTAATTTGCTTACTGGTTGGTTTAGATTCTTCTCAAAAATTATATCTCTTTTAGTGATAATTCCTTTTAACTCTCCCCTATTATCTACCACCGGAATACCAGAGATTGAATGTTTTTCCATCAATTCCTTTGCCTCTTTAATTAATTGATTGGGGGTGATTGTAATTGGGTTATAGATTTTTACACTTTCTGCCCTTTTCACTTTTATAACTTCTTGTTTCTGCTCTTCAATGGAAAGGTTTTTGTGAATAACACCAATGCCACCAGCAATCGCTAAGGCAATCGCCATTTCTGCCTCAGTAGTTGTATCCATTGCGGCACTTACCAAAGGAATATTTAAATTAATTCCTTTAGAGAATTTGGTACTAACATCAACATCTTTCGGCAGAACTTCTGATTTCTGGGGAATTAAAAGAATATCGTCAAAAGTAAGTCCTTCTAAAAAATTATTTTTCATTCAAAATAAAAATTTATTTCGGGTGGATTTAAAACTGAATGGAGAACCGAACAATACTTTTCTTGAGAAAGCCTAAAAGCCTCTTCCAATGATTTTTTATTGACCTCTTCATTAATTCTGAATTTAATATCAATTTTAACAAATCTTTTAGGATGTTCTTGTGTCCGCTCGCCAGTAATCTCAATACTAAAATCCTTCAAATCTTCTCTTTTTTTCTTTAATATTGAGACAATATCCATTGCCATACAACCAGCAATAGAAGCCATAAAGAGATGAATCGGTTTAAAACCAGCACCCTCTCCTCCACCTTCTTTACTGGAATCAAGTAAAACTTGATGATTTTCTTTGTCGGTTAATAAAAATTTTAGACCATTAATCCATTTTAAAGAAACTTCTTCCATCTTATTCTAATAACTCAGTAATTTTTGATTCTAATTTCTTTACTCCTTCTTCGGAAAAACCAACTTCTTTATAATAGATTTTGCCGTTTTTATCTAATAATACCAAAGTGGGAATCGCTTGAATTTGATAATACTTGGCAATTTCGTTGTTACCGATTAAGATTGGATATTTGATATTCATTTCGTCTCTCATATTAATTAATAATTCCTTCTCATCCAAACCAATACCGAAGAGAATAAAATTTCTATCTCCAAATTTTTCGTATAGATTTATCAAGTGAGGAATTGCTGCCCGACAAGGTGGACACCAAGTTGCCCAGAAATCTAAAAGAATTATTTTCCCTTTATAGTTTTTTAAAAGAACCTGTTCACCATTAAGATTCTCTAATTGAAAGTCTAATGGCTGCCTAACTCTCTTTCCGCCACAATGAAATAAGAAAGTAATTAACAAAAAAACTGTTAAATATCTCATTCTTCCTCCAAAAGTTTGTTTAATTTTTCAACTAACATTGATTTAGGAACTGCTCCAATAACTTTGTCGATAACCTTTCCTTTCTTTATAAAAAGAAATGTTGGAATACTCATTATCATATATTTCTCTGCCAATTCGTTTTCTTCATCAACATTTACTTTGCCGATTTTAACTTTCTTATCGTATTCCTTTGCTAACTCTTCAACAATCGGGAGCATCATCTTACAAGGCATACACCATTCCGCCCAAAAATCAATTAATACTGGAATTTCACTATTTAAGACTTCTTTTTCAAAATTCTTTTTAGTAATTATTAGCATATAGAAAAATAACTAAATTTTTATTAAAATCAATATTTATTTAGTTTTTCCTAACGAACTTTTGGCATAAAAGAGCAAGGCTTTCGTATCGCTATTTTCGCGATATTCCGGATATTTTTTTAAAGCCAATTCTAAAATTTCAATTGCCTTTTTATAGTTATTTATCTGAATATAACATCTACCGGCTGATTGTAAAGCTTTTGGAGCAAACAAGGATTTTGGATATTTTTTATAAACTTCTTCATAGGTAGTTGCGGCTTTTTTAAATTCATTCATTTCTTCGTAACAGTTGGCTATTCCCATTAATGCGCCTGGTGATAAAACTGGATTATTTTTATTTTTGGCATAAAATTTTTCAAAGGCTCTTTGGGCTTCCACAAATCTCTGGGTTTGGTAATAAATTCTTCCTAAATAAAAGTAGGCTTTTATTCCTAAAGGTGTATTTCCAAACAATCTTGTCAACTCTAAAAACTGGGCTTCGGCTTGTGAGAGATTATCAATAGAATATAAACCTAATGCCTGGGTAAAACGCAATTGAACTTCAGGATGAATTTTTGGTTTTCCGCTTACTGAGACAATAATAATAACGATAACAGCAATAATTGAACCGACAATTATAAAAAAGTTTCTTTTATTTTGGTAATAATAACTAACAATTTTTGTTAAAATATTTTGTAGTATATCTTCTTTAATTTTCATAATTTTTTATTATGCCCCTGGTGAGATTCGAACTCACGGCCTACAGTTTAGGAAACTGTCGCTCTATCCAACTGAGCTACAGGGGCATTGCTTAATTTTAAAAAAAATATTTTATAAATCAATAACGGAGAGGGTGGGATTCGAACCCACGGTCCGTTCTTTTAGGAACGGACTTCCGCTTAGCAAGCGGATGCCTTAGACCGATCTCGGCCACCTCTCCACGGAGGGTGAGGGACTCGAACCCCCATGTCGCTTTTTTGCGACGGCGGATTTCAAGTCCGCTGCCTTACCATATTAGGCTAACCCTCCATAAACAATTTATATAATTATGACAAGAAAATTCCTTTATGTCAATTAATTTGATTTTTAAATTAAATTCTTATATAATTTTTTATGGAATTTGAAGTCTCTTATGGCAAAATAAAGGAGAAGATTAAAGTTTCTGATAATATTAAGGTTGATGTTCTATCACCAATAAATCCACAAAAAGAAGATTTAAATTTAATAATTCCCAAACTAAAAAAGGAATGTGAGAAATTCTTTTCTTTGGGAAAAAGTTTTTTAGTAATTGTTAACGATTATACCCGACCTACTCCTACTTCGCAAATCCTTTCATTTATTGAAGAATATTTTTCAAATAAAGAAGTTTATTTTTTGGTTGCTTTAGGTTCCCATCGGAAACCTGACGAAAAAGAGAATATCCAAATTTTCGGAGATTATTATGGAAAATATAAAGAAAGAATTTTTTACCACAATTGTAAGGAAAAAGAAGATTTAGTCTATTTAGGTAAAACAAGTTTTAATACACCAATTTATTTAAATAAGTTAATTACCAAAGTTGATAAAATTATCACAATCAATTCCATTGAACCCCATTATTTTGCTGGTTATACTGGTGGCAGAAAATCTTTCTTGCCTGGAGTTGCTGGTTACGAAACGATTAGTGCCAATCATTTTCTTTCTTTGGATAAAAGAGCAAGTTTATTAGCCTTAGAAGATAATCCGGTATCTTCTGATATGGAAGAAGTCGCCAAAGCAGTAGAAAAACCAATATTTTCTATTCAGGTAATCGTTGACCAAAATAAAGAAATTTATAGCCTTACCTTTGGCGACCTTTTCTCTTCTTTTGAAGAAGGGGTTAAATTAGCCGAAAAGGTTTTTTGTATTCCGATAAAAGAGAAATATGATATTGTAATTGCCCTTATCCAACCGCCTTATGATGTCAATTTCTATCAGGCACAAAAGGGATTAGAAAATGCGAAAATGGCTCTAAAAGAAAAGGGAATAATTATTTTGGCTTCTACTTGTGAAAAAGGGATTGGCGAAGAAGAGTTTATAAATATTATGAAGATTGCTAATTCACCAGAAGAGGTGATTGAGAAAATAAAGAAGAATTTTGTGTTGGGCTATCACAAATCAGCAAAAATGGCTGAACTTTTAACTTGGGCAGAGATCTATACTGCCGTCAGCATTCCCGACGAAGTAGTTGAATCAATCTTTATGAAACCTTTTAAAACAATAAATGATGCCTTATCTTATGCAATGAAAAATAATAATATAAGAAATATCTTAATCCTGCCTGATGCGAGTTTGATGTTACCAACTTTAACCAAATAATAACCGGCTAATCTCTTTTAAATATCTTTTCTTAATCTCTTCTAAAAGGCTTTCTAAATCTAATTTGATTTCTTCTTTTTCTTTTTTGATAATTATCCCATCTTTTATCTCTTCGCTTTTTGTTATCTTAATATTTAGCGGATTGAGAAAGGAACTTAATAAAGAGAAATCATCATTGGAAACAATAATCTCGAAAGCGGGCTCACTCTTAATTTTTTCTTTTAGGAATTCCAAATACCGCTTATCTTTTTTTATCTCCTTGCTTAAATTAGAGAAAAGGTGATCGATAATTTTCCATTTTGTCGTTAATAGTTTGATACTCTCTTCTTTTTTTAACTTGGCAAGTTCTCTTTTCTTTAATTCTTCAAGATATTTTTCTAAAAATTGTTCTGTTTCCTTTTTTAATTTCTTAATTTCCTCTTCGGTTTTTTTCTCAATATTTTTAACTTCTTCTTCGGCTTCTTGTAAAATTCTTTTCTTTTCTTCTTCGGCTTCTTTTAAGATTTTTTCTTTTAGTTTGGTCAAATCAATCACACCTTTACTCCCATTTGTAAAAAAATTGTTGCTAAAAGTCCTAATACGGCATAGGTCTCAACTAAGGCACCGTAGATTACCGCTTTCATTGCTTCGGTTGGTCTCTTGGCAACCAATTCCGCACCCGCAGCACAAACTTTTCCTTGCCAGATGGCAGTAATTAAACCGGCAATTCCTACCGGCAGACAAGAAAAGAAAAGTTGGATACCTTGGTCAAAGGAAAGGGGAACTAAATTCCCTAAAACACCGATTTTCATTATTCCTAAAAAGGCACCTAAAAATCCATAAAAACCTTGTGTTCCGGGAAGAGCAACCAAAATAAAGAGACTACCGAATTTCGTTGGATCTTCAGCGAGTACACCATTTGCCACTCTTGAAACATAAGAAATTCCCAATGCCGAGCCAATACCGGCTAAAAAGGCTGATAAAGCAAAACCTAAAATTGCCATTGCTAATCCCATATCCACTCCTTTTTAACTTTTAATTTCCACATATTTTGTTTCAATTTTTAATGGCGAGAATTTTTCTCCGCCACCACTAAAAAATCTCGGAAAAAATTCTACATAGTTAAGCCTTAAAGTATGAACAAAAGCACCCAAAACATTGACTGCCAAATTATAACTATGACCAATTAGTAAAATAATCAAAGATGCAATAATCCCTAAGATTGGAATTTTTATCGCCAAAGAAGCAATCGTATTAATCGCCATCGCAATCCCAGCAGTCACCATCCCCAATGCCATTAACCTTATATAAGAAAGCACAACACCAACAAAACTTGTCCCACCATATAAATTGTAAGCACCCCAAATAATTTTCTTTAATAATCGCCGATTCTCTTTAAAGATAAAAAAACCAACCAAACTTATTATTATTGGTAAAGTCTTATTAACAATTTTTAACCCATAGAAAAGAAGAAGAATAAAAACGAGAGCGGTTATTAATAAATTAATTTTTTTAAATTCTTGTCGCAAAGAAATTAAAAAGAAGATTGCGGTCAATAAAAGAACAAGATACTTCGTAAAGAAAAAGAAATTGGGCAAAAATTTTAATCTCAAAGCAAAAAATAAGAGGATATTGAAGATAATCAAAGATAAAATAAACTGTTTTAGAAATAATTTCTTTTCCATTTTAGAAAGACAAATAATAAAGGCGATCCCTAAAAAGAGCGTTAAAAGAAAATAAAATTTTTTAAAAAGAATATATAAAACAAGGGAATTTAATATCAAAAACCAAGCACCTTCATTAAAGATTGCCGGTAAAGGATTTTTTATCCGAAAGGAATCATAAATCTCTAAAAGAAATCCATAATTTAAATGTAAATAACCTAAAATAAGCGAAAGAATAAAAAAAGCCATCGGATTTTTAAAGGGGTCAAAAAGGATTAGTCTATCTTTTAGATTTTTCAAGAAAGATAAATTAAATTTATCAAAGAAATCACCAAACCAGCCATTAGTCAAGGCACCGGCAAAGACGGTAAAAATTCCGCAGATAAAAAGTAGGGTCAAAAATTTTTTTCCCTTCGGAAATTTTTTCATTAGATAAAGAGAAAGGAAAGTAAGCACCAAACCATAACCGGCATCAGTCAGACATAAGGCAAAAAAGATAGCAAAGAAAGGCGCCAAAAAAGGTGTCGGGTCAAGTTCCTGCGAATTGGGCATTCCGTAAAGCTCCAAAACAACTTCAAAAGGTTTAAAAACTTTTCTATTCTCTAAGGCAATAGGAATCTCCTCTTCTTTTGGCTCCAAAATAGAATAGGTAAGGGTTTTAAAACCTTTTAAAAACTCTTTTAAAATTGGTATATCCTTCTCTTTCACAAAACCACTAATTAATAGACATCTTCTTGAAAGAGATAAATCCTTTTCAATCTCCTTTCTTATCTTCTCATTAAAGAGATAATCATAATAAATCTTCAACTCTTTTAAATAAGAACTACTTGCCTTCAACTCTTTTAAAACCTCTTCTTTTTTCTCTTCCAAAGATTTTATCTTATTTTTTAGTCTTTCAATATTATCCGATATTTTCCCTTGGTATTTAAAAAGGTCAATAACTTCTAAACCCTGACCAATTAATCGATTCCTTAACTCTTCATAAAATTCTTGATAAATACCAA
>JBDRVN010000064.1:0-7132 GCA_039801885.1 Caldifarciminota bacterium
AAATTCAATTTCCGTATTCAATTTTTCTTTTATCCATTCTATCCATTTGATATGAGAAAAGACTTGATCAACACTCAAGCCAATAAGTTCGCAATTTAATTTGCGAAATTGCGGATAACGAACTTGAAAGGCATAAAATTCCGTAGTGCAAACTGGTGTGAAATCACCCGGATGACTAAATAACACAAACCATTTTCCCTTATAGGCTTGTGGTAAACTCATTAAGCCATTGGTTGTTAAAACATTCATTTCTGGAAAATCTTCCCCTAAAAGGGGAATACCTTTTTTCTCTTCTTTATTCATCTCTTCCTCCTTTTTTATTTTACCAATTTTCACATAATAATTCAAAATAATTTTTCGGATAACCGCAAGAAGGACAAATATTTGGTGCTTCTTTATCCATATGAATATACCCGCATCGCTGACATTTCCAAACTACTTCTTTATCTTTTCTAAATACTTTGCCCTTTTTTAAGTTTTCTAAAAGAGCAAGATATCTTTTTTCGTGCTGCCTTTCCGCAACCCCAATCGCCCTTAAAACAGCAGCAATTTCATTAAACCCCTCCTCCTCAGCAATTTTAGCAAAACTGGGATACATTTGGGTATATTCGTAATTCTCCCCTTCCGCCGCTGCTTTTAAATTCTCCTCAGTAGTTCCAATTTTACCCGCTGGAAAAGAACCAGCAATTTCTACCGAACCACCTTCTAAAAAACCAAATAGCCTTTGAGCATGCTCTCGCTCATTATCGGCTGTTTCCAAAAATATTGAGGCAATCTGATAATAACCTTCCTTTTTTGCCTGTTCACTAAAAAAAGTATAACGATTTCTTGCTTGGCTTTCACCAGCAAAAGCAATTAATAAATTCTTTTCGGTTTTTGTTCCTTTAATTGTCTTCATTTCTCCTCCTTTTTAATATATTTTATAATAAATTTATCGCCCTCTCTTTTTATCTCACCAATTAAAAATTCTAAATTACCAAAATCTTTTAAATAGTATTGATAGTCAACAAAATTCTCATCAAAACAACAAGCCAAATTAACTTTTGTTCCGGAAAATTCTACCACCAAATAATTATCACCTATTTCTTTTATTTCGGCATAACACTCTGGCTGGCGTAAGGAATTAAATTCTTCCTTTATCTTTTCTAATAAATTTTTATCAATCATTTTGGCAATCTTTACAAATTCCAAAAAAATAACCATCCCAATCTTTTATTAAATGACCATAAATTTTTTTCTTTTTAATCAAATCACAGCCAATTGGCAAATCGATTATCTTCTGACATCTTTCACAAAAGAAATGATGATGCCCTTTTTCACCATCAAATCTTATTTCTTTGGGGTCTAATAAAAGAATTTTTACTAAACCTTTTTTGACAAAAAGTTCTAAATTATTGTAAATGGAAGTCAAAGAAATCGTGGGCAATTCTTTCTTTAATACTTGATAAATCATTTTGCCGGTGGGATGATTTCTCTTTTCTAAGAGATATTTTAAAAGACGCATTCTCAAATAGGTCGGCTTAATCTTTGCTTTTTGAAGCATTTCTTTAATTCTATCCAAATCTGTAATCATTACAAAATTATAATTAAAAAAAATTTAAAGTCAATAAAAATAATAATGAATTAAATTTAAAACCGAAAGTATTGAGAAATATCTCTTTTGTGATTAAATTAAGGAATGGTAATATCTTCTTCTTCGTCTTTGAATATTAATTTATATTTTTTTTCTGGTTTTATCAAATTCTTTGGCTCGCCAAGGATTTCAAAACGGATCAAGGTAGATTTATACCAAAGAACATCTTTCTGAGACGGTTTTAAAGGAATTCTTAATCTTTTTAATAATACTTCTTCACAATCAAAAGTTTCATAATCGATATCCGGATAAGAAGAAAAACCTTTTATTATATCAGTAATCACGCCGTTTGATTGATTAATAAACTTTTGAATATATTGCCATTTGGGATAAGAAGCCTCTTGAATTGTCAATCCGAAATAACCAACTCCATTTTTTCTTAAAGCATTTATACCCCGACCAACAAATAATCTTAAACCGCTATAAGTTTCTAAAGGTTCACAAGAAAAGACATCAAATTTATTTTTCAATTTTTTCGGAAAGGGTTCTTTTATATTATATTCAAAAATTTCGATAGAGAAATTATATTTTTTATTTATTTCTTCTAAAAACTTAACCAATCTTTTATCAATATCTAATACCACAATTCTTTTAGGCAGTTTCGTTAATGCTAAGGCAATACTTAATAAATCATCATCACCAATAATAATAATCTTTCTATTTTTTAAATCATTATAAGAATGCATAAAAATAATTCTTCTTATTACATCTTCTTCGTTCATATAACCTTGCATATACTCAGCGATCGGTTGGGGTCTTTCTTTCACAATTTCTTTAAATTTTTCTAAAATCTCTTGAAAATCTTCATTAATAGTAATTCTTTTTCCGAAACAGGTTTCACAAAGACTAATTTTGAAAGGCGATTTTATTTTCCAATATAATTCCTTTCCTTTTTCGGTTAAAATTAAATAGGAATCTTCGTTACCAATTATTTTATCTTTTGCTAATTTATTTAAAATTTTCATTATCTCTTTTAGGGGATGATAATCAGCAAGACGTTCTAAAAGTTCAAGAAATAATACTTTTTCTTTCTCACCAATAAAATTGATTACTTGCGTTATTATTTTTTCCATACTTCCCTAATTATTATTCTTTTCTTTACTTTTTTGGGTTTTAATTTTTCCAATAAATAATTATAGGCAACAAAAGCGCTACCATCGTCTTTACAAGTAAAAATATCAACAGCCGCATAACCATATTCCGGCCAAGTATGGATACTAATATGGGATTCTTTCAATAAAAATATCCCTGTCACTCCGTGCGGATTAAATTGAAAAAATCGTGAACCAACTACTGATAATTTCGCTTTTTCTATTGCCCTTTTTAAAATTTTTTTCACCTGTTGCGCATAAGAAATAATCTCTTTTTCTATTCCGTAAAAATCGGCAATTATGTGTACCGTTTTTTTTGGTTTTGAATACACCTTGGCCATCTTCTTTATCCATACTTACCCAACCTTTTATCTTTAAAATTATAACTATATAAATATAGTCAAAAATTACCCTTTTGTCAAGGGAATATTCAATAATTTTTTTAAAATTTATTATTTAAACAAAATGAAATCTCACACTTTTTATTATTGGCATTTCTTTTAATCTTTTCAGTAATTCTATATTCGGTTTTATCTTTAATTTAGTAAGTCTACCTATTTTCTTTTTGCCTTCTTCATAATAAGTGATTATTGCCTCTGCTTCTCCAGGATATTCCATCAAAATATCTTTTAAAATTGGAATATTTTTCAATTCAACATTTTCTTTTAATTCAATATTTATCTTTTTAACTATTTCCCATAATTTTTCAACTGGCGAAATATCTTTTATAACGATACTTAATTCCTTATTACTTCTCAACCTGCCTTTTATTATATAAACTTCTTCTTTTTTCAAATCTTTATATTTTCCTTCATAAAGTTCATTAAAAAGGAAACCTGTTATTTTCTTACCTAAATCTTCTAACCCTAAAATGGCAAAATTCCTTCCATTCTTATCATACTTTGTCTTTCGCTCCGTAAGAACTCCTAAAAAATAATGGTCTTCACTCTTATCCAAATATTCTAATTCTTCAAAATTTTTTATATCCATTACTTGATAAAGCTCCTGATATTCTTTTAAAGGATGATAGGAAAAATAAAAACCAAAAACTTCTTTTTCGTATTCAAAATTGGGTCTTTCTTTTATCTCCTTTTTCTCCTTTAATTTTTTCTTTTTATCTTCTTCAAATAAAGAGAATTGTAAAATTCCCATTCCTTCTTTACTACCTTTCTGATATTCCGGCAATCTTGCCAATAAAATTTCTCTTTTTATATTAAAAGAGTCGAAACAACCGGCTTTAATTAAAACTTCGTAGGCTTTTTTATTACCAAAAGGTTTTGTCCGCATAATAAAATCTTCAAAGGAACTAAATTCCCTTCTTTTTCTCTCTTTTACTAAGGCATCGCAAAAACTTTTACCAATTCCCTTCAAAGCTCCTAAACCATAGCGAATACCTGCTTTTTCAATAACAAATTCATAATAACTTTTGTTAATATCCGGCGGAAGTATTTCAATGCCCAGAGATTTTGCCTCTTTGATAATTTCTTCAATTTTTTCCGACGCATTTATTTCGCTAGTTAATGTAGCACAAAGAAACTCTTTTGGATAATTGGCTTTCAAATAAGCCGTTAGATAACTTAAATAGGCATAACCTGCGGCGTGCGATTTATTAAAACCATAACCAGCAAATGGAATAAGTAAATCAAAAATTTGTGAAGCCTCTCCTTCACTAATTCCTTTATTCTTTGCTTTTAAAACAAATCTCTCCTTCATTTCGGTCATTAATTCGGGAATTTTTTTACCCATCGCCCTTCGTAAAATATCAGCCTCTCCTAAAGTAAAATCGGCAATCTTCGCAGCAATCTGCATAACCTGTTCTTGATAAAGAATCATTCCGTAAGTCTCTTTTAACACTTCTTCTAATAAAGGATGGGGATAAGTAATTTCTTCCTTCTCTTTTTTTCTTCTTATAAATCTATCAACATCACCACTTAAAAGCGGACCCGGACGATAAAGTGCTAAGACCGCAATTAAATCTTCCAGGGTTGTTGGGTTTAATTTTTTTAAAATCTCTCTCATGCCGGTACTTTCTAATTGGAATACTCCTAAAGTCTTTCCTTCTTTTAAAAGTTCGTAAGTTTTTTTATCATCAAAAGTGATTTCTTTCTCTATTTCCTTGCCACTATTCAATACCAATTGATAAGTCTCTTCAATTACTCGTAAAGTTTTCAACCCTAAGATATCCATTTTTAAAAGACCCACTGCTGCTAAGGAGTCCATATCATATTGGGTACAAATATCTCCCTCAGTAGTTTTATAAAGAGGCACGTAATCAATTAACCTTCCGGGCGCAATCACAATTCCGGAAGCATGAATAGAAGCATGCCGGGCAACACCTTCTAATTTTATAGCATTCTCATAAAGTTTTTTATATTCTTCCTTGCTATTAATTAATTCTCTAAATTCCGATATCTTTTCGTAAGCCTCAGCTAATTCCATATTTACTGGTAAGGTCTTAGCAATTATATCAACTTCCTCAAGAGGGATACCAGTCACTCTTCCCACATCTCTGATTACACCCCTCGCCATCATCCGACCAAAAGTTATTATCTGGGCAACATTCTCTTCACCATATTTTTTCCTTAAATAATCTATCACCCTATCTCTTTCTTCATCAGAAAAGTCAATATCAATATCCGGCATTGTTATCCTTTCCGGATTGATAAATCTTTCAAACATCAATCCATATTTCAATGGGTCAATATTAGTAATCCCTAAGGCATACAAAACCAAACTACCAACCGCACTACCTCTTCCGGGACCAACCGGAATATTTTCTTTTTTAGCAAAATCAATGATATCTTTAACAATCAAAAAATAATCAGTAAAGCCAATCTTTTCTATCAAAGAAAGTTCGTAATCAAGCCGAGAAAGATATTTATCAAAATTATTTTTAATTTCTAAATTTTTTTCTTTTAAACTATTTAATCCTTCTTTTACTAAATAAACTAAATATTGATAATTATTTTCAAAACCTTGGGGTTTTTGGAATCTTGGTAAATGAAATTTTTTCCCCGAAGTATCTAAATAGAGTGTTACTCTTTCGGCAATCTCCCAAGTGTTTTTTAAAGCCTCTTCTACTTCCTTAAAAATTTCTTTCATCTCTTCTTTTGATTTAAAATAAAGCTCCTTTGATTCAAATCTCAATCTTTTTGGGTCGGTTATTTTTTTATTAGTCTGAATACATAATAAAATATCATGAACATAATAATCTTCCTTTGATAGATAATGGCAGTCATTAGTGGCTGCTAACTTCATTTCGTTATCTTTTGCTAATTTAATAATTCGAGAATTTATTTCATCTTCCTTTTCTAAACCAACTTTCATTATTTCTAAAAAGAAATTTTCTTTACCAAAGATATCTAAATAATCAAAAAGAGCCTTTTGGGCATTTTCATAATCACCAATTTTTAAATAATAATTTATCTCTCCTTTTTGACAGCCAGAAAGAGCAATTATTCCTTTATGATATTCCTTTAAAAGTTCTTTATCTACTCTCGGTTTATAATAAAATCCTTCTAAATAGGCATAAGAAGCCAACTTCAAAAGATTGTGATAACCTTCTAAATCCATTGCCAATAAAGTAAGATGAAAACTTGATTCTTGAATTGTTGGATGGGGCTTCTTCTCATCGCGCCTACCAACCGCGACATAGGCTTCCATACCAATTATTGGCTTTATTCCTTCTTTCAGACATTCGTTATAAAATTCAATGGCGCCAAAAAGATTGCCATGGTCAGTAATGGCTAAGGCTCTCATATCCTCTTTCTTTGCTTTTAAAACTAAATTAGTAATCTTATTAGCACCGTCTAATAAACTATATTCCGTATGATTATGAAGGTGAACAAATTCCATAATTTAAGGTTTATATTCAAATTCTAAATGGATTTTCAACGCTTCTGCCTGAAATTCCTCAGGCAAGGGCGGTAAATTTTTTGTTAACAGGACTGCCCGCCTACAATATTCGTCAAAATCCTCCTTTCCCGAACTTTTTTCAATTTTTACTTCTTCAATTTTTCCATCCCGAGTAATTTTGAAAAAGATAACTGCCTTTAAATTTAAATTGGTATTTTGATAAGGATTATACCAATTTTCGGCAATCTTATTTAAAACAATATTTAGATAAAATGAGGAAACAACCCCTCCTTCGGTTTTTAAACTAAATCCTTTTGATTTTATCACATCTTCTTTTTTAATAGTTTTTGCTTTTAACGTATCTTTTTTTTCTTCTTTCTTTTTTATCTCTTTTATTCCTTCTTTTTGAACCGCAACATCGCTTTTTTTCTCCATATTTTCTTTACTAATTTTTGGGGCAATACTAACTTCTAAGACCACTGGATATTCAATATTTTTTGTTTTCTTAAACATTGTTAAGAAAGAGAAAAAGACAAAAAAGAAGAAATGAAAG
>JBDRVN010000065.1:0-6983 GCA_039801885.1 Caldifarciminota bacterium
TATTTCCTTATTTTAAAAGGTAAAGATTTCAACCTAAAAAGAAAGTTAATAATTTTGAAATAAAGGTTAATGGGCTAAAAGAGAATACCAATTATTCATTATCTTTATACCTTTATTAATCAAGTTGATTTATTAATAAAATTTTTTTATAATAATATAAAATGTCGGCAACAACCTTTTATGATTTAATAAGAAAAAATAAATTAAAAACCTATCTTTTTGTTTTTGTTATTACTATTCTTTTAGCCATTATTGGTTATGTATTAATCCAGGTCTTTAATTGGGGCATTTCTGGTTATATTTTCTTTGCCTTGTTTATTATTTTTTATAATCTTATTCTTTATTATAATGCTGACAAATTGGCATTAAGTTTAAGCGGTGCCAAACCCGCATCAGTTGATAAATACTATCAATTGCATAATATTGTTGAAGAAGTCGCGATTGCTGCTGGTGTTCCTAAACCAAAGGTTTATATTATTGAAGACCAATCACCAAATGCCTTTGCTACGGGTAGAAATCCAAATAATGCGGCAATGGCAGTAACTACCGGACTTTTAAATATGATGAATAGAAATGAATTACAAGGAGTTATTGCCCATGAAATGGCACATATTAGAAATTATGATGTTTTATTAATGACAATTGTCGCAATTGTTGGTGGTTTGATTGTTCTTTTTAGGGATTTATTTTTCCGATACCTTTTCTTTTTCGGTGGTGGTCGAAGAGACGAGAGAAGAAGGGGCGAAGGTAATTTTATTTTCTTAATAATTGCGATAGTTTTAGCAATTATTGCTCCAATTTTAGTTTTTTTAATAAGGGCTGCCATATCAAGAGAAAGGGAGTATCTTGCTGATGCCACTGGTGCGGAAATTATTAGAGACCCGGAAGCCTTGGCAAGTGCCTTGGAAAAGATTGCCAAAACAAATTTAAAATTAAAAACTGCTTCGGAAGCAACCGCCCATTTATTTATCACTAACCCCTTTTTAAAAGATAGATTAAATATTGAAGAACTTTTTGCTACCCATCCGCCAATTCAGAAAAGAATTGCCCGGTTAAGACAATTGACAATTTAATTATTAATTCAAATTAGATTTTTTACTTTTTAAAAAGGGAATTGTAATTATTAAGAATAAAAATATTCCGGCGATTATTGCACCAATTTTCCCTAATAGGCAAAAAATTGAAACGATAATAGAGGCAATTAACACACCTAAAGAGATAGCAAGGAAAGATAAAAAAGGATTTAAGCCTAAAATAAAAGAAGCTAAGGCACCGGTCCAAGCACCAGTTGTTGGTAAAGGGATTCCAACAAAGATAATTAACCCTAAAATTTCATATCTTTCAATTATTTTACTTCTCCTTTGAGTTCTCAAAAAGAGCCAATCAAAGAATTTTTTGAATAAATTTATTTTGGTAAGAAGATTAATAATAAATTTTAAAAGAAATAAAATTGGTAAGATGGGCAAGAGATTGCCAGTAATTGATAGCAAAACACTTTTTAAAAAGGGAAGATGAAAATAATTTAAGGCGATTGGTAAAGCACCTCTTAATTCAATAATTGGTAAAGTGGCAATGATGAAAACAATTAGTTCTTTTTTAATATTTTTACTTTCTAAATAATTGATAATTTTTTTATCCCAAGAAGAAGCAAAAAGATGATTTAATAATAAAAAAAATAAAAGAATTATAAGAATTTTTTTCATGGCAGCCCTTTTCTTTTTCTTAAATAAATATCTAAAATATAAAGGGAGATTAATATTAAATAGATATAAAAATTATTTTGAAAATAGATTTTTAAGTTTATTTTTTTCTTTTCTTCTAAGAAAGTGAAAGTTGTTGGTACATTGGGATAAAGATAAAATTCACCATTACTTTTCTGAGCAAGACTTTTTAAAAAGAGGGTATCTAAATAAGGAGTTTTCTTCTCTTCTAATTCCAGTAGAATTTTTAATTTTATATTCTCTTCTTTTATCTTCTCTTTCTCTTTGAAAACAGAAATTTTTAAAGGGATTTCACCAGTATCGGGAGGTAAAAAATTTGTTTGGTAAAGACCATCAGCGATTTCATTAAAAACCTGTTTTATTTCATATTTAGGAATTTCTAAAAAAATATCTAAATCTTTTGCTGGTTTGCCAATTTCATTTAAAGCAATAGTTTTAATTTTTATCTCTTCACCATAATTAAAGAATTCTTTGTCTAAAGAGATGTTAATTTGGTATCTTCCTTCTTTTAAAAAAGAGATGAAAGAAAGAAAGAAGTCATTTAATTTTGTTTGTAAAAGTTCATCAGAAATAAATAGCCAGTGCCAAAAAGGAAAACCACCAAAAAGAGCGATTGTTTTATTTTGATAAAAATGATAAAAAAACAAAGGAGAAGAATCTTTTTCGGTTATTAATAAAATTTGGGTATTTTCTTTCGGTTTTCCTTTTAAATAACCAGAAAAAGGGGGTAGGTTATTAATCTCGTTTAAAAGATTTTCTAAGATGATATTTTCCTTCCCTTTTTCCGTTAAGCGAAAATAAATCTCTTTTTCTAATTGAATCTTCTCAAAGGAAACAGGTAAGTATTCCACAAAATTAGCAAAATTACTATTTCTATCAATTAAAAACAAAACACCTTTTGCCTTTTTTATTAAATTTTCAATCAAATTCTTTTCGTTATTTTTTAAGACATTAAAATCAAAATTATCAAAAATAATGACTTCATAATCTTTTGTTGGTAAATTAAGATTTCTTTTGTCAAAAGTATAAATAAAATCAGTTTGGTAATCTGAATTTTCCTCCAAGATTCTTTTGATAAATTTCAGATTGAAAGTGGGTTGATTAGAGAGATAAAGAATTTTTGCTAATTTTCTTCTTACATCAATTGTTAAAAAATGTTGGTTATTAGAATAATCAATCTCTTCTTTAACTTCCGAAATTTTTAAAATTAAAAATTTTTTTCCTTCGTCAGAAAAAGTAATTTTGAAAGAATCTTCCAAAATTATATTCTCAATTGGAAAATTTAATTCTTTCCTTTGGATTATTTTATCATTACTCATTAAAAAAACAGATAATAAACCTTTTAAATTACTACTTTTTATTCGGAAAATTACCTTTACAGTTTCATTAACAAAAGTAAAATTAGGATAACTAACATCGGAAATGGAAAAATCGTAAAGGGCAGGTGTGCCAAAACCAATTGTGTAAATGGGAAAGGGTAGTTTTTCTGTGAGTGAAAAAGAGCCATAATTATGAAGCCCATCACTTAAAATTAAAACAACATCAGGTTTTTTTGAAAAGGAGATATCAAAAATTTTGTTAAAGTTGGTTCTTTTTTCTTGACAAGAAAGATGGGCAAGCGAAGAGACTTCTTTTATTGTTTCACCAAAAGTAAAAATTTTAAGGTTTTTATTCTCTTTCTTTAATATTTCTAAAAAATCTATCGTTTGCGGAAATTTTTTTTCATCATTCATACTTAAAGAAGAATCTAGAAAGATAAAGATTTTTGGCTTCTTAGAAATGAAAAAATTAAAAGTTATATCAAAAATAATAAACACTAATAAGATAGCGACAATTGTTCGGAAAATAGAAAGTTTATTTAAGATATTCATCAATTCTTTTTTGCTCTTTTATTGGTGATAAAAAAATAGTGATAGTTGTATCTTTTTCAATTATTTTTTCTTCTAAATTAAAATATTCTGGTATAAAGTCCCAATTAGTATCTAATAAAGAAACAATTTGATATTTCCCTTCTTTTACTTTTGTTTTAAAAATACCTTTTTTGGTTAGATTAAGAGAAATAAAATCTTCTTTTTTAAAAATGATAAGAGAGTTATCAATCAAACTTTCTTGCAATAAGACTTTTCCAGCAAGATTAATAAATTTAATGGCGGTATCAAAAATTTGGAAAACTGCTTCGCCACTTACTAAATAATTACTGCCCAAATCTTTTAAAGTTGGTAAAATAAGAAAAGAACAGAATTCTTTTGGTTTTTCTTTAAATAAAAATATTAAACTTTTTTTATCTTTGCTCCAAACTGTTTCTACCGGTAAAGAAGGTGATAAAAGATAATAAAGATTGGTATCAAAAAGAGGTTCAGAAAAATCTATTTTTATTTCTTCTTGATTGATAGTAATATTTTTAATGAAAGGTTTTATAGTATCAGGATTAGGGTTTCCTTTAAATTTTATTTTGATTTTTGAAAAATTTCTGTTAGTAGTATCGCTTACCTTACCAGAGAGTAAATAATTTATTGATTTTTGCTTATCAGTGATTATAGTAAGGAATTCATTTTCCACAAAAATACTTTTTATCTTCAAAGATTCTCTTTGTGAAAAAATTAAAAAATTTTTTAAATTAATATTTGGAGAAAGATTTTCATTAAATTTAATTTTTACTGTGTAATTATTAGGAACAGAATAATCTTCTATTTCTGGTGGAAAAATATCAGGATTAGGTGGCGGTAATTTTCGGGCGCAGGTTATTATTAAGATAGCAGATAGCAAAGGTAAAAAAATTCTTTTTGTCATTTTTTTATTATTTTTATTATTGCTTTTGTTAAACTTTCGTACATTTTTAAATAATCGGGAAAATATTTTTTTAATATCTTTTTATGAAGATTGATTACATTCTTTTCTTTTCTGGCAGCGGGTCCGGTGATTACTTTTTTTATCTCTTTCTCAAAAATATTTTCAATGGTTGCTTCAATCAAAGGATAAAGGGATTTCTGGGGGATTTTTAATCTTTTAGCTATTTGAAAAGCAAAATAAAGAATTGGAAAAAGAAAATTCGTAGTAGTGCACATCAAATGGTATAAAGGTTTATCTTTTTTGTTTAAACAGAAATATTTGCCAGAAATTTCTTTTACAATTTTTTTAGCAATAATCTTTCCTTTTTCTGTTCCTTCAATAGCAAAATAAGTTTTTGGTAGATATTTTATTGCCTTTTTAAAATTACCAAAAGTTAAAATTGGGTGAAGAGAAAAAAGATGTATGGGTTTCTTTCTCTTTTGCCAATTTAATAGGTCAGCAGGTAAGGAACCGGAAAAATGACCTAAATATGTGTTCGGTTTCAAATACTTTTCTATTTCTAAATAGACTTTTTTAATTTCCTTATCCGGAGTAGCAACAAAGATTAAATCACAATTCTTAGCAACTTTTATATTATCAAAATTTTTCATTTTTTTATCGCTGATTACTTTGATTTTAAATCCTTTCTTTTTTAAAAAAGAAACAAAAACTTTTGCTACCCGACCATAACCAATAAAACCAATTTTCAAATTTTTAATGTTTTTCAATTAAAAATTATATATAAAAAAATCTTTTAGTCAAACTTGTTGAAGATTTTTGAGATTTTATTATAATTTTAAAAAACAAAATGGAGGAGAAGATGAAGAAGATGATGATTCTAACAACATTATTTTTAATATCTTTTTTAGTGGCTGATGAAATAATTCCCAATCAAGTAGTAGTGAAGTTTAAAAAAGAATTTCGTCCCTTTATTAACATCCATTCTCAAGATGGTATCTTTTATACCGGAATAAAAAATTGTGATAAATTGAATGAATATTTCTTAGTGAATAAAATTGAAAGGATAAAAGGCAGACGGGATGAACTTTTCTTAAAATATGGATTTGATTTACTTTACCTTTTTCATTACGGAAAAGAAGAAAAAGTTGCTAATGTGATTAAGGAATATGAAAAATTAGGAATTTTTGAATATGTATTACCTAATTTAATTGTTCCCTTGGATAAAATAGATACCTTTGTTCCCAATGACCCGAGATATGTTTATCAATGGCATTTAAAGAAGACTGATTGTCCAAGGGCTTGGGCAATTTCCCAAGGAGATACGGGGGTTATTATTGCTCCAATTGATGATGGAATTGATTATAATCATGAAGATTTAGTTGGTAATATGTGGATTAATCAGCCCGAAGATTGGAATCATAATGGGCGATTTGACCCTTATCCTATTCCGGGTGGTGATTTAGATTATGTTGATAATGATGGCAACGGATTTGTTGACGATGTTATTGGTTATAATTTTGTTTCCAGTAGTCCTGACCCTAATCCTGTTCCTTATAATGATGAACATGGAACTCTTTGTGCCGGAACAGCTGCGGCGGTCACTAACAACGAAATTGGTGTGGCTTCTTTTGGATTTAAATGTCGATTGATGGCATTAAGATGTGGTACCGGTGGCGGTATTAATATTTACCATGCAATTTCGGCAATTCAATATGCTGCTCAGAATGGTGCTTGGGCAATAAGTATGAGCTGGGGAGGTTCTAATTATTATCCACCATTAAATGATGCCATTCAATATGCTTGGGATATGGGGTGTGTTTTAAGTGGTTCCGCTGGAAATACTTATTCGGGTGGTGCGCCCCGATATCCAGCTTGTTATGACCGAGTTATTGCCACGGCTGCTTCTGACCCAAATGATTATCATTCGGTTTGGGGCGGTGGACAAGAATCAAATTATGCCTGGTGGGTTGATGTTTCTGCTCCAGGAACAAATGTTCACACAACAAATCTTAATAATAGTTATGTTGGCTTTGACGGAACTTCTGCTGCTTCTCCTTGTGTTGCTGGTCTGGCAGCACTTTTAAAAGCTGCCTTTCCACAAATTACTAATGCTGAATGCACAACAATGATTTTCTATTCTTGCGACACTATGCTTGATACTCTTTATCGTTATCGGCTATTAGGTTTTGGTCGAATTAATGTTGGCAAGGCACTTTCTATGAGAAATATGTCAGATTTGGTTTTAAGAAGATTTAGAATTAATGATGCTGGTGTAAATAATAACAGTGTTCCGGAAAGAGGTGAGCCAGTTGGTTTAATTATTCAAATCAGAAATTCAAAATTCTGGCAAAATGCATCTAATGTCCGTTGTTCCTTATCAACAAGAAATCCTTATATTGAAATTACTAAACCAATTGCAACAATTTCCCAAATTGCTGCCGGTGATAGTGTTTGGTTAAGTAGCGATTCCTT
>JBDRVN010000066.1:0-6905 GCA_039801885.1 Caldifarciminota bacterium
AGCAGAGAGATTAATCGAGATGATAAGAAATAAAAACAGTGGAAAACCAATAGCAGACGAAAATTTTGCCGGTGGCTTTGATTGGGATAAAAATAACAGAAAAATAATAACCACTCCCAAGAAAGAAAACTATCCATATCCCAGAAATTTTAATTTTGATGTGGTATCAAGAATAAGTGATTTACAAAGAAAAAGAAAGGCATACGAAGTTTATCTTCAACTATATTTTACAGAAAACATTTTAGTTAAAAAAGATTTAAATCTGATAATTGGAGATAATGTAATCTGGTTTGGTAATGAGGTTGCTTGCGGTGTTGGAATGCAAAAAATTGATATTTTGACTATTTGTCAAAAGGACAACAGAAAAGAATATAAAATAATCGAATTGAAAGACGAACCTGTCAATCCTGAAGTGATTGAACAAATAGAGTACTATGTAAATTGGGCATCTCAAAGTTCAGGAAGGCATTTAGAAGGTGCGTTTAATTGGAATATCCAACCAGTAATTGTTGCACCACCACATAATCCGAGAAATTGGCAGAAAGTAATTAATGCTTTTAAAAATTATAATCAAAAAAGTCTTTCATTACCTATTCTTTATTTTGAATTTACGATTGAACCTGAAGGGAATATAATTTTTAAAAAAATAGAGTATCAAAATAAAAATACACCACTATAATAGGAGCTTCTTTTCTTGTCCATTCAAATTCTATTGAGACAGAATTTCTTTTATGCTAGATACTGACATTTAGGTTAATATTCATCTGAAATAAATACCAAAAATTTTTAAAATATCAAGCAGAAATTTTTTAAGTTATTAGATAAACCTTTCAAATCGCTCTTTTTTTGCTTTACAGATTGGGCAGATTTCGGGTGGTTCTTTTCGGGCACAAAGATAGCCACAAACTTTGCACCGCCAAACCGGTAAAGATAATTTTAAGTTGGTTATTTCTTCGCTAAATTTTAGCTCCTCTCTTTTGCCTCTTCTTTCGGGAATTGTTTTTGCTTGTTTCTTTCCAGTATAGATTTCGTAGGAAACATATAGACCACAATAACAGTTGCCGTATTCATTTATATCTTGATCCCGATAATCACAGGGACAGATAATATCTAAATCCTTTTCTTTATCACCACTCGCTAACCGACAAGGACAAGCAAAATAGCCATATCTCTCTTGATTAATAAGTAATCCTTCAATTAAACTTTTGGTAAATTCTTCATCGGGATTGAGAAAATAACCGTTCGCTTCGGCTTCTTTTTTTAATTTCTCATACCAATGGTCAATTAATTTTTTGTCAATCATTTTAAGTTAACTCCTTTTTTATTTTTTGTTCATCATAGCCAATAATTACTAAATCTTCGTCAATCACCAAAGTAGGAAAAGATAATTGGGGATTATATTTTTTCATTTCGCTAATCACTTTCTCTCTTTCTTCGTTTTTTAATAAATCGACATCAAAGCATTGGTAGTCAACTTTCAATTGGTTTAAGAGATTTTTTGTTTTCCGACACCAAACACAGGTGCTTAAAGCATATAAAATTACTTTTTTCTTATTTTTATCGGCCATAATTGATTATACCAAAAGAAAAAAGAAAAATCAAAAAAGAGCGAATATAATTGACATTTATTGTTTATTAAATTATAATAAACTTATGCGAATTTTATCTTTAAATAATGGCGATTTGAAAAAGGAACTTTTAAAGGTTGGTGTTTCACAAGAAGCAATTCCGATATTCTTAAAAAAAAGCAAAATGGTGGCTTTGAAATTGGAATCTTTAAGTCAGGCAAGTTGTAATATTTTAAAGCAAATTGCCTTAACTTGTGATAGTGATTGTGCTATTCATCGCAAGGTTATTTATGGTAGAAAAAAGAAAGGGGATGCAATTTTGATTACCACCATAAGGGGTTTAGAAAAGATTTGTGAGAAACTTGCTTATCAACCAGAATTTTTAAAAGGTTTAAAAGAAAGTTTGGAAAATTTTTTAAAGAGTTATAAAGAAAAAGATAGTTTTCTTCTGAAATTTAAAGATAGGACTTATAATTTGAAAGATAGGGTTTTGCTAATGGGGATATTAAATTTAACTCCGGACTCTTTTTATGATGGCAATAAATTTCGGAATGTAAAAGAGGCGGTGGATTATGCGCTGAAAATGGAAGAAGAAGGAGCAGATATTATTGATATTGGTGGTGAATCAACAAGACCAGGAAGCGAGCCCGTTCCTTTAAAAGAAGAGTTAAATCGGGTATTACCGGTTCTTAAAGAATTGAAAAAGAAAGTAAAAATACCGATTTCGATTGATACTTATAAAAGTGAAGTAGCAAGGATTTGTTTAGATGAAGGATGCGAGATTGTAAATGATATTTCTGCTCTAAATTTTGATAAAAAAATGGCTAATGTGATTGCTTTTTATAATGCCTATTGTATCTTAATGCATATTAAAGGAAAACCGAAGACAATGCAAAAAAAAGTATATTATAAAGATGTGATAAAAGAGATTTATGATTATTTAAAAGCGAGAATAGATTATGCTGTTGATAACGGAATAAAAAGAGAGAAGATTATTATTGATCCAGGAATTGGTTTTGGTAAGCTTTTGGAGCATAATTTAGAGATTATTAGAAGATTAGAAGAGTTTAAATCTTTAAATCTACCGATTTTGATTGGTCATTCAAGAAAGAGTTTTATTGGTAAGATACTTAATTATGAGGAACCGGAAAAAAGGCTTTTTGGTTCTCTTGGTTGTGCGGTCTTATTGGCTTTGAAGGGTGCTAATATTTTAAGGGTTCACGATGTGAAAGAAACAAAAGAGGCAATAAAAATTTATGAAGCAATAATGAAAAATGCTTGCGATTTTTAAACCAACATTTATTGATATTTTAGATGTTGCGATTGTTGCTATTTTAACTTATTATTTCTTAAAATTCCTCCAAGGAACCCGAGCATTAAAAATGGTTTATGCCTTGATTTTTATTTTTATCATTTCTTATCTTGCCCAGCTTTTAGGGTTAAAGGCATTTGGACTAATAATTAATTCCTTAAAAGCAGTTTGGGTAATTTTATTTATTATTCTCTTTCAACCGGAAATCAGAAATGTTTTAGCGAGATTGGGTCGTTATAAGATTTTTAGTTTTCTATTAAAAACCGAAGAGAGTAAAGAGATAATTGATGAGATAATAAAAGGTTTAAAAGAGATAAAAGAGAAAAAATGGGGAGCTTTGGTTGTTTTAGAAAGGGAGATTGGTTTAAAAGATTATATTGAAAGTGGAACACCAATTTTTGCCAAAGTATCTTCGCCTCTTTTAGTTTCTATCTTCTCACCAAGTTCACCATTACATGATGGTGCCTGTATTATTTCTGGTGACCAGATTGCTGCTTGTGGTGTTGCCTTACCATTAAGTGAAAATAAATTTTCGCCTTTTTTTGGTATGCGCCATCGGGCAGGAATTGGTATTACCGAAATTACTGATGCCTGTGCCATTATCCTTTCGGAAACTACTTCCAAGCTCTCTTTTGCCTATAAAGGAAATATTAAATATGATATCTCTTTACTTGAATTAAGAGGTGAATTAAATAAAATTTTAATGAGGGAGGAAATAAAATGAAAGAGAAAAATATAAAAATATTATTTTTCTTTTTAGTAACTTTAATTGTTTTTTCCGTTTATCTATATTCATTGGCGCCCACTGCTTCTTTTTGGGATTGTAGTGAATTGATTGCGGTTTCTTATATTTTAGGGATACCTCATCCACCGGGAACTCCTTTATATGTAAATTTGGGAAGGATTTTTATGATGATTCCAATAAGTAAGGAAGCCGCCTATCGGACAAATTTTTTTACTGCCCTTTTAGGTGCCCTTTCTTGCGGATTTATCTATCTCCTTGTTGTCAAATTACTTTCTCTACAAAAGGCATTTAAAAATTTTAATGAAAAATATCCTTTTTTACCCCATTTTGCGGGAATTATTGGTGGACTTTCCTTAGGTTTTGCCTATTCTTTTTGGGATAATTCAATTGAAACCGAAGTTTATACTCCTTGTGTGATTGTTGCTTTATTTGTTATCTATTTAGCAATTTTGTGGCGTGAGAAATTGGAAAGAGGCGAAGAAGATAATCGATATGTTCTAGCAAGTATCTTTTTACTTTTCTTATCAGCCGGCATCCATTTTACACCGGTAATGATTTTTATTCCCTTACTTATCTATGGTTTAATTGTCAATAGAAAGGCACTTTTGGAATTAAGATTTATTGAATTTATTATTCTTTATCTTTTGATTGTTTTACTTTCTGGTTTAGTTTTGGTAGATTACTTTGTATTATTTTTAGCCTCTCCCTTGGTAGCAGTTATTGATTTATATAAAGAAAGAGGAATTTGGTTCTTTATTTTAATTATTTTATATGGTGCTTATCTTTATTATCTTTATGAAAAGAAAAGATTGAAATTGGAATATGTTTTATTAGGACTTTTTTTAATTGCTCTGGCATCTTCTATTCAACTTTTCTTAATGTTAAGGGCAAGGTTAGAGCCGGCAATCAATGAGGTGGCACCGTCGAAATGGCGGGATTTTGTTAGTGTCTTAAAAAGAGAGCAATATGATCCAATGAGACTTCTGCCGAGAAAGACCCAATTTTTAACCGAAGATGAATGGCGTGCCTATCCCAATTCAGTTCCTTATTTAGGAGTGATCCCTGCTTATTTTGAACAGGTAAAATTCTATATTCGTTATTTCTTCTGGCAATGGGCAGGAAGAGAAAATTTTGATATCTTTTTAGGTATAAAATTACCAGCAATTATTGGTCTTATCTTTCCGATTTTAGGGATTTGGGGAATTTGGGAACATTATAAAAATGAAAAGAAATCCTTTTTACTTATCTTTCTCTCTTTTCTGATTGCTTCTTTAGGTTTAATCACTTATCTCAATTTAAAATATTCACCTTCTGACCCAAGAGAACATTTAAAATTTAGAGAGGTGAGAGAAAGGGATTACTTCTATGCCTTTTCCTATGTTTTCTTTACCATCTTTGTTGGTATGGGAACTTATTATTTTTTAAATTACCTATTAACAAAAATTAAATTAAAGAAAATTCCTTTCTATTCAGCTACTGCTGCCATTACTTTAGTTGCTTTCTTGCCGGTCGCCTTTAATTATTCAGAATTGACAAGAAGGGGAAATATGATACCGGCGGAATATGGTTATAATATGCTCATTTCTTGTGAAGGAGAGAAGGCGGTAGTTTTTACTAATGGTGATAATGATACCTTTCCTTTGTGGTTTGTTCAGGAAACACCATCAGAAGTAAATGATTACAAAGTGCCTTTTAAAAGAAATGTTGCGGTTGCTAACCTTTCTTTATTAAACACTAACTGGTATTGTAAACAACTTAAAAAATGGGGAGCACCAATCTCCTTTACCGAAGAAGAGATTGATAGATTACCCCAAGGAATGTATGGTAAAGACGGCAGAGTCTATCTTTTAAAAGATATTATTATTAGAGATATGTTAGCAACAAATTCGGGAATAAAATTAAAATATCCCGATGATTATTTGGTATCGCCTAATGAATTTCGCGAGAAGGTATTAAAAAATTATAAAAATTTAACTGGTTGTGAAATCTACTTTGCCACCACAGTTTCCAAAGATAATCTTTATGATGTTGAGCCTTTCTTAGTTTTAAAAGGACTTGTCCAATTAGTAACTGCTAATGCGGGTGAGAATCAGATAGATTTAGAAAAGACCGAAGAATTTCTATTTAAGAGATATAAAATGAAAAGTATGCTTGATCCAAAGGTGAAAAAAGATGAAAATACCAAAGGACTTTTACTTAACTATGTTGCCCTTTATGTCCAACTAGCTCAGGAATATTATAAAAATAAAGAGATAACAAAAGCAACGGAAATTTTGGAGAAGGCAAGAACCTTTGAACTTGACCCTGATAAAAAAGCGGTTTTGTTTTATAATTTAAGCCTCTTTAATATTTATGCTCAAAATTACCAAAATGCTCTTGCTTATTTAGATTCTATTGAAAAAGCTGGTGTCAAAGATATTCAGCTTCTTCTCCAGCGCGGATTAGTTTATCAATCTTTAAATGAATTAAAGAAAGCAGAAGAAAGTTATTTAAAAGCAAAAGAGTTGGCGCCAATGAGACCAGAACCGGTTCAAACTTTATACCAATTTTATTTATACACTTTAAATGATACTTCTAAGGCAATAAATATCTTAAAGGAATGGCTTTTTAGAAATCCTAACGATACTATTGCTCAGAAATTGTTAAGAGAGTTAGAGAAAAAATAGTTAATAATCTTGAGGAAAAGAACTTTCAATTATTTTCTCTTTTAATTTTTTGATAGCCAATTCAACTCTTAAATTAAAAATTTCTTTTTCTAATCTCATAACTTCTCTTTTTCTTTTGGTATATTGAATTAAACCATTTGGTCCTGGTAAAAGCAAAGAAAATAAAAAAAAGAATAGAAATAAAATAAAATATTTAAAGTATCTCTTCTTCAATTCTTAAAAGTTGATTATATTTAATAATCCTTTCACCTCTTTGTGGTGCGCCAGCTTTTATTTGTCCGGCATTTGTTGCTACTACTAAATCAGCAATAAAACTATCTTCCGTCTCTCCTGAACGATGGGAAATCATTACTTTATAACCATTTTCTTTCGCAAAATTGATACATTCAATTGTTTCGGTTAAAGTGCCAATTTGATTGGGTTTTATCAATATACCGTTAGCAATTTTTTTCTCTATTCCCTTTTTTAGCCTTTCAATATTAGTAACAAAAATGTCATCGCCAATCAATTGAATTTTTTCTTTTAATCTTTGGGTAAGTTTCTGCCAGCCATCCCAATCTTCTTCGGCAAGCCCATCCTCAATAGAAATTATTGGGTAATTATCTATCCAATTT
>JBDRVN010000067.1:0-6726 GCA_039801885.1 Caldifarciminota bacterium
CAGGCATCCGCGTCCATTCATTATTTCTTATTGAATAACGGAAAACTATATCATCTCCCCCGGCCCTTCCTCTAAATGCATATATTGCTGTCTCTTGAGGCACAAAGGTCATTTGAGCATTTGGTCCATGCTCAAAATCTGCTAATCTTTTCCACACTCCTTCACGATAATTTCCTATTAATTGAAGTTTTTGAACCACGGGTATCCCTAAAGGGAAATAGAAGACATAAAATTCATTATTAATTAGGTTAGGGTCACAAGTTCCCTTAAGTACATATATTTCTAATGCAGGGCGATCAGGATAAATATTGTGTACTATTCTACCAAGGCACATATCCGAACCATAGCCAATAGTTGTGGATGGATTAGGAACATCAGGTAATCGATACCAAGTTCTGCCTTCAATATGATAAACCCAAAATTCATTTCTTGGATTTGATGGAGGTGCTAATCCTGGAATACAAAATATAAAAGATTCCCATGCTGCCCAATCTGCAAAATAGCATAAACTAACACCATCGCCAGGGTAACCTGTAGTTGTCGGTAATTGAGGTAGTGAAGTATCCCATACTCCGGGATATACATTTTGTGAGCAATCCCAGGAACAAAAACGATTTAGATAACCACCCCATCTCGGAAAAATTGCGTAAAGTTTACCGTAGTCTTGTAAAGGTGGTGGAGGAGTCATTGCTGGAAAAAAACAACCGAAAGTCATTGCAGTCCCTGATTGTTGGGGAAAAGGTGTGCGAGTAGGTATTCGCCAACTAAATAAAATTAAAGGTAGTATTAAAAATATTAATGTTAAGTATCTCATGTTTTCCTCCTTTTCATAACAAATATTATAACCATGAAAAAAAAAGTCAATAAGAAAATTATCCTTATTTAAACGAAATTTGTAAAGGGAAATCCTTAAAATCTTCTTCCTCTAATCCTTACACCTTTGATTAAGCCTTCGTAGTGACGCATTAAAAGGTGGGATTCTATTTGTTGGATAGTATCTAAGGCAACACCAACAATAATTAATAGAGTAGTGCCACCAAAATAGAAAGGTATTTTAAAAGTATGCATTAAATATACTGGTAATAATGCCATAAAAACTAAAAAGAAGGCACCAGGAAAAGTTATTAAAGTTAAACTTCTATCAAGATATTCAGCGGTTTTCTCACCGGGTCTTATTCCTGGAATAAAACCGCCATATCTTTGCATATTTTCTGCCAAATCTCTGGGATTAAAAACAACAGATGTATAGAAATAGGTGAAAAAGATAATTAAAGCCGCATAAGTTAAATTATAAAGCCAACCACCTGGTGAGAAGATATCTTTTATTACATTTAAAACCGGGATATTAAGAAAAGTTGTTAAAGTTGAAGGGAAGACAACAACACTTTGGGCGAAGATTATTGGAATGACACCGGCAGTATTAATCCTTAATGGGATATAAGTAGATTGTCCACCATACATTCTTCTACCAATAATTCTTTTTGGATATTGAACGGGAATTTTTCTTGCTGCCTGAGTTATTAATACCACACCAGCATAGACAAAAAAGATAACCGCACCTAATAAAATTAAAGAGAAGAGCGATAATTCACCAATTCTAACCAATTGATAAGTCTGGGCAATTGCCCTCGGTGTTTCATCTAAACAACCAACAAAGATTATAAAAGAAGCACCATTACCAAGTCCGCGGTCGGTAATTAATTCACTAATCCACATCACAAAGATTGTTCCAGCAGTTAAAGTTAAAACAGTAATAAATCTAAAAAGTAAGCCTGGCAAAATAATAATTGAACCAGCCGAAGTTATTGGCTGACTTTCTAAATAAACAGAAATACTTGTTGCTTGGATGATTGCCAATAAGACCGTTAAATATCTCGTCCATTGATTTATCTTCTTTCTTCCTTCTTCATCTCTTTGTAATTTTTCAATTTTTGGGAATACTGCACCAAGTAATTGGAAGATAATTGAGGCGGAAATATAAGGCATAATTCCCAAAGCAAATACCGATGCCCTAGATAAAGCACCACCAACAAAGATATCATACAAACCAAAAAAGGTTCCCCGAACACTTTCTAAAAATAATCTTAATGCCTGGGGATTTAAACCAGGTGTCGGAATATGGGTTCCTAATCTATAAACAACGACCATTGCCAAAGTGAATAAAATTCTTTTTCTTAAATCAGGAATCTTAAAAATATTAGGGACATTTCTAACCATTTTTATTTTTGGATAATTTCAAAATTTCCACCTGCCTGGCTAATTTTCTCTTTTGCTTTCTCCGAAAAGGCGTGGGCAACAATTTTTATTGGTTTCTTTAATTCACCATCACCTAAGATTTTTATTGGTAAGTCTTTTTTCACAAATCCCTCTTTCTTTAAAACTTCCGGAGTTATTTCATCATATTTATCAATAATTTTTTCTAATCTTTTGAGATTAACGACTGCGTATTCTTTTTTGAAGGGATTATGAAATCCTCTTTTGGGGATTCTTCTGATAAGCGGCATCTGACCGCCTTCAAATCCGGGACCATATTCTTTTCCTGACCTTTGCTTTGCTCCTTTTGTTCCTCGGCAGGCAGTTTTTCCGTGTCCAGAACCTGGTCCACAACCAACCCTTTTTCTTTTCTTTTTCGCCCCCTTTGGTGGTTTTAAATCAGTAATCTTCATTCTTCAATCTCCTTCCATTCGATTAAATGTTTTACTTTATTTATCATCCCCCTTATTTGTGGATTGTCCGGTAAGATATTTTCTGAATTTATTTTTCTTAATCCTAATGCTCTTACTGTTCTTTTATGAGTCTCTTTTTGATCAATCAAGCTTTTAACTAACTTTACTTTTATCTTCTTCATTTTCTTTTAAGACAAAATAACTAATCGGTTTATTTCTTGTTTTGGCAATTTCCTCTAATGTTCTTAATTGTTTTAATGCTTTAATTGTTGCCCTTGCCAAATTTAGTGGATTTCTTGAACCAAAAGATTTTGATAAGACATCTTTTAAACCCAAGGCTTCTAATACTGCTCTTACTTGTCGACAGGCAATAATTCCTGTTCCTGGTGAAGCAGGTTTTAATAAGATTTTAGAAGAGGCATATTTGCCGGTTACTTCGTGAGGGATTGTTCTTTCTTTTATAGAAATTTTTACCATCTCTTTTTTTGCCCTTTCAATTGCCTTTCTTACTGCTTGGGCAACCTCTACTGCTTTACCGTGTCCAATACCAACCATTGATTTCCCATCGCCAACAACTGCGACAGCGGAAATTCTTAATCTTTTTCCACCTTTTGTTGTTTTTGCTACCCTTTTTATTTCAATAACCCTTTCAATATATTCTTGTGCCATAACTATTTACTTCCTTTAAAATTTTAATCCACCTTCTCTTGCTCCTTCGGCAACTCTTTTAACTCTTCCATGATATTTATAACCACCGCGGTCAAAAACAACTTTTTCAATTCCCAAAGATTTTGCCTTTTCTGCTATCCATTTACCCAGTTCGTAGGCAATATCTGTCTTTTTAGTAATTCCTAATTGTTTCATTTTCTCTTGAAATTCTTTCTTGGTAGAGGCAATACCGGTAATCATTTTACCAATCTCGTCATTTATTAAATAAGCATAAATATGTTTATTACTTCTTTTTACCAAAAGTCTCGGTCTTTCTGTCGTTCCAAAAATCCTTTTTTTAATCCTTAAATGTCTTTTTTCTAAAGGTGTTAATGCTTTCATATAGAATATAATAATAACAAAATTTTTTGAAAAGTCAAGGATGTAAAATACAAGAGAAAGAAGAAATTATTTAATCTCTTTTTCTAACCAATTAAGATACTTTCTATATCCCCTTTTAATTTCCAGTTGTAAAAGACAAGGAGTTTCGTAGGGATGTAATTCTTTTATTCTCTTTTCAATCTCTTTATATTTTTCTTTTTTTGTTTTTAAAAATATACCATATTCTTTTCCCTTTTCAATTTTACCTTTCCACCAATAATAAGAGGAGATTTTAAAGATGTTGGCACAAGCGATTAATCTTTCTTCTAATAATTTTTTAACAATCTTTTTACCAATATTAAGGTTATCAATTGTGGTGTATAAAATTACATAACTCATCGGTATTTTTTAATTATTTCGTTTATCTCTTCATTTAAATTAATATTTAAGTTATTTATTGCCTCAATTAAGATAGATAATTTTTTCTCTAAATTATAGGTTGAAGGAATAATAATGTAATTTCTTTCATAAAGACGGCATTTTCCACCTTCTTTCACTTTGCTATCAAAGATTACTTTTACTTTGTTATCTTTCAAAAACTGAACAAGTTTTTTTAATGCTTCTTTTTTAGTCATTAAAGCCAGTTGTTATTTTTATACCAGTCTAATGTCTCTTTTAACCCTTCGATTAGAGAATATTTCGGATTGAAACCTAAGAGATTTTTTGCCTTTTCAATATCAACTAAATAGCATTTAGCCGTTAAATCTTTTATTTTATCCCTTTGCCAAAGATAGCCAATAAGGAAGACTAAAAAATTGGGTGGATATATTTTTAAAACCTTCTCCTTAGTAATTTTTTCATAGGCATCAACAATATCTTTAAAATTATAACAATTGCCATCAGCAATATTAAATATTTCTCCTGATTTACTCTCTTTTTTATCTTTCAAGATAGAAACAATCAAATCTGTTAAATCTTTTATATAACATAAAGAGAAACTACCACCAAAGATTAAGCCAATTTTCTTTTTTAATATCTTAAAGTATTTTAGAGTCTCTTTATCCCTGGGACCATAAATTGCCGATAATCTTAAAATAATTAAAGGAATTTTATTAGCATATTCTAATAAAAGATTTTCCGATAAAAGCTTGGTTTTCCCATAATCAGAGAGAGGGCAAAGTTCTTTATCTTCTTTTATATTCTCACCGGGTCCACAAGCGGCAATTGTTGAAAGATGGATAAAAAGTTTTAAAGGTGGCTTTAATTCCAAGATATTATCAATAAGGTTTTTTGTGCCTAAATAGTTAACTTGATAATAATCTTCCTTTTTGCCTAATATCTGACCAGCACAATGGATAACATAATTTACTTCCTTTATTGGCTCTTTTAAACTCTCTTTATCTAATAAATTACCATAATAGATTTTAATATTTAAATCTTTAATAAAAGATAGATTAGATGTCTTTCGGACAATTACTGATACCTCGTAACCTTCTTTTACTAAACTTTCACAGATATGACTGCCGACGAAACCAGTAGCACCAGTAATAAATACCTTTTTATAATTCATCGTTCTCTTTTAATATTTTAATAAAGTTCTCATAAGAAATGACCGCTGACTCCTTCGGTCTTACTTCAAAGATAAAATAACAATCATTATCTTTTAATAAACGAAAATAATATAGAAAATCAATATTTCCTTTACCAATGATATTATGTTGGTCCCAACTACCATCGTTATCATGTAAATGGCAGGTTTTGATAAAATTTCTATTCCTTTCAAAGAAATTAATCTCAATCATTCTCTTTTCCTTTTCTAATCGGTTGATATGACCGGTATCTAAGGTTAAGGCAAAATTATCACCAAGATATTTTTCTAAAAGATTTAATATAAAAGGATAACGAAAGCCACCTACATTTTCAACACAGAAAAAGAGATTTCTATTCTTCTTAATATAATCTTTTATCTCAAAGAAAATATTATCAAAATAATCTTCGTATTCTTTTGGATATACCTGATAGGTTTGCAGTTTTTCGCCAGAAATCCCAAAGGTAAAATCACTTCCCAAATGAATGGTCATCCTCTTTGCTTCTATCTCACTTAAATAATCAAAGATTTTTTTATAGAAATTTAAAGAGAAATTTCTTATCTCTTCATTAATCAAAAATAGCGATATTCCTTCTGGCGCATGAAAAAGTAAATCAATATTTTTTTCTTTACTTATGTTTAAAATCTTTTTTCTCTCTTCTTTCTTTTCAATTTGGGAAAAGAAATGAAAATTATTAAGGTTTATCTCTAATGCGGAAAAATTATTCTCATAAGCAAATTGAATGGCAGAAATAATATCATTAAAATCAAATAAAATTTGTAAGGCAAATTTGTATCCCATTATTTATTATAGAGAATTCTTAATTTACAGTCAATTTTTATTGAATTTATAAAAATTTTTGTTATAAAAATATCTTATGATTAATCAAAAGGAAAGAGAAAGAAGTTTAAAATTCTCTTTATTAGATGGAATTTTTGCTTCTATAAATGCTGGTTTCACCCAAAGTTATATTACCCCTTTTGCCCTGTTATTAAAGGCAACAAATTTCCAGATAGGTATTTTGAACTCTTTGCCCCAATTTATCAGTTCCTTTTTTCAGATACCGAGTGCGGATATTGTTGAGAAATTAAAAAGTCGGGTAAAAATAATTGCCAATTCAATATATTTCCAAGGTTTATTCTGGCTTTTGATAAGTTTTTTAGCATTTCTTAATAATTCCCAATTTGCCTTTTTAATATTTTTGATATTATTAATTTTTCATAATAGTTTTAGTGCCTTTGCCACACCAATTTGGCAAAGTTTAATGAGTGATACTGTTGATAAGGATAAGTATGGCAGATATTTTGCCTATCGGGGAAAAGTTTTAGGATTTATTACTTTAATTGCCAACTTTGCTGCTGGTTTTATTCTCTTTCTTTTATCTCAAAATAAGATATTAGGATTTTTTATAATCTTTCTCATTGCTGGTATTAGCCGAATAA
>JBDRVN010000068.1:0-6606 GCA_039801885.1 Caldifarciminota bacterium
TGAAGTACGATGGGAATGGCAACTTATTATGGGAAAGAAGGTATAATGGTCCAGAAAATAGTTGGGATTGTGCTACTTCCCTTTTTGTTGATAATTATGGCAATGTTTATGTTACTGGTTTTAGTTTTAGTTCTGGCACTTATGAGGATTATGTTACTTTAAAGTATGATGCGAATGGCAACTTATTATGGGAAAGGAGGTATAATGGTCCAGGAAATGGTTATGACGAGGCTAACGCTCTTTTTGTTGATAATTATGGCAATGTCTATGTAACTGGTTATAGTTTAGGTTCTGGTACTTATTATGATTATGCTACTTTGAAGTACGATGGGAATGGCAACTTATTATGGGAAAGAAGGTATAATGGTCCAGAAAATAGTTGGGATTGTGCTACTTCCCTTTTTGTTGATAATTATGGCAATGTTTATGTTACTGGTGTTAGTTCTGGCACTTATGAGGATTATGCTACTTTGAAATATGATGCAAATGGCAACTTATTATGGGAAAGAAGGTACAATGGTCCAGGAAATGGTGAAGATGTGCCTTATGTTCTTTTTGTTGATAATCAAGGTAATGTCTATATTACTGGCCGTAGTTATGGTTCCGGCACCGATGATGATTATGCTACTTTGAAATATGATGCAAATGGCAACTTATTATGGGAAAGAAGGTATAATGGTCCAGGAAATGGTTATGACGAGGCTACCGCTCTTTTTGTTGATAACAATGGCAATGTCTATGTTACTGGTGGTAGTTATGGCTCGGACACCTATTTTGACTATGCGACAATCAAGTATATTCAAAGACCAAGTATAAGTGAAGAGAAAGAAAATAAGGTAGAAAAGAAGTTAGCGAAAAAGGGAGATAAAATCTATGATATTTCTGGCAAACTTATAAAAGAGAATAAACTCAAAAAAGGCATCTACTTTAAAGAAACCGAAAAAGAGATGAAAAAGATATTGATTTTAAAATGAAAGGGTGTAAAATTTAACAAAATGGGAAGATTTTTATTTATCTTTTTATCTTTTTTCTCTTTTATTATTGGTGATATAGTTAAAGAAGGCTATTTAATAATTGTGCCTGATGAGTTTTATCAGGAAATTTTGCCATTAGTTCAATGGAAAAGAGAACTTGGTTATTATGTATTTTTAAGAAAGAAATCAGAGGTTGGTAATACGAATGTTCAAATTAGAGATTATGTGAGAAGTTTTTATGATACCAGTAGTGTTAAATTAAAGTTTTTACTTTTGTGTGGTGCGATAAATAAGATACCTTCTTTTATTATTCAGCAGACCAGTTTGGTTACTGATAATACTTATGGTTGTATTGATAACGATTATATTCCGGAGATTTATGTTGGCAGGCTTTCGGCTTCAACTTCTTCGGAACTTAAAATAATGGTAGATAAGATTATCTATTATGAAAAAGGTCTTCAACAAGATACCAGTTATTATAAACAGGGTCTGGCAGTGGCAACAAGTTATGTTGGTGGTAGTGGCACAAGGGCAGTAAGTGCCTTGGAGACAAAAAGGTGGTGGAGAAATTTACTATTAAATCAAGGCTTTTTAAAAGTAGATACTATCTTTTATGACCTACCACCTTATCCAACAACCGATTCAATAAAGAATGCAATTGAAAGGGGAGTTTTGTATATCAATGCTCGTGGTTGGGGAAATTATGAAGGCTGGCATTATCCAAGATTTTATCGGGAAGATGTCTATAATCTAAATAATATAAATAAATTACCGGTTATCTTCTCTTTTTATTGTGGTACAGGAAATTTTAATGCCAATCCTTGTTTAGGTGAAGTATTTTTAAGAGTTGGCACTCCCAATAATCTTACTGGTGGTGTCTTATTCTTTGGTCCTTCTTATGCGGGAACTTCCACAAGATTTAATAACTGTTTAGATGCTTCAATATTTAGTTATCTCTTTGATAACAAAAACGAAGAGAAAAGGGTTGGTGAAGTTATCTTAAAGGGAAAGATACTATTTTTAAACTCCTTTAATACTCCCAAAGATAGTCAAGAGAAAAGGATTCATTTTGAGACCTATAATATTTTAGGTGACCCAAGTTTAAGGTTATGGCGGAGAGTGCCGAAAAATCTATCAGTATCTTTAAATACCAATGCATTAAGGATTGGTAATAATTATTTAAGAGTTATTGTCAGTGATAATAATGAGCCAATACCAAATGCCCGCGTATCCTTTTTGATCGATTCTTTACCGATTGTTTATAAAACAAATGAACAAGGCTATGCCTATCTGCCAATAAATACGATCAACGAAGGCAATGGAAAATTGACAATAACTTGCCAAGATTATCTGCCTTACTCTTTAAATTTACCGATTTTAACAAACGAAAGAAATTTATCTTTCTATTCTTATCGGATTTCAAATAATTATTTAAACAATCTCTGCTCTTTATATCTCAGTATCAAAAATTATGGTAGTTATGATGAGAATAATGTGAATGTTATAATCTATTCTTTATCTCCTTATTTAACTGTTTTAGATTCAATAAGAAATTATGGGCAAATCAGAAGTGGTGAGATAAGAGAAGCAAGTCCCTTTATTTTGAGATTAGATAATATTCCACAAGAAGATAGTTTATTAATTTTATTAAGAATAAACTCTTCCGATTCCAATTTCTATTCTTTGTTTAATATTCCAGTATATTATCCGAATTTTAATTATCTTAGTTATCGTTTTCTTGATGGCAATAATAATATTCCTGAGCCAAACGAAGAAGGTCTTTTATATATTAAAATAAAAAATATTGGCAACTCTTTTGTTAATAATATTACTGGTAGATTGGCAATCAAAAGTACGGCTGGTCTTATTTTAGATTCAATCAGTCAATATGGTGATTTTCAGATTTCTGAAGAGAAAGAGAACCAAACTCCCTATCGTTTAAGAATCTTTCCAGATGCCGCAAGAAATCGAAGGCTTGTTTTTATCTTATATCTCTATCAAGAGAATAATCTCTTATGCTCATTAAAATTCAGTTTCAATACTGGTATTATTGATTCCTTTGCCTGTTCTGCTCCCAGTTTTTATAATTATTATGCTTATGAAGATATTGACTATTCTTATCGTGAAAGACCAGAATTTAATTGGGTAGAGATTGACCCCAATTATGGTGGTAGGGGAAGGAAGATTGATTTGAGAAACGATGATTTTAAAGTTATCTCTTTACCAAATTCTTTTAATTTCCGATTTTCTTCTGAGCCAATAAGCAAGATAACCGTTTCGGATAATGGTGTCTTAATCTTAGATTCCGTAAGATTTACTGATTTTTATAACTGGTCGCTTTACCATCCCTTTGTCTATCAGAAATCCCTATTAATCTTCTGGGACGATTTCCATCCGGATACCTTAGGTGCTTCTGGTGTTTATTACTATTATGATACATTAAATAATCGGTTTATTTTAGAGTGGTCAAGAATAAAACATATTCACGGTTTTATCTCACCGCAGATTGGTGAAGAACAGACATTCGAGATTATTCTATATGATATAAATCGTTATCCGACAAGAACTGGTGATGGGATGATATTATTCCAATACTTAAATATTTCTGATGATGATACCTTTCATAACTATTCAACAATTGGGATAAGAGAAAAAAATTATTATGGCTATCAGAGTGGTATCCAGGTAAAATTTGCTCAAGATTACGATATAACTTTTGGCAGAATAAGAGATAATAAGGCAATAAAATTTAGTCCCAATCCACCCGATACTTATACCTTTATCAAAGAAGAAAAAAATTTATTATCGGTTTCTTTTAAGACAATAATGAGAAAAGAGAGATTTTTAAAGGCAATTTACCAAACCAATAAAGATAAAAAAGTATTTCTTTACGATATAACTGGTAAGAGATGTTCGGTTGAGAAAATAAGAAAAGGGATTTATTACTTAGTGCTAAAAGAGAGAGATATTTTGTTAAGAAAAAAGATTATTTTATTAGACTAAATATATTTTTTGATTTTTGGTATTATTTTTGTAAAATTATTACCCAAAAATAAATAGGAGGAAAGATGGTGTTTATACTCTTATTAAGTTTAATTAATTATCCGGTTTATCATGGTGTTGCTTGTGCGAAAGGGATTCCTTATGTTTGGATGTGTGAGAAAGAGAGTGCCTATATTTACAAATCAATAAATTATGGCAGGAGTTTTTTAGAGCCCCAGAATTTTACCTATCGTTATCTTTTTGATATCTTTGCCTTAGATTCTTTAAACCTTTGGCTTTGTGGTGAAGCCGGTTATATCTGGCATTCTTTGGATGGTGGTGAAAGTTGGTATCCCCAGAATTTTGGTGGTTCAAAATTTGCCACAAGAATCTTTTTCTTAGATGAGAATTATGGTTGGGCTGCTTGTGGTGAAGCGATTATCTTATTAACTACTAATGGTGGTGAAGAATGGCAACAGATTATTTTACCCAATCCGCCATTTCCCGCAAGAGAAGTAGATTTTTATGGTGTCCATTTTGTTAATGAAAATATCGGTTATCTTTGTGCTGGTAGATATCCTGAAGGAGATAGTTTCTTAAAAGGTCAGGGATATATTGCGAAGACAACTGATGGCGGTTATAATTGGCAACTCCTTTTAAAAGATACCATTTATGATTTCTTTGATTTATATTTTTTAGATGAAAATCGGGGATATGTGGTTGGTGGTTGCGATACCAATTTCTCAGCAATTGTTCTTTATACGAGTGATGGTGGTAATAGTTGGCAATATATTAATGTCCCTGGAAACTATTTAAGGGCAATGACAGTAATTAATAACAAAATTTTTGCCTGCGGAATGTTTGGTACAATTGTTTATAGTTTAGATGGTATAGATTGGCAACTTGCTGAAACACCACCAGGTTGTTCAACATTATTTGATATTGATTTTTCTGATTCTCTAAATGGCTGTGCGGTTGGCACAAGATATGTTTTATATACTACTAATGGTGGTAGAAACTGGTATTTTTCTAATATTGGTATTCAAGAGAATAAATCTTCTAATATCAAATATTTGCCAAAGAATAAATTTTTGTATAATCCCTTGGGACAAAAGGCTAATTTTACTAAAAAGGGAATATATTTCTATTTACAAGATAAAAAAATTGTTAAATTTCTTTCCAAGTGAGAAAAAAATTATACAGATAAGGGAGGTATAATGAGAAAGATATTACTTTTTTTATTTTTTACAATTATTCTTGCTCAGGAAGGTGCGCGATATTTAATTATTACCTATGATAATTTTTATCCGGCTCTAAAAGAACTTGCTGATTGGAAGACAAAAAAGGGAATGCTTTGTAAGATTGTTAAACTATCAGAGATTGGTGGTAATAATGCCACTTTGATTAAAAATTATATAATAAATGCCTATAATAACTGGCCAATAAGACCAGAATATATTTTATTAGTTGGCTATCCCAATTTATTAACAAGTTACTATGATAATACCTATCGGATTTATACTGATAACTGGTTTTTTGATATTAATAATGATAATAAGGCAGATATTCCTTATGGTCGTTTTCCAGCAAGAAATATAAGAGAATGTTCATTAATGGTAAAAAAGACATTAAGTTATGAGAAGTGTCTCACTTATTCCATTGATAGTTTATGGTTAAGAAAAGGTTGTGGTATTGTTAATGAAGGTGGTGATGCTGATGATACTATTTATTGGAACGATATTAGAATTTTTGCTTATTATTGGAGAAATGATTTATATTATTACGATTCTTTATCTCGAGTAAGGGGAAATAATGCTACTGATGTTATCAACCGAATAAACGAAGGAAGAAATTTTGTTATCTATCGGGGGCAAGGGGTTAGTAATTGGTATTCTCCATTTAATGTCAATCCCTATTTAACAAACAACAATTTGAAATTACCGATTGTTTTATCAATGACTTGTCAGACAATGAGTTTAAGTACCAGTTTATGGGAGACAACTTATGTTGGTCAAAGGTGGTTATGGGCGGGAAATTATGATGTGCCGAAAGGTGCGGTTGCCTTTTTTGGCAATACCCATTCGGATGTGAATGTTGCTCGGGTAAGGAGTTGTGGTTTAAGGGCATTCATTAAAGAACTATTTATCAACCAAAATAATATTTTAGGGAAATGTTGCCTAAAGGCAAAAGATAGTATGTATCTTTGGAATTTTCCTGATGGTATTGGTTTCAATCTCTTCGGCGATCCCGAACTTAATATCTATACGAGAACTCCAAAAGTGCTTAATGTTTCTTATCCTACCCATATTGTTCCTGGTAATCAAAATTTTACAGTTTCGGTCTTTCAAGAAGGCAATCCAGTAAGTAATGCCTTGGTTTGTGTTAAAAAGGGTGATAGTATACCTTTTGAGATTTATCGTTATGGCTATACAAATAGTCAAGGTCAGATAACTTTTGAAATTAATCCCCAAACAACAGGAATAATTGATGTGACGGTTACTTATAGAAATTCTTTGCCTTATGAAGGGATATGTGAAGTTATTCCTGGTAGTGGTCCTTATCTTGCTTTTGATACCTTAGAAATCTATGATTTTCCACCATTAGGAAATGGTGATAATAAAATAAATCCTGGTGAGACAATTTTATTGAG
>JBDRVN010000069.1:0-6136 GCA_039801885.1 Caldifarciminota bacterium
TTATCAATTATTAAATTGTTGGTATTGTTAGCTGATAAAAAAGAGGAATAATAATTATTAGAGATATTTATCGGTATTGTCCACCGTGAAAAAATTTGGGTAAATAAGGTAAAAAAAATTAATCCCCACCTCATCCTTCCCCTCCTTTTTATTTTATCATATAATTATAACTTAAAATTATTAATTAGTCAATATCTCAGTGATAATATTTTTTGCTATCTCTTTCTTATTATTTAAAATCTTCTTAATCTTTTCAAAATAAGACTGGTAGTTGATTTTATTTTCTAAAATTTCTCTTGCCCTTTGATAGATTATTTCTAATTTCGGGTTAATAAATTCTAAAAATACCTTTTCTTTTAACAAGATATTTGGTAATGAAAAGTATTCTGTTTTTACTAAAAATTTACCAATTAATAAAGTTAAAAAAGAAGGGAAATAGATGCTAATAAATGGTCTATTTAAAAGGGTTATTTCTAAATTGCTTGTTCCTAAACAGGTTAAGACTAAATCAGCAAGAGAGATTAATTCATAATGATCTTCATAGACTATCGGCAGATTTAAAAAATTGTATTCTTTATAATTTAAATTTTTTAACCCTAAAATAAAGGGTTTTATTTTGAAATCTTTGTTTAATTTTTCGTAAACCATTAAAAAGAAAGGTAAATTTTTTCTTATTATCTCCTTTCTTGAACCGGGCATTAAAATTAAAATTTTTTCATCTTTTATGTTATATTTCTTTTTAATCTCTTCTTTTGTTAAATCTGTTTTTACAATTTCTAACAAAGGATTTCCTAAATATACTGCTTTTATTTTTAACTTCTCATAAAATTCTTTTTCAAAAGGAAAAAGGCAGATTATTTTATCTATATATCTTTTTAAAATTTTATATCTAAATTTTCCCCATGCCCAAATCTGGGGTGGCGCAAAATAGACTATTTTTAATTTCTTATTTTTAATTCTTTTTATTAAAGGAAGATTAAAACCAGGGAAAGAAATGGGGATAAAAATATCCGGTTTTATTTCTTTAAATTTTCTTTCAATCTCTTTTAAATAAGGGAAAAGAGAAAAAGATTTTTTTATTCCTTCATAAAAGCCAACTACCGTAAAATTTTTTGTATCCAGTAATAATTGAAAATTACCTTTTAGATTTTCTTTATTGCCAATTACATATAATTTAATTTGTGGATATAACTTATTAAAATTATCTATTAAGTAATTTAAATATAAATCACCGGAAGGTTCGGCAGAAAGAAGAAGTATTTTCAAATAATCATTTTAATAATGTCTTTGGTGGTTTTTTAATAAGCCCTTTTTCCATTAGAAATTGAATTTCTTTTCTTGCCTCTTTAATTGTTTCTAATGCCTTTTTATATAAACTATCTCTATTCATTACAATTCTCGCAACACCTTGTTCAATTGCTTTCATTCCGACCGCAACCGCTTCTCGGGGAAATACTTCCCAATCGTCCATTGTCGGAATTAGATAGTCTTCTCTTAAACCTCGATCTTCGGCAACTTTTGCCAATTCTTCAGCAGCCGCAATACACATTTCATCAGTAATTGTTTTCGCATTCACATCTAAAGTGCCTCTAAAGATTCCGGGAAATCCTAAAGAGTTATTTATTTGATTAGGAAAATCGCTTCTACCAGTAGCAACAATTTTGGCACCGGCTTCTTTTGCTTCCCAGGGCCAGATTTCTGGTATTGGGTTAGCACAGACAAAAAGAATTGGGTCTTTTGCCATTCTTTGGATCCATTCTTTTTTGATTGTATCCGGACCAGGTTTAGAATAACCAATTACCACATCCATATCTTCCATTGTAATTCTAATTGCGTCTTCAATCTTTTCTGCTTTACGCCCTTCAATATTAGTTTTGGAAATTAAATCTTTTGTGTAAGGAAAATGTTTTTCAAAATCGGGACGGTCTTTGTGAATAATTCCGTATTCATCGCACATCACAATATTTGCTGGATCAAATCCATAAGCAACCATTACTCTTAAACAAGCAGTACCGGCAGCACCGGCACCAATCATTCCTATCCGAACCCTTTTTACATCCTTACCAACAATCTTTAAGGCATTAATTAATCCTGCTAAGGTAACTGCGGCAGTTCCTTGTTGGTCATCGTGCCAAACAGGAATATTAAGTTCTTTTCTTAAAGTATCTAAAATATAGAAACATTTTGGTTGGGCAATATCTTCTAAGTTATAACCGCCAAAAGAGGGTTCTAAAAGTTTAGCTACTTCAATAAATTTATCAGGGTCCTTTGTTCTTACTGCAATTGCTACCGCATCAACACCACCAAGATATTTGAAAAGTAATGCCTTTCCTTCCATTACCGGTAAGGAAGCTTCCGGTCCAATATCGCCAAGTCCTAAAACCCTTGTGCCATCAGTTAAAACAGAAATAAGATTTGCTCGGTTGGTATGTTCCCAAACTTTTTCCGGATTTTTAAAGATATCTTTACAAGGTTCAGCAACTCCTGGTGTATACCAAATAGCAAAATCATCAAAACTTCTTATCGCACATTTAGCAGTAATTTTTACTTTGCCTTTATAAAAGGGATGGAGTTTTAAGGCATCTTCGCCTGGTTTCTTTGCTTTTTCAATTAATTCTTCTTTTGTTAAAATCTTTTCTTTTGCTTTTTTTACAATTTTCTTTACGGTTCTTTTTTTAACCTGTTTTTTTACTTTCTTCTTGGTTTTTTTCATTTTTTCTTAACTCCTTTTTGGTTGTTTAATAAAAAAGCTAATTATTGCTCCTAAAATACATAAAATTCCAGCAACAATAAAGGCTAAATTATAACTTTTTGTCTTTTCTAAAACTTGCGGAGCAAAGATATTTCCCAGAAGTCCACCAACTCCGTAGGCAGTAAAAACAAGTCCATAATTCATTCCGACATTTTTTGTTCCATAGAAATCAGCAGTAATTGCCGGAAAGACTGCTAAATAACCACCAAAACATAAACCAATCAAAGAAACACCAATCCAGTAATAAAAAGGAAGAGAAGGAATTATCGTGTAGAAAAAGACAGCAATACCACAAATGAGAAACATTAAGAAAAGGGTTTTCATTCTGCCAATGATATCAGAAACCTTTCCCCAAAAAATTCTACCGAGAGCATTGAAGATAGCAAGAAGACTTACAGCAAAGGCAGCAGTCTCTTTTGTTAATTTTGCCAAATCTTGACCAATTGGTGAGGTTTGACCGATTATCATTAGACCAGTAGCACAACCAAAAAAGTAAATAAGCCAAATTAAATAGAATTGATAGGTGCTAAGCATTTCCAAAGAAGAGTAACCATAAGTAGTGGCTTGGGAGGTTGGTGGTGGTGTCCAACCTTCGGGTTTATAGCCTTCTGGTGGATTTCTTAATATTAGGGCACCAATTATTACTAATATTAAAAAAGAAATTCCTAATAAAATAAAGGTGTTAAAGACATTGATAGTATCTATTAGACTGCGGGCAATGGGCGCAACGATTAAGGCACCAGCACCAAAGCCGGCAACGGAAATTCCCGTGATTAATCCCCGCATATCCGGAAACCATTTGACACCAACCGAAATTGGACAAACATAAGCAAAACCAATTCCAATACCTGATAGTATGCCATAAGATAGTAAAATTCCTAAAAAAGATTTAGTAAGTCCTGATAAAATAAGCCCCAAACCGAGAAGTATACCACCAGTTATTGCAACAACTCTTGGTCCCTTTTTATCCTGCCATCTACCACCAATTATTGTTGCTAACGCAAAAAATATCAAAACAAAGGCAAATGGTAATGTTGCTTGGGTTGGTGTGAGATTTAGGGGCGCACCTTGTAATGGTTTTCTAAATACGCTCCAGGCATAGATGGCGCCTAAACATAATTGAATTAAAATGGCGCCAATCATTATGAACCAGCGATTTTTTGACATTTTTTTATTTCCTCTTGTTATTTATTTTATTCTTCTAATGTAGAAATATCGCCGATCGGCAAGCCTAACGCCTCGGCTTTTAACAACCTCCTCATTATTTTGCCACTTCTTGTCTTTGGTAGTTTATCACGAAATTCAATCTCTTCGGGTCGGGCAATTGGTCCGATCTCTTTTGACACCCATTCTTTTAGTTCGTTTTTAAGTTCTTCTGATGGTTTGTAGCCAACTTTTAAGACAACAAAGGCTTTGGGAACATCTCCTTTTACTTCGTGAGGAATGCCAATTACTGCTGCTTCGGCAACTGCCGGATGGGCAACTAAGGCACTTTCTACTTCGGCAGTTCCTAATCTATGACCAGCAACATTTAATACCTCATCAGCCCTTCCTCTAAACCAGAAATAACCATCTTCATCAATTGTGCAAGAATCACCAGTTAAATAGACATTAGGAAATCTTGACCAATAAACTTGTTTATATCTTTCTGGGTCTTTATATAATGTCCTTAACATTGCAGGCCAAGGAGAAGTGATTACGGCAAATCCATTTTCATTTGGTTTTATCTTTCTGCCATCAGAAGTATACACATCAGCATTAAATCCGGGTAAAGGTTTTGTTGCTGAACCAGGTTTTAATGGTGTGATGGGTAACGGAGAGACGATAAATGTGCCTGTTTCTGTCTGCCACCAGGTATCCATTATTGGACATCTTTCTTTACCAATATGTTTATAATACCATCGCCAGGCTTCTGGATTAATTGGCTCACCAACTGAACCAAGTAGTCTTAAAGTTGATAAATTATATTTATTTGCCCATTGTTCACCATATCTCATATGCATTCTGATTGCGGTTGGTGAAGTATATAAAATTGTTACACCTTCTCTTTCAATTATCTTCCACCATCTACCTGGATCAGGATAGTCAGGTGCTCCTTCATATAAAATAGAAGTGGCACCAAGCATTAATGGCGCATAGACAATATAACTATGACCAGTAACCCAACCAATATCTGCCGCACACCACCAAATATCTTCATCTTTTATATCAAAGACATATTTTAAAGTTGTGTAAGTTCCCACCGCATAGCCACCATGGACATGGACAACACCTTTTGGCTTGCCAGTTGTTCCGGAAGTATAAAGAAGATATAAAATATCTTCGGAATCCATTATTTCTGTCTCGCAATAATCACTTTCTTTTTCGGTAATCTCATGCCACCATAAATCTCTTCCTTCTTTCATCGGTATTTTTTCACCTGTTCTCTTATAGACAATAACTTTTTCAACTGTTGGACATTCTTTTAATGCTTCATCAGAATTTGTTTTTAAAGGCACGGTTTTGCCCCGACGATAACCACCATCAGCCGTAATTAATACCTTTGCTTCGGCATCAACAATTCTATCTTTTAATGCTTGGGAAGAGAAACCCGAAAAGACAACCGAATGTATTGCACCAATCTTCGCACAGGCAAGCATCGCAATTGGTAATTGGGGAATCATTGGTAAGTAAATCGTTACCCGATCACCTCTTTTTACACCAAGTTTCTTTAAGGCATTTGCCAGTTTGTTTACTTCTTTGTATAGTTTATAATAAGACCAGTATTCAACCTCACCCGGTTCACCTTCAAAGATATAAGCAACTTTATTTTTCCGAGGTGTTTTAATATGTCGGTCAAGGGCATTATGGACAATATTAAACTTTCCATCAACAAACCATTTAGCGAAAGGTAATTTCCACTCTAATACTTTTTTCCAAGGAGAAAACCATTCCAGTTCTTTAGCCCGTTCTTCCCACCACCACTCAATATTCTTTTGAGATTTTTCTAATAGTTCGTCAAGAGTTTTAATTCCGTATTTATCCATTAATTTTTTAATATTGCTATTTTCCACAAGTTCTTTTGGCGGATTGTATATTTCTTTTTCTTGTGCCATATTTTTCCTCCCTTTTTTTAATTTTTTTCCCACTTTATTTTACAAAAATTTTATAAAAAATCAATTATTTCTATAACCATCCGTTTTTATTTCTCTTTTATTTTAAAATTACAATCTTTTTATTTTCTTTTTCGGTTTTTAGAAAATAGATACCTTTTTTTAACTTCTTTTCTTTTATAATTTTGCCGGTTATGTCGTAGATTTTCTTGCCTTCAAAAGAGATATTTTTTGTTCCTTTTGTTATTTCTTTCTCTTCATTTATACCTGTGCCATAAAATTGATAAATACC
>JBDRVN010000070.1:0-5790 GCA_039801885.1 Caldifarciminota bacterium
TTTTCCCTATTGATTGAAGTCTTATTTTTAAAAATTGAAGGAGTGAAGACAGAAAAGGGCTTTGAAAGGAATTTAGCCGATAGAATCAATCATTATGGCGCATTAACTTTAAATGAAATTTTTTCTCTCCGGACAGAGAATTGGCACACCCGCCTATATGTCGCCCGAACAAATCTTAGAAAAGAAACTTGATAAAAGAAATGAACTACTTGTTCGGAAAGTGTCTTATGGACACCTTTATAGACAATACCCATTCCACCTTTTCCAATTTCTTCTAAGATTTTATAGTTCCCAATTATTTTGCCAATCATTTTTTACACAATATCTTTTGTCTTTAAAGAAAAGAAGGTTAAGGCGGTAAAGAGAATAGTAAGGATTATTAAGATTAAAATGTCAAAATATAAGTTATAACCCGGAATCCTTAATGTCTCTTTAAACCATAGGATATTTCTTAGGTTTCCGATATTAGCCAATCCGTCAATTGTCCATCTTGAAATCATCAGGTCGGCAAGGAAACGTAAACTGCCCAGTTCGTGTAAAGGGATTAAAGTCCCGCCAAAGAGAATTTGGGGAATTAAAGTAATTGGCACAAGTCCCATCGCTCCCTCAGTTGAAGTAAGCAAAGAAGAGATAAAAAGACCCATTAGGCAACCAGCAAGTGCACCAAAGAAAAGCACAAGGGTAAAAGCAAAAATAGAACCAGGCAACTCCTTTACTAATGCCTTAGTAACCCCTGATAAGATGAAACATTGGAAAAGGAGAAATAAGGCAAGAACAAATACCTTTGATAAGACATAGGAAGGTATTTTAAGGTTTACCATTCTTTCTCTTAAATAAACACTTCTTTCTGCTACAATTTCCCGACAGGAATTGGTTGCCCCAAACCAAATCGCAGCAATTGCCATCATAAAAATTAAAGGTCCTAAATCATGAAATGACTTATCCTTAAAGACCAAGGCAAACAAAAAGGAGATGATTGGTGCTTGTAGCAAAAGGATACTAGTACTTATCGTATCGGAGAGTTTTATCTTCCAGTATCTTTGTGTTAATATCCACCACTGCCTTATATTGAATTTTTCCTTTTTAGAGCGGAATTGTTTATAGCCGGTTTTAGTAGATACCTTTTTAATTTCCATTCTTTCAACTATATATTTCTTATAATAAATTGATTCCTTAAATTTCTTATCCCAATACTCGGGTGGTTTATAGATTTCTTTTCCGCACTTCTCACAATTTTGCACTGGTCTTGCAATATTGAGATAAAAGGTATCACAATTTGGGCAATACTTTCCTTCTAAATGGAAGAATATTTTTTCGGGCATATCTTTTCCAAATCCAAAATAGTCAAATACTTCTTTTCCTGGTCCATAGTAGACCAAACGACCTTTGTGAAGAAGTAAGATATTGGTGATTATTTCGAAATTATGTGGTCGGAGATTATGGGTAGTAAGGATAACATTTTTCCCTTTTTGAGCAATCTCTTTCAAAAGTTCCATAATCTCAATTTCTTTTGCTCCATCTAAACCGGAAGTTGGCTCATCCAAAAATAGGCAAGTAGGTTCGGTAATTAATTCTTGGGCTAAGTTTACTCTTTTTCTTTGGCCACCACTTATACCTTTTTTTAATGGGTCGCCAATCCGTACATTCTTACAATCCTCTAAACCCAATTCTCTAATTACTTTTTCTACCCTTTCTCTAATTTCTTCTTCGCTGGTATCTTCTGGTAATCTTAATTTTGCCGTGTAATATAAAGATTGATAGACAGTTAAAGAACGGTGAATAATGTCATCTTGGGGAACATAGCCGATATTATTTCGCAGTGCCTCATAATTTTCGTATAAGTCAAGACCATTCATTGCCACATAACCATAAGCATTTGGGTCATAGCCTGTAATGATATTTAATAAAGTTGTCTTACCGCAGCCGGAAGGTCCAATCAGACCGATAAATTCTGAAGGAAAGGAAGTAAACGATATATCTTCCAAAATTACCTTATCTTTAATTAACTTTTTGATACTATGCGCTTCCAGGTAAACCTTCCCGGAATAGTCAACAGAAGAGAGAGAATCCTTTTTTTCCAGCCAAAAGGCATAAGAGCCGAGGTTTATCCTATCACCAATTTTTAGTCTTGCTTCTTTTATTCTTCTGCCGTTTACGAATGTACCGTTAGTGGAGTTTAAGTCATAAATAATTATTTCTTCATCTTTTTTGATAATCCGACAATGGTAGCGGGAAATTTGGGGATAGTTTAAAACAATGTCATTATCTGGTGCTCGACCGATATTTATTATATTCTTCGTAAGATGGATAATTTTTTCTTCTTCGTAACTTTCTTTTATTCTCTTTTCTGGTATTTTCTTTTCTGGAATAGGAATAGTTGGTTGATACTCTTTTTCAATTTCCACAACAAATTTAATTACTCCTTTCTTACAGAGTCGGACAACATCTTTATCTTTTAATTTTGCTTTTTTAATTCTCTCTTCACATTCACCAATAAATGTGCCATTGGTTGAATTTAAATCAATTATTATTAAATCTCCCTTTTCATCATAACCAATCCAAGCGTGCTTACCCGATAAGAGTTTTTCAGGGTCTTTATAAACAATAATATAAGGTTCTTCTTTTAAGGCTGTAAGGCCAAAAGAGGTTGGCTCTTTTGCGACTGCTTTTAATTTTTCCTCTTCCCGACCGATTAAAATTCCGCCTTTGGGGATTTCAATTACCTCACCAGATTTTGGACCATTAATTATTCTTATTTTAGCTCTCAACATTTATAAAATACGAGATAATCTAATAATTATTAATGTTATATTTAAATAAACATTTTTAGAGTCCCTTTTTATTATTCGTCAAACTGATAACCGCATTCTGAACAAAATTTGGCACCCGGCTCCCTTTGGGCACCACACTTTGGGCAAGTTTTTAAACCACAGGAATAGATAACATTTACCGTATCGCCTTTTTTAATTTCCGTTCCCGCTTGTGGAGAAAAGCTAATAATTTCTCCTTTTTTTACTTCGTCAGAATATATACTTTCGGTCTTTGACAATATAAGTCCTTTCTCCAAAAGCAATTCTTTAGCATCATTTAAGGTTAAACCTCTTAAATCTGGCATAATAAATGTTTGAGGTTTTTGTATTTCTTTTGTCGGTATTTCTTTTTTTGTTATCTCTTTGAGTACATTGGTTTTTAATAGAAAATAGCCACCGATAAACAATAAAATAATTATTGGAATAAAGATCCAAATTAATGGATTTCTTTTTTTAACTTCCCTCTTTCTTAATTTTCTAACCTCTTCTCTGTCGCTTTTTTCCTTAACTTTATCTTCTTTAAACGTTTCACCAATATCAATAAATGTTTTTTTCCCCTTACTTAAAATAACATTAACTTCTTTGCCTTTTTCTGTTAATGAACCAGCGAAAGGTATTTGCTTCATAATAAATCCTTCTGGAATATCATCAGAGTATTCCTCGTTGTTAATAATTAAGTTTAAACCCAAATAGGATAAAATTCTTTTCGCTTCTTCAATATCTTTGCCGATCAATAAAGGGACACCAATTAGATTTTCGCTTTTTTTTATCCCTTCCAATGCTTTTAAGAACTCTTCGCAGGATTGGAACCTGTCTTCTTTCTTTTTCTCTAAGGCTTTTAATATAACCCTTTCAAGTTCTTTTGAAATATTGGGATTTTTCTCCCGAGGAGGCGGTGGAGGAGAAGAAAGATGCTGTTTTTCTACCGAAGTGCTTGACGTTGCTTTAAACGGTACCTCCCCAACTGCTGCTTCATAAAGGGTGACACCTAATGAATAGATATCAGTTGTTTTATCCAATGGTTCATTTAAAATCTGTTCCGGAGACATGTAGAGGGGAGTTCCTACCCTTGTTCCCGAAGCTGAAACATTGGTCTCTCCAGCTACTATTTTGGCAATACCGAAATCCGCAATCTTAATTAAACCTTCCGGAGTAAATAGAATATTTAATGGTTTTATATCTCGATGTAAAACCCCTTTTTTATGAGCATAGCCAACGCCATCTAATATTTGTTTAAAAATTTGGAGAATTCTTTCTTCCGATAATGGACCAAGATTTATAAGTTCGTGAAGATTATTTATTTTTTTCCCGTTAGGTAAGATAAAACCTTCTACATATTCCATTACGATAAAATACCGACCATAATATTGGAAAAAGTTATGCATTACTACAATATGGGGATGATTTAACTTTGCCTGAATTTTTGCTTCGGCAAAGAAACGTTCTTTAAATTTAGGATCAAAGGTTAAAACTGGATCAATTGTTTTTATTGCTACCTCTTGTTCGGTCAGTTTATGAATTCCCTTATAGACAATGCCAAATCCACCGCGACCAATCTCTTCGACTATTTTATAATCGCCAACCGTTTGGCCAACCATAATTTATTTCATTTGTTCTTGTGGCTCTGTTTTTAACTCTTCTTTAAATTTTAATTTTGTTCCACATTTTGGGCAACGGTTATAACTATCTGGATACTCATTCCCACACTGAGGGCAGACTTTGATTGAAGGAGTTTTTTCTTCAATTGATGATGGTTGGAGAATTTGAGGTTTATATCCTCCAAGAGTTATCAAAAAAACTGGATTAGTAATAAAAATGGCTGTTTGAGGATTATTATGAAATTCACTTCGGACAACACCTTTTACCGCCAATGCTATATATTTTCCATTATGGGACCAGGCAGGTTTACCTACTACTCGCCCACCAACTATTTTAGAAAGTGTTCGTCCGTAAAGATCGGCCGGAGAAATAGATTTTGAAACATTCTTTTTTTGATAAATTATTAATTCTTTATCAGAATCTCTAATGATTACTCCATAGCAACCATCGGGTGATTCGGAATACCAATTTATAGTTTTTTGAATTCTTTCCCATTCTGTGGGTACCCAGTCAGGTTTTTTTTCTCTTAGATAAATCCAATAACCGGTGCGGAAATTATATAACTGATTATTTTTTCCGTCTTCGGAGGCATAAAAAATTGAAGAATCATCCGGCGCCCATGCTATGTAGGAAAATGGATTACCTGTATGAGGTGGTAAGGGTGTGAAATTGTAAATAAATATCTTGGAAATATCCCCTCCCAAAGTTATTCCTTCTGGCACCGAAGGTAAAAATACTTTCGGAGGAACATATTGTTTAGCACAGAAAATAAAAATAGATAATAAAGATATTATAATTATGACAAAAAAAATTCTTCTTTTTGCCATAACACCTCCTTATTTTATTTTGATTAATTTAACGGGGTTGTTTTCTTCTTCACAAAAAGGGCAAAAATTAAATGAATCTGGAAAATAAAGTTCACATCTTGGACACTTTTTGATTTTTTCTTCTAAAACAGTGAGGACCTGCAAAGGAACAGGTTTTTCTTCTTGTTCACAATAAGGACAATACGAAAATAAAATATCGGTGCTAAACCATCTACCACATTTGGGGCATTCTTTAACCGAAAAAATCTTCGTGGTTTTTTCATCTTCAACGCTTATTATTTTTATGTAATCCTTATATCCCGGATAGACAAGTTTTATTGTGTGAGAGCCTAAGGAAACACCAACCATTACAGGAGTATTAGCCAAATATTTACTATCTATGTATACCGCTGCTCCTTCTGGTATTGAAGTAATTATTAGACTATCCCCAGAGACTTCGATTTCTGCTTTAATTACTGGTGTTTCTTTTGGCTTTGATTTTTCAAAGGGGACTAATTTAACCCCACAATAAATACAGTATTTCTTTTTATCGGAAAAGATCCTTTTACACTTAG